>NZ_JBSJYX010000001.1:0-441044 GCF_053711175.1 Kocuria sp. KH4
GCCGAGATCAGCAGGAACACGTCCACCCCGCCGGAGACCCGCCCGAGGAACACGTGGTAGAGCACCACCAGCAGCACCGCCACGAACCGCAGCCCCTGCACCTCCGGACGGAACCCCGCGTACCGGGACGGCCCGGTGCGCGGGTGGGCGGCGGCACCGGACGGGTCGGACGAACGGTCGAGCGTGGTGGTCACAGGATCTCCAGGACGTGCGGGGGGGGGGTGGGGGGAGGTGGAGCGGGGGCGTCAGGGCGTGACGCCGTCGGTGGCCAGGGCCTCGAGGAGCCGCCGGCCGAAGATCGGGGCGGTGGTCTCGGAGTAGACGCGGCTGAGGTGGTCGTCGTCCCAGTAGACGTAGACGTTGCCGATCACCGGTGGGCACCGGCCGTCCGGGCAGATCAGGTCGGTGAGGTCCATGACCGAGTACAGGGGCAGCTCCTCGGCCAGCGGCGCCGCGGGGTCGGGGGTGCCGACCATGGGGTGGTCGAAGGTGCAGCCGGGGGCGTCGGCGCCGTCGCGCACGGCGCACTGCGCCGGCGCCTCCGGGAAGCGGGGGGTGTCGCGGATCCCGACGACGGGCACCCCGGCGCCGGTGAGCTCCCGCACCCGGTCCTCCAGCCCGGGCCGGGTGAACTCCCGCTGCGTGTCGGTGAAGGTGGACTGGACCAGGACGAGCCCGGGGTCGACCGCGCCGAGCATGTCCCCGGCGCCCTCGAACCACGCCCGGCAGCTCGCCGATCCCGGCTGGTCCTCCGCGGAGGCGTAGAAGCAGCCCGGCTGGATGTAGGTGAGGACCCGCCAGCCCCGTTCCTCCGCGAGAGGGCGCAGGGCGGGCAGCCAGTGCTGGAGGTGGCTGTTGCCCACCACGAGCACGGTCCGCCGGGCCTCCTCCTGGGGCACGCTCTCGTGGCAGAAGCGGCGGTAGTCCTCCGGGAGGCCGACGTCCTCGGGGCAGGGCGTGCCGAGGGAGGCCGGCTGCTTGGGCAGGTCCTCGGGCAGGGGCAGGACGGGGGCGTCCGGGTCGCCGCGGAACTCGAAGCCGGGCTCCAGGACGGCGGCCCCGGGGTTGTTGCGGTCCGCGGCGGCCAGGACCTGGGCGGTGCGCCGCTCCTCGATGTGCTGCCAGGCGAGCACGGGCATGGCTACCAGGGCCAGGCTCACGACCACCGACATCGCCAGGCGCCGCTTGGTGCGCTCGGGCCAGGCCCAGCGCTGGAACGGGCGCTCCACCAGCGTCGTGGCCAGCACCGCCAGCACCAGCGAGACCAGGATCAGGGCCACCCCCGAGCGGGGTCCGGCCATCGGCCGGTCGCGCAGCACCAGGTAGGTGATCAGCAGCGGCCAGTGCACCAGGTACAGCGCGTAGGAGGCGTCCCCCAGCCGCACCAACGGCTTCGAGGCCAGGATCCGGTCTAGCCCGAACGGGGACCCCGAACGCCCGGCCACGATGATCGCCGCCGCCGAGACCAGCGGCCACAGCGCGATCCACCCCGGGAACGCGCCCTGCACATCCACCAGCACGCCCACCGAGACCATGCTCACCAGCCCCGCCCAGCCCAGCACCACCCGCACCCGGGGCGAGGGCCGCAGATACGGCAGGGCCAGGGCCAGCAGCGAGCCCAGGGCGAACTCCCACAACCGGGCCCGGGTGTCGAAATAGGCGAAGGCCTGCTGGGTGGCCGTGGTGTGCACCGACCACCCCAGGGAGACGACGAAGATCCCGGCGAAGGCCACCGCCAGCACCGGCACCGGCCGCCACCCCCGCCACCGGCCCAGCAGCCAGGCCACCCCGAACACCAGCGGCCAGACCAGGAACACCTGTCCCTGCACCGACAGCGACCAGAAGTGCTGGAACGGGGAGGCCGTGGAGTGGTCGGCCGCGTAGTAGTCCACCGCGTTCAGCGCCAGCGCCCAGTTCTCCACGTAGAACACCGAGGCCAGCCCCTCGGACCGCCACCGCGCCACGTCGGCGTCGGGGTAGACGGCGGCCACCAGGACGAGGGTGCCCAGGATTGTGAGCACGGCCAGGGGCAGGAGGCGTTTGAACACGTGCAGCCAGTAGCGTCCCAGGGCGAGCGGCTGTCCGGCCTCGAGCTTGCGCACGAAGGACAGGGTGAGGAAGAACGCCGAGATCAGCAGGAACACGTCCACCCCGCCGGAGACCCGCCCGAGGAACACGTGGTAGAGCACCACCAGCAGCACCGCCACGAACCGCAGCCCCTGCACCTCCGGACGGAACCCCGCGTACCGGGCCACCCGCCGGGCCGTGGCCGCGTCGGCCGGGACCCCCTGCTCGCGAAGGCTGGTCATGGGCATCTCCTGGGCGCACCGTGCCGCCGAGGGGCGCGGGCAGTGGTCGGACGGGACCTCCGCACTCTACCGGAGGTGGACCGGGCGCGGACGGCAACGGCCGACGGACCCGCCCCGCGCGGGCGGGACGGGTCCGTCGGACGGGCGGCGCAGGTCAGTGCTGGTGGCCGTGCCCCGCGTCCTCGGCGGGCTTGTTCGCCACGAGGGTCTCCGTGGTGAGCACGAGCGCCGCGATGGACGCGGCGTTCTGCAGCGCCGAGCGGGTGACCTTGACCGGGTCGATGATGCCGGCGGCGACCATGTCGACGTACTCGCCGGCGGCGGCGTCGTAGCCGTGGCCGGGCTCGAGGTCGGTCACGCGGGAGACGACCACGGCCCCGTCCTGGCCGGCGTTCTGCGCGATCCAGTACAGCGGCTGGCGCAGCGCGCGGCGGACGATGCCCAGCGCGGTCGCCGCGTCGCCGGTGAGCCCGAGGTCGGACTCGTCGAGGACCTTCGCGGCGTGCACCAGGGCGGTGCCGCCGCCGGAGACGATGCCCTGCTCGAGGGCCGCGCGGGTCGAGGAGACGGCGTCCTCGATGCGGTGCTTGCGCTCCTTGGCCTCGACCTCGGTGGCCGCGCCGACCTTGATCACGGACACCCCGCCGGCGAGGCGGGCGAGCCGCTCCTGGAGCTTCTCGCGGTCCCACTCGGAGTCGGTGCGCTCCGCCTCGGCGCGGATCGTGGCGACGCGCTCCTGGATCTGCTCCGGGGTCCCGCCGCCGTCGACCAGCGTGGTGGTGTTCTTGGTCACCGTGACGCGCCGGGCCGTGCCCAGCTGCTCCAGGGTCACCTGGTCGAGGCTGATGCCGAGCTCCGAGGTGATGAACTCACCGCCGGTGAGCACCGCGAGGTCCTGCAGGATCGCCTTGCGGCGGTCGCCGAAGCCGGGGGCCTTGAGCGCCACGACGTCGAGCGTGCCGCGCAGCTTGTTGACCACCAGGGTGGACAGGGCCTCGCCCTCGACGTCCTCCGCGATGATGGTCAGCGGCTTCTTGGCCTGGAGGACCTTCTCCAGGACCGGCATGAGCTCCTGCACGGAGGAGATCTTGCCCTGGTACAGCAGCACCAGGGAGTTCTCCATGACCGCTTCCTGGCGCTCGGCGTCGGTCACGAAGGACGGGGACAGGTAGCCCTTGTCGAACTGCATGCCCTCGGTGACCTCGAGCTCCACCTCGGTGCTGGAGCCGTCCTCGACCGTGATGACACCGTCCTTGCCGACCGTCTCGAAGGCCTGGGCGATGAGCTCCCCGATCGCGGGGTCCTGCGCGGAGATGGTCGCCACGTGGGCGACGTTGACGCCCTCGACCGGGCGGGCGTTGTCCAGCAGCCGCTGCGCGACGGCCTCGACGGCCTGCTCGATGCCGCGCTTGAGGCTCAGCGGGTCGGCGCCGGCGGCCACGTTGCGCAGGCCCTCCTTGACGAGCGCCTGGGCCAGGACGGTGGCGGTGGTGGTGCCGTCGCCGGCGACGTCGTTGGTCTTGGTCGCCACCTCCTTGGCGAGCTGGGCGCCGAGGTTCTCGTAGGGCTCGTCGAGCTCCACCTCGCGGGCGATGGTCACGCCGTCGTTGGTGATCGTGGGGGCGCCCCACTTCTTGTCGAGCACCACGTTGCGCCCGCGGGGGCCGAGGGTGACCTTGACGGTGTCGGCGAGCTTGTTGACGCCGTTCTCGAGGGACTTGCGGGCGGCGTCGTCGAATGCCAGCTGCTTGGCCATGGGCGAAGAGCTCCTTCTGGGTGGCTGGTGGTCCAGCGGGGTTCGGTGATCGGGAGCGACGAAGGGTGCCCGCCGCGGCCCGCCGGGGAAGCGGGGCGCGCGGCGGGCACCCTTCGTCAGGACTGCGGGGTCTGCTGCGCCGGTTCTACTTCTCGACGACGGCGAGGACGTCGCGGGCCGGGAGCACCAGGTACTCCTCGCCGTTGTACTTGACCTCGGTCCCGCCGTACTTGGAGAAGATCACGACGTCGCCCTCCTTGACGTCGACCGGGATGCGGTTGCCGGAGTCGTCGACGCGGCCGGGGCCCACGGCCAGGACCTTGCCCTCCTGGGGCTTCTCCTTGGCGGTGTCCGGGATGACGAGACCGGACGCGGTGGTCTGCTCGGCGGCGAGCGGCTGGACGACGATGCGATCCTCGAGGGGCTTGATGGAGACCGACACGATCTCTCCTTCTCTGTAGGCGTGGAAAGCGGTGGGCGACCGCGGGCAGGGCCCGCCGTCGTGCTTCGGGCCGGTTGGCGCACCAACCGTCGTCGCGGTGCCGATCGATCGCCTGGCCCTTAGCACCCTCACCCGGAGAGTGCCAAGGCCCACTGTAGGAGGGGGCTGGCAGTCGGTCAAGGCGAGTGCCAGCGCGGTGGGACGGGCGCTCCCGGCCGCCGAATTAGGGCACGCCGCTGTTCGCCAATGATTTGCCTCACCCGCCCGGCACCCTCTAGGTTGAGCGGTAAGGCAAGCCTTACCTCGGCCGAGAACCGGTGCCGCCCCGACGTCCCGTGCCCGCGCACCGGGACGTCGCCCCGTGCGCGGCCCGCCGTGCGCCCCGCCGGGGGCGGCACGGCGGGACTCCGCACCCGAAATCCCCGCACGAAGGACCACCATGAACCGCACACCGTACCCGGCCGCCGCCCTGGCCGCCGTCAGCGCCCTCGCCCTCACCGCCTGCAGCGGAGCCCAGGGCGGCGAGACGGCGTCCGCCGAGCCCTCTGCCGCCGCCACGGTCGAGGTCGAGGACAACTACGGCACCCAGACCGTGAGCACCCCGCCGACATCGGTCGTCGCCACCGACAACCGCACCTTCGAGACGCTGGCCGACTGGGGCGTCGAGCTGGTGGCCGCCCCGCGCGCCCTGATGCCGGACACCATCGCCTACGCCGACGACGAGTCCGTCACCGACCTCGGCAACCACCGCGAGCCCGACCTCGAGGCCGTCGTCGCGGCCGAGCCCGACCTCATCGTCAACGGTCAGCGCTTCGCGGACTTCCGCGACGACTTCGCCGACCTCGTGCCGGACGCCAGCATCGTCGAGCTCGACCCGCGGGAGGACCAGCCCTTCGACGAGGAGCTGAAGCGGCAGACCTCGGTGCTGGGCGAGATCTTCGACCGGACCGCGGAGGCGGAGGAGATCAACGGCGCCTTCGACGCGGCGATGCAGCGCGTCGTCGAGGAGTACCAGCCCGGCGACACGGTCATGGCCGTCACCGTCTCCGGCGGCGAGATCGGCTACATCGCCCCCGAGGTGGGGCGGACCCTGGGTCCGCTGTTCGAGATCTTCGACTTCACACCCGCCCTCGAGGTCGACGGGGCCACCGACGACCACCAGGGCGACGACATCTCGGTCGAGGCGATCGCCGACTCGAACCCCGACTGGATCCTCGTGATGGACCGCGACGCGGCGGTCAGCCCCGACGACGCCGAGTACACGCCCGCGCAGGAGGTCGTCGAGAACGCCGAGGCGCTGCGCAACGTCACCGCCGTGCAGGAGGACAACGTGGTGTACATGCCCAAGGACACGTACACCAACGAGGGCATCCAGACCTACACGGAGTTCTTCGACACCCTGGCCGACGCCATGGGCGAGCAGAACTGACCGACCGTGCGGACGACGGTGGTGGGGCTGCCGACGGCGGCACCACCACCGTCCCGCGCCGGGCACGAGGCCGGAGGAGAGGCACACCCATGACCACGACCACACCGGGGCACCGGGCCGGGAGCAGCCCGGGGAACAAGGGCGCGCTGTTCGACCGGAAGCTGCTCGCCGGCGCGCTCGCGGTCCTCGCGCTGCTGGCCGTGTCCCTCCTCACGGGGGTCTACGACGTGTTCGGCGCCGAGGGCGGCGGCGAGATGTTCGCCATCACCCGCATCCCCCGCACCGTGGCCCTGGTGCTCGCCGGGGCCGCCATGGCGATGTCCGGGCTGGTGATGCAGCTGCTCACGCAGAACCGGTTCGTGGAGCCCACCACGACGGGCACCACCGAGTGGGCGGGGCTCGGCCTGCTCGTGGTCACGCTGCTGGTCCCCACGGCGAGCCTCCTCACCCGGATGGTCGGCGCCGTGGCCGCGGCCTTCCTGGGAACCATGATCTTCTTCCTCTTCCTGCGCCGGGTGTCGCTGCGCTCCTCGCTGATCGTCCCCATCGTGGGGATCATGCTGGGCGCGGTGGTCGGGTCCGTCTCGACGTTCCTGGCGCTGCAGACCGACATGCTGCAGAGCCTGGGCGTCTGGTTCGCCGGCAGCTTCATCTCCGTCCTGCGCGGCCAGTACGAGGTGCTGTGGATCGTGCTGCTGGTCGTCGTCGCGGTGTTCCTCGTGGCGGACCGGCTCACCGTCGCCGGGCTCGGCGAGGACATCGCCACCAACGTCGGCCTGGACTACCACCGGACCGTCCTGCTCGGCACCGGGCTGATCGCGGTGGCCACCGGCGTGGTGACCGTCGTCGTCGGCAACCTGCCGTTCCTGGGCCTCATCGTCCCCAACATCGTCTCGATGGTCCGCGGCGACGACCTGCGCAGCAACCTGCCGTGGGTCTGCCTGCTGGGCATCGCCGTCGTGACGGTGTGCGACCTGATCGGGAGGATCGTCATCATGCCCTTCGAGATCCCGGTGTCCGTGATCCTCGGGATCCTCGGCGCCGTCGTGTTCATCCACCTGCTCCTCAGGCAGCGCCGACGTGTCTGAGGCCGTGACCGCGACCCCCGCGACGATCCCGGCCGCGGCGCCGCCGGCCCCGGCCGGCCGGCGCGGCGCCGGCGCCTTCCCCTCGCCCCGGGCCCGGCGGCGGTACTGGACCGTGGTGGCCGTGCTGGCCCTCGCCTCGGCCGGCTTCGCCTTCGGCCTGCTCGCCTGGGACAACCCGATGCCGGTCGGCTCGGACGGCTTCTGGCGGATCGCGGAGCGCCGGGTCACCGCCGTCGTGATCATGGCGGTCGTGGCCTTCTGCCAGGCGATGGCCACCGTGGGCTTCCAGACGGCCACCAACAACCGCATCATCACCCCGTCGATCATGGGCTTCGAGTCCCTCTACGTGGCGATCCAGACCTCCACGGTCTACTTCCTGGGCGCCGCCGGGATCCTCGTCCTCCAGGGCGTCCCGCAGTTCCTGCTGCAGGTCGCCCTCATGGTGGGCCTCTCCCTCGCCCTCTACGGATGGCTGCTCTCCGGCCGGTACGGGAACCTGCAGGTCATGCTGCTCGTGGGCATCATCATCGGGGGCGGGCTCGGGTCGGTCTCGACGTTCATGCAGCGCCTGCTCTCCCCCAGCGACTTCGACGTGCTCTCCGCGCGGCTGTTCGGCTCGGTGACGAACGCCCACGCCGACTACCTGCCGGTGGCCGTCCCCCTGTGCGTGCTGGCCGGCGGCGCCCTGTGGCTGAGCTGCGCCCGCCTCAACGTGCTCGCCCTGGGGCGGGACGTGTGCCTGAACCTGGGCCTGCGGCACCGGAGCGAGGTCATGCGCACGCTCTTCCTCGTCTCCGTGCTGATGGCGGTCTCCACGGCGCTGGTCGGCCCCATGACGTTCCTGGGCTTCCTGGTGGCCACGCTCGCCTACCAGTTCGCCGACACCTACGACCACCGCCGCGTCTTCCCCGTGGCGGTCCTCACCGGGTTCCTCGTCCTCACGGGCGCCTACTTCGTCCTCAACCACGTCTTCTACGCCCAGGGCGTGGTCTCGATCATCATCGAGCTGGTCGGCGGCTCCGTGTTCCTCTACGTCATCCTCCGAAAGGGCCGGCTGTGATCACCCTCACCAACGTGCGCAAGGACTACGGGAGCGAGGTCACCATCGGCCCCGTGGACCTGGAGATCCCCTCGGGCGGGATGACCGCCCTGGTCGGCCCCAACGGTGCGGGCAAGTCCACGCTCCTGACCATGATCGGGCGGCTGCTCGGCCTCGACGCCGGGACCATCGACATCGCCGGCTACGACGTGGCCCGCACGAAGTCCAAGGACCTCGCCCGGATCGTCTCCGTCCTGCGCCAGGAGAACCACTACGTCACCCGGCTCACGGTGCGCCAGCTGGTCGGCTTCGGGCGCTTCCCGCACAGCCACGGCCGGCTGACCGCGGTGGACGAGGAGGTCGTCAGCCGGTACATCGACTTCTTCGGGCTGCGGCCGCTGGAGCACCGCTACCTCGACCAGCTCTCCGGCGGGCAGCGCCAGCGCGCCTACGTGGCCATGGTCCTGGCCCAGGAGACCGACCACGTGCTGCTGGACGAGCCCCTGAACAACCTGGACATGCGCCACGCCGTGTCGATGATGCAGCACCTGCGGCGGGCCTGCGACGAGATGGGCCGCACCATCCTCATCGTCCTGCACGACATCAACTTCGCCAGCCACTACGCCGACCGGATCTGCGCCGTGAAGGACGGCCGGGTCGCCGAGTTCGGCGAGCCGCGGGAGATCATGGACGACGCGGTCCTCAGCCGCGTCTTCGAGACCCCGGTGACGGTCATCGACGGCCCCCGGGGCCGCCTCGCCGCGTTCTACTGACCGGCCGGCGCCCGGGCGCACCGGGGGCCGGGCCGGGGCCGGATAGGGTGACCCCATGCGCGACGAGGCGACCGACATCGCACCCCTGCTCACGGACGAGGGACGCCGGCTGCTGGAGCGGACCGGCCCCTACGACGCCGACGACGCCCTCGCGGCGGCGACCCGGCTGCGGGCCCAGGGCCACGACGCCGGGCTCGTCTCCGCGGTCCTCACCCAGGCGAGGCTGCGCACGCGGGCGCGCGCCAAGTTCGGGGACTTCGCCGAGCGGATGCTGTTCACCCGGGCCGGCCTCGAGCAGGCCACCCGGCTGCGCGTGGCCGCCCTGCACGCCCGCCGCTTCGCCGACGCCGGCCTCGCCCACGTGGCGGACCTCGGCTGCGGCATCGGCGCCGACGCCCTGGCCCTGGCCTCCCTGGACCGGCGGGTCACGGCGGTGGAGCTCGACGAGACCACGGCCGCGGTGGCCCTGCTCAACCTCCGCCCCTTCCCCGAGGCCACGGTGCTGCACGCCGACGCCGCGTCCCTGGACCTGGACGGGCTCCCCGGCGGGCCGCCGGACGGGGTCTGGCTGGACCCGGCCCGGCGCGAGACGTCGTCGTCCGGGACCCGCCGGATCTTCGACCCCGAGGCGTTCTCCCCGCCGCTGTCCTTCGTCGAGGCGCTCGCCGCGCGGGGGCTGCCCGTGGGGGTGAAGCTGGGCCCCGGCATCCCCCACGAGGCGGTGCCGGCCGGGTGCGAGGCGCAGTGGGTGTCCGACCGCGGGGACGTGGTCGAGGCCGTGCTGTGGTTCAACGCGGTGGCCCGGCCCGGTGTCCGGCGGGCGGCCCTCGTCCTCTCCGAGCACGGGTCCACGGAGCTCACCAGCCCGGAGGACCTCGACCCCGCCCACGCGGACGCGGTGGTGGGTCCGGTGGGGTCGTACCTGTACGAGCCGGACGGCGCGGTGATCCGCGCGGGCCTCGTCACCGATCTCGCCCGCCGGCTGGACGCGCGGCTGATCCACCCGCGGATCGCCTACCTGAGCTCCGACGAGCTCGTCCGCACGCCGCTGGCCCGCGCCTACCGGGTGCGGGAGGTGCTGCCGCACACCGTGAAGGTGCTCAAGCGGTGGGTGCGGGAGCACGAGGTCGGCACCCTCGAGATCAAGAAGCGCGGCACCGACGTCACCCCGGAGCAGCTGCGCCGCCAGCTCGCGCCGAAGGGACCCGGCCGCGCCACCCTCGTGCTCACCCGCACGGGCCCGGGCGCGGGCCCGGGGGCCGCGGAGCGGCGCGTCGTCCTCGTCGTCGAAACCGTAGACTGAGGGCTCCGCGGGCGAACTGCCCCGCACCCGACCGGGCGATCCGGCCCGCCACCGCGCGGGCGAGCACGCCCGCAGAGCACGGAGGACCTGCCGCGTGGAGATCTCGTTCGCCCGCTCCGACCAGTCGACGCTGGGCGTCGAGTGGGAAATCGCCCTGGTGGACGGCACCACGGGCGACCTCGTGCCGCGCGGCCGGGAGACGTTCGAGGCGGTCCTGGAGGCCCACCCCGAGTGGGGCACCGACGGCGACCACCCGCAGCTGACCGGGGAGTTCCTGCTGAACACCGTGGAGATGGTCACCGGGGTGTGCCGCGACGTCGCCCACTCCACCGAGCAGCTGGCGGCCATGATGGACGAGATCCACAAGGTCACCGACCCGCAGGGCCTCGAGATCTTCGCCGCCGGCACCCACCCCTTCGCCCGCTGGCAGGACCAGCAGGTCACCGACAAGCAGCGCTACCATAAGCTCGTGGACCGGACCCAGTACTGGGGCCGGCAGATGGTCATCTACGGGGTGCACGTGCACGTGGGCCTGGACTCGCGGGCCAAGGCCCTGCCGGTGCTCGACGGGCTGCTGACCTACTACCCGCACCTGCTGGCCCTGTCCTCGAACTCCCCCTTCTGGGCCGGGGAGGACACCGGCTACGCGTCCCAGCGCTCCATGATCTTCCAGCAGCTCTCCACCGCCGGGCTGCCCTACCACTTCCCGTCCTGGGACGCCTACGAGCAGTGCATCGAGGACATGGTCGCCACCGGCATCATCGAGGAACTCAGCGAGGCGCGCTGGGACGTGCGCCCCGTGCCGCGGCTGGGCACCGACGAGGTGCGGTTCTGCGACGGGCTCTCGACCCTCTGGGAGGTCGGGGCGCTGACCGCCCTCACCCAGTGCCTCGCCGAGTCCCTGTCCCGCGACGTCGAGGCCGGCCGCGAGCCCGTCCGGCTGAGGCCGTGGCACATCCAGGAGAACAAGTGGCGGGCCGCCCGCTACGGCCTGGACGCCGAGGTCATCACGGGCGCGGACAACACCGAGCGGGACCTGCGCGAGGACCTGCTCGGCCTGCTCGACCGGCTCGAGCCCGTCGCCGCGCGGCTGGGCTGCGCGCAGGAGCTCTCCGACGTGGAGCGGATCCTGCGGGAGGGCGCCGGCTACCAGCGCCAGCGGGCCGTGGCCCGCGCCCACGGCGGCGACCTGCACGCCGTCGCCCTCGACATCGTGCGCCGCACCCGCGAGAACGACTGAGCGTCCCGTCCGGCCGAGCCCCCGCGGGCTCCCGTCCCCCACAGGTGGCAGACATGAGCGAACCGACCCGTCCGGGCGGCACCGTGCCGCAGGGCCCCGTCCTGCAGATCGGCGCCCTGCACCCCCTGGTGGAGGAGACCCTCGCCGCCGAGCACTCGGCGCTGCGCCTGCCCGCGGACGCCCGCGAGCGGGAGGAGTTCCTGGACCGGCACGCCGGGGAGGTGCGCGTGGCGGTGTGCTCCGGGCGCACCGGCGTGGACCGGGAGCTCATGGCCCGCCTGCCCCGGCTGGAGGCCGTCGTGCACTTCGGCGTGGGCTACGACGGGACGGACGCCGCCGAGGCCGCCGCGCGCGGGATCCGGATGAGCAACACCCCGGACGTGCTGACCGACGCGGTGGCGGACACCGCGCTGGCCCTCTACCTCGACGTGCTGCGCCGGTTCTCCGCGGCCGACCGCTTCGTGCGCCGCGGGGAGTGGGAGTCGACCGGCAACTACCCCCTGACCGTGCACGCCTCCGGGCGCCGCGTCGGCATCCTCGGCCTCGGCCGGATCGGCCGGGCCGTGGCCCACCGCCTCATCGCGCTCGGCTGCGAGATCCACTACCACAACCGGCGGCCGGTCCCCGGCGCCGCGCACCGCTACCACCGCTCCCCCGCGGAGCTCGCCGCCGCCGTCGACGTCCTGGTGGTCGCCGTGCCCGGCGGCCCGGACTCCGCGGCGCTGGTCGACGCCGCGGTCCTGGACGCCCTCGGCCCGCAGGGCTTCCTGGTCAACGTCGCCCGCGGCGCGGTCGTGGACGAGACCGCGCTCGTCGCCGCCCTGGAGGACGGCCGGCTGGCCGGGGCCGGACTCGACGTGTACCGCGCCGAGCCGCACGTGCCGCCCGCGCTGCGCCGGCTCGAGAACGTGGTGCTGCTCCCGCACGTGGGCAGCGCCACGGTGCAGACGCGGCGGGCCATGGCCGAGCTCACCCTGCGCAACCTGCGCAGCTGGCTCGCCGACGGGACCCTGGTCACGCCCGTGGACTGACGGGCGCGGACCGGCTCAGACCGAGACGGTCGTGACGGGCAGGGAGGAGTCGGCGGCGAAGCCCAGCCCCGAGGGCTCGCGGCCCTCGGCCACGACGCGGGCGGCGAGCGCCGCGACCATGGCCCCGTTGTCGGTGCACAGGGAGAGCTTCGGGACCACCAGCTCGATCCCGTGCGCGGCGCAGCGCTCGGCGGTGAGCTCCCGCAGCCGCGAGTTCGCCGCCACTCCCCCGCCCAGCAGCAGCGTGCCGAGCCCCTGCTCGGTGCACGCGAGCACCGCCTTGCGCGTGACGACGTCGGCCACGGCCTCCTGGAAGGACGCCGCGACGTCCTCGACCGGCACCGCCCGGCCCTCCGCCTCGTGGGCCTCGACCACGCGGGCCACCGCCGTCTTGAGCCCGGAGAAGGAGAAGTCGTAGCGGTGCGGGCCGGGCCCCTCGGCCGAGCCCAGGTACTTCCCGGCGGTCAGCCCGCGCGGGAAGCGGAAGGCCGTGGGGTCCCCGGCCCGGGCGGCGGCGTCGATGGCCGGCCCGCCGGGGTAGGCCAGCCCCAGGACCCGGGCCACCTTGTCGTAGGCCTCGCCGGCCGCGTCGTCGATCGTGGCCCCGAGCAGCCGCACGTCCCGGGAGAGGTCGTCGACGGCGAGGATCTCGGTGTGCCCGCCGGAGACCAGCAGCGCGCCGAGGTCCCGGGGCAGGCCGTCCTCGAAGCCGCCCCGGAAGCCGTCGATCCCCGAGTCCTCCAGCACGCCCACGCTCACGTGGGCCACGAGGTGGTTGACCGCGTAGAGCGGCTTGCCGGTGGCCACGGCGAGCGCCTTCGCGGCGGCCACGCCCACCATGAGCGCCCCGGCCAGGCCGGGGCCGGAGGTCACGGCCAGGGCGTCGAGCTCGCCCAGGCCCACGCCGGCCCGGTCCAGGGCCTCGCGCAGCGTGGGCACGAGGGCGTCGAGGTGGGCCCGGGAGGCGATCTCGGGGATCACGCCCCCGAAGCGCGCGTGCTCGTCCATCGAGGAGGACACGACGTTGGCGAGCAGGGTGCGCCCGCGCACGATCCCCACGCCCGTCTCGTCGCAGGAGGACTCGATGCCCAGCACCAGCGGTCCGTCGGTCATCGGTCGTCCTCCGTGGGGCGGGTCGGGCCCGGGGCGCTCGGGGGCTCCGGGGTGGTGAGGTCCAGGCGCATGATCAGCGCGTCGGTGCCGTCCCGGTAGTAGCGGGGCCGGGTGTGGATGTGCTCGTAGCCGAAGCGGCGGTAGAGCCGCTGGGCGCGGGGGTTGTCGGCGCGGACCTCGAGCAGCACCTCGGTGGCGCCGAGCTCGCGGGCCTGCCCGTGCAGGGTGCGCAGCAGCGCCGAGCCGATCCCGCGGCCCTCGAGCTCGGGCAGCACGGCGATGGTCTGGACGTCGCCGACCGGGCGGATGCACATCAGTCCCGCGTAGCCGACGATCCGGTCGTCCAGCTCCGCCACCCAGTACCAGCACACGGGTTGGGCCAGCTCGGCGGAGAACATCTCCAGCGGCCAGGCGTCGGCCGGGAAGAGGTCCTGCTCCAGGGCGTGCACCACGGGCAGGTCCCGGGCGGTCATCCGGCGCAGGGTCCAGGGAGGCCGGGGGTCGCTCACGCGAGGGCCTTCTTCCGGGGGCCGGGGACCTTCGCGTCGGACTCGCGCAGGTACAGGGGCGTCGTGTCCGGGCCGGGCTCCTCGCCGCGGGCGCGCAGGCGCAGTGCGGCGAGCCCCAGCGACGACGCCGTGGGCTGGGCCGCGGCGAACGCCGGCACGGGGAAGGCCAGCCGCTCCGCCCAGATCCCCGCGCCGCGGCCGTAGGCGGGCAGCGCCGGGAGATGCTCCGCGACGGCGACCCCGGGCCCGGCGACGCGTCGCGGGCCGTCGGGCTCCAGGACGTAGCGGGCCCAGTAGACCTCCTTGCGGCGGGCGTCGGTGAGCACGAGGAACTCCTCGTGGCCGGCCGCCCGGGCGTGCCCGGCGGCGTCCTGGGCCAGGGCCTCCAGGCTCATCAGCCCGTGCAGCGGCAGGTCCCACGCGAAGGCGAGCGCCCGGGCGGTCGCGATCCCGGCGCGCAGCCCGGTGAAGGGGCCGGGTCCGGTGCCCACCAGCACGCCGTCGAGCCCGGCGCCGGTCAGGCCGTGCCCGTCCAGCAGGTCACGGACGGCGGGGGCCAGCACCTCGGCGTGGGAGCGGGTGTCGGGGCTCACGAAGGAGCCGGCGATCCCGCCCGCCCCGGTCACGAGGGCGGCGGAGGCGACGGCGGAGGAGTCCAGGCACAGGAGAAGCACCAGGCCATTCTAGTGCCCGCGCGCGGGGGCCTCCCCGGGCGGGTCCAGCGGCGGGGGCCCGCCCGCCCAGCGCGGGCCGATCCCGGTCAGCGTGATCCGGCGGGGCTCCGCGTCCTCGTCCTCCGTCCCGTCGTCCTCCGTTCCGTCCTGCGGCCCGTGCCCTTCCGCCGCGCCGCCGGGGGGCGCGGCGCCCACGGCGCGCTCCAGCACGATCTCCAGGCGGGAGTCGGCGAGGTGCTCGACCTTCCCGGCGCCCCACTCCACCACGGTGACGGCCGAGTCCACGGTGTCCTCCAGGTCGATGTCGTCGACCTCCGCCGCGCTCTCCAGCCGGTAGGCGTCCACGTGCACGAGGTCCGGGCCGCCGGGGCGGGGCCCGTCCGGGACGTTGGGGTGGCGCCGCACCAGCACGAACGTGGGCGAGATGATGCCGGGGCGCACCCCCAGGCCCCGGCCCAGCCCCTGGGTGAAGGTGGTCTTGCCCGCGCCGAGCTCGCCCGTGAGGACCAGCAGGTCCCCGGCGCGCAGCCGGGCCCCGAGCCGCTCGGCGAGGGCCTGGGTCCGCTCCGGGCCGTCCACGCTCAGGGTGAGGGTCCACTCGCTCATGCCCGCTCCTGCCCGTCGGCCGCCGCGCCGTCCACGTGCACCCGGGGCACGCGGGACGAGACGCGGGTGACGATCTCGTAGTTGATGGTGCCCGCGGCGTCCGCCCAGGCGGACGCGGAGGGGTCGTCGCCGGCCCCGAACAGGACGGCCTCCGCGCCGAGCAGACCGTGCTCGGGCGCGGACAGGCCGGGGGCGCCCAGGTCCACGACCAGCTGGTCCATCGCGACCCGGCCGACCTCGGGGTAGGTGCGCCCCAGGATGCGCACCGGCCCGCCGGTCCCGGAGCGCGGCACGCCGTCGGCGTAGCCCAGCGGGATCAGGGCGAGGGTGGTGGGCCGATCGGTCACGTAGCCCAGCCCGTAGGAGACGCCCTGCCCGGCGGGGACCTCCTTGACGGCGCTGACGGTGCTGCGCAGGGTCATGGCCGGCACCAGGCCGAGCTGCTGCGGCGTGCGGTCCGGGAACGGGGAGAGACCGTAGAGGCCGACCCCCACGCGGACCATGTCCAGCAGCATGTCCTCCGGGCGCTCGAGGCCGGCGGCCTGGAACAGGCCCGGGGAGTTCGCGGCGTGCCGCAGCGCGGGGCGCAGCCCGGCGGCACGCGCCGTGTCCACGGCCGCGCGGAAGCGCTCGAGCTGCTCGCGGGTCTCGGGCCGGGCGGGCTCGTCGGCCACGGCGAGGTGGGTGAACACGCCGGTGACGCGCAGGAGGCCCTCGGCCTCGGCCTGCGCGGCGCGGCGCACGAGCTCGGGCCACCGCTCGGCCGTCGCGCCGTTGCGGCCCAGTCCGGTGTCGATCTTGAGGTGGATGCGCGCCGGCCGGCCGAGCGCCCGGGCGGCCTCGGCGACCGGGCCGAGCTCCCACCCGCTGACGCCGAGCTCGACGTCCTGGGCGAGGGCGGCGCGGAAGTCCGTGTCCACGGTGTGCAGCCACGCGAGCACCGGGGCGGTGATCCCCGCCGCGCGCAGGGTGAGGGCCTCGGCCACGTGGGCGACGCCCAGGGCGTGCGCGCCGGCTCCCAGGGCGGCGCGGGCCACGGGCACGGCCCCGTGGCCGTAGGCGTCCGCCTTGACCACGGCCATCAGTCGCGCGGGGCCGGCCAGCTCCCGGATCCTGCGCACGTTGGCGCGGACCGCGGCGAGGTCGACCACGGCGCTGCGCTCGGGCCGGACGCTCCTGGAGAGGTCGTCGGCAAGGACACCGGGAAGGTCTCCGGGCAGGGCGCCGGGAGTGCGGTCGGAGCGCCCGCCGGTGCTCCCGCCCGCGACGCCGCCGGGGGAGCCACCGGCGCGGGCGCCGGTCGGAGGGCACGGGACGGGCTCAGCACGGTTCACGGGTCCCATTCTCGCACCCGCCCGCCCGCGCCCCGCGCTTCGGGGCCCCACCCCCGGGCCGGGCGGCGCCCGCGGGCGCCGGCGGGACCCGGGCCGGGGGCTACAGTGGAGCCGTGTCCGACGCTCCGCTGCACGTCCTGCTGATCAGCCTGCACACCAGTCCCCTCGAGCAACCCGGGTCCGGCGACGCCGGCGGGATGAACGTCTACGTGCGCCAGCTCGCCGCGGCGCTGGTGGCCGCCGGGCACACCGTGGACATGGCCACCCTGGACCGGGACCCCGGTGCGCCGCGCACCGCGGGGGTGCGGGCGTCCCGCATCGGCGAGGGCCTGCGGCTGCTCACGGTCTCGCTGCCCGGGGCGGCCGGCGCCGCGAAGGAGGACCTCCCGGGACTGACCGGCGCCTTCGCCGAGGTGCTCCGCGCCGAGGCCCCCCGCCCCGACGTGGTGCACGCCCACTACTGGCTCTCCGGGACCGTGGGCCGGGCGCTCGCCGACGACTGGCGCGTACCCCTGGTGCTCACCCTGCACACCACGGCCCTGGGCAAGAACCTGCGGACCCGGGCCGGGGAGGGGCTGGAGCCCGCCGCCCGCGCCGAGGCCGAGGCCGGGCTGATCGCCCGGGCCGAGGCCACCGTGGTCAACACCCGCACCGAGGCCCTGCAGATGGTGGAGCTCTACGACGCCGACCCGGCGCGGCTGACCGTGATCATGCCCGGGGTGGACCTCTCCGCCTTCTCCCCCGCCGGGTCCGGCCGGGACCGCCGGGACGGGTCCCGGCCCGGCTCCCCGGGCCGACCGCTGCGGGTGCTCTTCGCCGGCCGGCTGCAGGCGCTCAAGGGCCCGCACGTGCTGGTGGACGCGCTCGCCCGGCTCCGCGCGGACGCGCCCGGGATGCCGGTCGAGCTCGAGGTCGTGGGCGTGGGCACCCGTGCGTTCACGGCCGGGCTGCAGCGGCAGGTGCGCGAGCTCGGGCTGGCGGACGCGGTGCAGTTCGGCCCGGCCCTGCCGGCTCCGCAGCTGGCGGAGCGGATGCGCCGGGCCGACGTGGTGGCCGTGCCCTCCTCCTCCGAGACGTTCGGCCTCGTGGCGCTGGAGGCCCAGGCCTGCGGCACCCCCGTGCTGGCCACGGACGTGGACGGGCTGCGCACCGCCGTGCTCGACGGGGTCACCGGGCGGCTCGTCCCGGACCGCGACCCCGCGTCGTGGGCGCACGCCCTCCTCGGGCTCGCCCGCGACCCGGAGGCCCGGGCGCGCATGGGCGCCGCCGCGGCCCTCCGCGCCCGGGAGCACTCCTGGGAGCGCACCGCCCTGGCCACGGCCGAGGTCTACGCCCGGGTCCGGGACCGCGTGCGGGTACGCCACGGTAGCCCGTGGAGCGTGCCTACACTCGGACGGTGACGACTTCGTTCCTCCCCCCCGCCGACCTCGCCCGCCACCTCGACCGCCACCGTCTCACCGGAGCGGTGGCCACCCCGCGGGAGGCGAACCTGCGCAACATCCAGGGCTTCCTCGACGGCGACCAGCACCAGCACATGGGCGTGGTCCGCACCCGGGACTGGACGTACGACGAGGTCTTCGCGCTCATGCGCGACCGGGTCGGCATCTCGCCCGACCGCTCCCACGTCGAGGGCCAGGACACGATCTCCGCCGAGCTCGCCGTCGCCGCGCTGGAGCGCTACGCGCGCGTGTTCGGGGAGGTCGTCGCCGCCGGCGGGCGCGTGCTCTTCGCCACGGGCCACCCGGCCGGGCTGTTCCCCGTCTACGCGCAGCTGGCGCGCGTGGCCCGGCGCGCGGGCGCCCACGTCGTCCGGGTCCCGGACGGCTTCGCCTTCGAGGACGGCGACGTGCGCCAGATCGAGCACGTGGTGATGGTCGAGCAGTACGGGGGTCTGCGGCACACCCACTTCCCCGGGCCGATGTCCCTGGCCCTGGAGACGCTGCGCCGCGACGGGCAGAACCCGCCGGACCTCGTGGTCGCCGACCACGGCCTCGCCGGGGCGGCCGGCTCGCGCGGGCTGCGGACGATCGCGATCGCCGACTGCAACGACCCCGGGGTGTTCGTCGCCGAGGCGCAGGGGCAGGTGGAGGTCGCCGTCCCGCTCGACGACAACCTCCCGCCGCGCCTCTACGACCCCGTCACCGCGTTCGTGCTGCACCGCGCCGGCCTCGACGACTGGGTGTAGGCCGGCCCGGGGGCGGGGGAGCCCCGCACCGGTCCGGTGCGGGGCTCCTGTCCCGCCCCTCAGCGGGCGGGGGCGGGGGTCAGCGTTCGCGTTCCCCGCGGATGAAGGCCTCCAGGTTCGCCCGGGCGGTGTCATCGGCCTGCTGCTCGGGCGGGGACTTCATGAAGTACGCCGCCGCCGAGGTCAGCGGCCCCCCGATCCCGCGGTCCAGCCCGATCTTCGCCGCCCGGATCGCGTCGATGATCACCCCGGCCGAGTTCGGGGAGTCCCACACCTCCAGCTTGTACTCCAAGGAGATCGGGGCGTTGCCGAAGCCGTGGCCCTCCAGACGCACGTAGGCGAACTTGCGGTCCTCCAACCACGGCACGTGGTCGGAGGGCCCGATGTGCACGTCCTTGGTGCCGAACTCCCGCTGAACGTTGGAGGTCACCGCCTGGGTCTTGGAGATCTTCTTGGACTCCAACCGGGTGCGCTCGAGCATGTTCATGAAGTCCATGTTCCCGCCCACGTTGAGCTGGTACGTGCGGTCCAGCACGTACCCGCGGTCCTCGAAGAGCTTGGCCAGCACCCGGTGGGTGATCGTCGCCCCGATCTGGGACTTGATGTCATCCCCGACGATCGGCACCCCCGCGGCGGTGAACTTGCCCGCCCACTCCTCGGTGGAGGCGATGAACACCGGCAGCGCGTTGACGAAGGCCACCCCGGCGTCCAGGGCGGCCTGGGCGTAGAACCGGTCGGCCTCCTCCGAGCCCACCGGCAGATAGGACACCAGCACATCCACCTGCGCCTCCCGCAGCGCGGCGGCCACGTCCACCGGCTCCTGCTCCGACTCCTGGACCATCTCCCGGTAGTAGGAGCCCAGCCCGTCCAGGGTCGGCCCGCGCTGGACGGTCACCCCGGTGTGCGGCACGGAGGCGAAGGCCAGGGTGTTGTTCTGCCCGGCGGAGATCGCCTCGCACAGATCGACCCCGACCTTCGCGGCGTCGACGTCGAAGGCGGCCACGAACTGCACGTCGGAGACGTGGTAGTCCCCGAAGACCACGTGCATCAACCCCGGCACGGTCTCGGCCGGATCGGCCTCGGCGTAGAAGTGCACGCCCTGGATCAAGGACGAGGCGCAGTTGCCGACACCGGCCACGGCCACTCGGATGGGATGCTGGGACACGGTTCTCCTTCGTCGCGGAACGTCCGCCCCCCGCCCGGCGGCTCGGGCCGCACCGGCGTCGTCGACGGCGTCCGGGTGCGGCGGGGAGGACTCAAACCCCCCAAGTCTAGACCCCGCCACGGGGAACGGCCCGCCCCCGGAGGGACGGGCCGTTCCCCGTGGCGGGCCGGCGGTCAGCGCAGCCAGCCCTGCAGCACGTTGCGCGGCCGCTGCATCTCACCGTGCTTGGCGCCGAGGACCACCACGGTGCCCGACAGGGCCGGGATCACCCACTGGAGCACCTTCAGCTGCTTCTGGGCGGAGGCCAGCTCCGGGGAGGCGTCCGGGCGCGGCTCGGTGGCGCCCTGCGCGCCCTCGTCCGCGAGCTTCTCGATCTTCTTGCCGAGCACGCGGGAGTACGCCGTGACCCCTGCGCCCACCACGGTGATCAGGGCCTTGGAGACCGTCGCCCCGCCGACCCCCTCCTGGCTGGCCAGCCGGCCCTTGTTCTGGGCGATGAGCGCCGCGCCGGCGACGCCGTGGGCGACCAGCGCCGCCGCCTGGAGCGGCGCCCACTTCTTCCACCCCAGGTTGGACAGGCGGGTGCGCTCCCGCGGGTCCTGCGCGGCCGCGGCCGCCCCGTTGAGCCCGACGGCGCCCATGAGGGAGCCGCCGAACCAGGCCGCGGCGGTGAGGTCGTGGATCGAGCGGGTCAGGTACTCGTTGTCGGACATCGCACTTCTCTTCCTGGAGACGGGCCCGGTGCGGCCGCGGAGCGGACGCACCGGCGATAAGGATGCTTACTTCCTATCACCGGCCGGTCCGCGGGGAAACCCCTGCGCACCAGATGACCGCCCGCGGGGGCGGTTTTCACAGGGCGCTCACCAGCAGTGCCAGGGCGAGCACCAGGAACAGGGCCCCGGCGGCCAGCTCCACGGCGGCCCCGTGGCGGCGGAAGGCCGCGGCCAGGCGTTCGACGGAGCCCATCCACGCCACGGCGGTGAACCAGGCGAGGCCCACCGCCACCAGCAGCACGAAGACCAGGGCGGTCTCCCACCAGCGGGCCCCGGCCGGGACCACGTTGGCGAACAGGGCCACGAAGAAGACGACGGCCTTCGCGTTCGAGAGGTTGGTGACGAGCCCCAGCACGAACGCCCGGGCCGGGCCGGGGGCGCCCCCGCGCGGGGCGCCACCCGGCAGCGGCACCGTGGACCCGGCCGCTCCCGCCGGCACGGCCGCCGGCACGGCCCGTGCGGCGAGCCCGGCCCGGACCCCGCTCACCCCCAGCCAGCCGAGGAACAGCGCCCCCGCCACCTGGATGAGCCGCTGCACGGTGTCGGCCTGGCTGATGAGGACGGTGACGCCCGTGAGGGACAGCGTGATCCACACGAGGTTGCCGGTCATCACGCCCACGGCGGTGAGCACCCCGGCCGCACGGGAGCCCAGCGACGAGCTGCGCAGGATCACCAGCACGTCCGGGCCGGGGGCCACGATCCCGGCGATCCACACCCCCAGCAGGGCGAGGTACTGCGAGACCTCCACGGCCTACCGGGCCCCTCGGCTCATGCGTGCTTGGAGTCCTGGGCACCCGCCCAGATGTTGATGTCGGAGTCGGTGGCCAGACGGTCGATGGCCTCCAGCTCCCCGGGGGTGAACGCGAGGTGGTGCACCGCGCCCACGCTGTCCTCGAGCTGCTCCGGCGAGGAGGCGCCCACGAGGGCCGTGGTCACCTGCCCGTCCTGCTGCTCGCGCAGCACCCACGCGATCGCCATCTGGGCCAGGCTCTGCCCGCGGGCGGCGGCGATCTCGTGCAGGCCGCGGACCTTCTCCAGGGTCGTGTCCGAGAGCCACTCCGGGTCCAGGGACTTCTCGGCCGCGGCCCGGGAGCCCTCCGGGATGCCGTCGAGGTAGCGGTCCGTGAGCATGCCCTGGGCCAGCGGGGAGAACACAATCGAGCCCATGCCGGCCTCGGTCAGCGCCCCCAGCAGCGAGGTCCCCGAGGGCCCCGGGGCCTCGACCCACCGGTTGAGCATCGAGTAGGAGGGCTGGTGGATGAGCAGCGGGGTGCCGAGCTCGCGCATGATCCGCTGGGCGCGCAGGGTCAGCTCCGCGTTGTAGGAGGAGATCCCCACGTGCAGCGCCCGCCCCGAGCGCACGATGTGGTCGAGGGCCCGCATGGTCTCCTCGAGCGGCGTGTCCGGGTCCGGGCGGTGGTGGTAGAAGATGTCCACGCGGTCCAGGCCCATCCGCTGCAGGGACTGGTCCAGGGAGGACACCAGGTACTTGCGCGAGCCGCCGAACTGGTACGGTCCCGGGCCCATGGTCCAGCCGGCCTTCGAGGAGATCACGAGCTCGTCCCGGTACGGCGCGAGGTCCTGGGCCAGGATCCTGCCGAAGTTCAGCTCGGCGGCGCCGGCCGGCGGGCCGTAGTTGTTGGCGAGGTCGAAGTGGGTCACGCCCAGGTCGAAGGCCCGGCGCAGCGTGGCGCGCTGGGTGGCGAGCGGCTTGTCGTCGCCGAAGTTGTGCCACAGCCCCAGGGAGATCACGGGCAGCTTGAGCCCGGAGTCCCCCACGCGCCGGAAGGGCATGGTCTCGTAGCGGTCCTCGGCGGCGAGGTATCGGTCATCGGGTCCGTAGGTGCGCACGGCGGCCTCTCGGGGGTCGGTGGACGGTCGGGGGGACAGGGCGCGGCGGTTCAGTAGCGCACCACCGCCGCGCCGTGGGGCGGCAGGGCGGCGACGGCGCCGCCGTCGGCCCCCGCGGTGAGGGAGACCTCGCCGGAGCGGAACAGCACCTCGGCGCCGGCCGCCCCGGGCACGGGCGCCTCGACCGGGCCCGCCCCGAAGTTCAGGACGACCGCGACCCCGTGGGCGGAGCCCGGCGCCGTGGCCCGGCGGAGCACGAACCAGCGGGCGTCCTCGTCGTGGTCGGTGTCGATGGTCCCGAACCGCGGGTCCGTGAGCTCGGGCACCGCGCGCCGCAGCGCGATGAGCTCGCGGTAGGCGGCCAGCACCCGGGCGTGGTCGCCCCGGCCGGGCTCGTCCCAGTCCAGCTTCGAGTCGGTGAAGGTGCTGGGCGCCTGCGGGTCCGGGACCGTGGACTCGTCCCAGCCCATCGCGGCGAACTCCGCCTTGCGGCCCTTCGCCACGGCCTCGCCGAGCTCGGGCTCGGGGTGGGCGGTGAAGAACTGCCACGGGGTGGACGCGCCCCACTCCTCGCCCATGAACAGCATGGGGGTGAACGGCTGGGTGAGCAGCACGGTGGCGCCGAGCACCAGCTGGTCGGCCGAGAGGCTCGCGCTGATCCGGTCCCCGGCGGCCCGGTTGCCCACCTGGTCGTGGTTCTGGATGCAGGTGACGAACTGCCACGGGCGCACCCGCTGTTTGTCGACCGGCCGGCCGTGGTGGCGGCCGCGGAAGACCGACATGGTGCCGTCGTGGTAGAACGCGTCGCGCATCACCTTGTCGAGGGTCCCCAGCGCGGCGAAGTCGGCGTAGTAGCCCTGGGTCTCCCCGGTCAGCGCCACGTGGGCGGCGTGGTGGAAGTCGTCGAGCCACTGCCCGGTCATGCCGAGGCCGTGGGCCGTGGTCGGCGTGATCATCCGGTGGTCGTTGAGGTCGGACTCGGCGACCGTGAACAGCGGCCGGCCCGTCTCCACGCCCACCCGCTCCACGAGGTCGGCGATCTCCTCGAGGATGTGCACGGCCCGGTGGTCCTGCAGCGCGTGCACGGCGTCGAGCCGGAACCCGTCCACGTGGTAGTCGCGCAGCCACATCTCGATGTTGTCGAGGATGTAGTCGCGCACCCCGTCCGAGCCCCAGCCGTCGAGGTTGATGAGGTCGCCCCAGGTGCTGGAGCCGGGCTTGAAGTAGTCGGCGAACAGGGGCAGGTAGTTCCCGGAGGGGCCCAGGTGGTTGTAGACCACGTCCTGGATCACGCCGATCCCGCGCTGGTGGCACGCGTCCACGAAGCGCTGGTAGGCGGCGGGCCCGCCGTAGGACTCGTCCACGGTGTACCAGAGGACGCCGTCGTAGCCCCAGTTGTGCTCGCCGTTGAAGCCGTTGACGGGCAGCAGCTCCACGAAGTCCACGCCGAGGTCCACCAGGTGGTCGAGCCGCTCGACCGCCGCGTCGAGCGTGCCGGCGGGCGTGAAGGTGCCCAGGTGCAGCTCGTAGATGACCGAGCCCGCCAGGGTCCGGCCGGTCCACGCGGTGTCGCCCCACCGGTGCGCGGAGGGGTCGAAGGTGCAGGAGAGCTCGTGCACGCCCTGCGGCTGGCGGCGCGAGCGGGGGTCGGGCAGGACCTCGGAGACCTGCGAGCGCTCCTCGGGGGTGCCCTCGTCGAAGGTCTTGCCCAGGACGTAGCCGTAGCGGACGGTGCCGGCGGGGACGTCGGCGTCGTCGGGCAGGGTCCACCAGCCGTCGCGGCGGGCGGCGGGCCCCTCGGACGAGCCCGCGGGCAGGGAGGCGGCGGGGACCATGGCGTGGTCCTCGCCCTCGATCCGCACGGTCACGGACCGGGCGTGCGGGGCCCAGACGTCGAAGCGGTTCAGGTGGTCACGGGTGTTCATCGGGTCTCAGGAGTCCTTCCGGCGCAGCAGCGCCACGGGGTAGTCGGACAGCAGGTCGGAGAGCGCCACGGTGCCCGTGTGCGGGCGGCGGGTGAGCACGTCCTCGAAGTCGCCCTCGGGCAGCTGAAGGGTCTCGTCGGCGAAGCCGCCGCGGGCCGCCAGGCCCAGGGGGAGGCGGGTGGCCACGGTCACGGCGCCGCCGCGGTCGAAGGCGAACACGTGCCCGGCCCGCGGGCCGGAGGCCTCCAGCGGGGTGTAGCCGGTGAACAGCCCGGGGTGGTCGCGGCGCAGCCGGAGGGCCCGGCTGGTGACGAGCAGCTTGGCCGCGGCGTCGGGGCCCACCGCCGGGATCCCCTCGGCGGTCCCGGCGCCGGGCGCGTCCAGCCGGGCGAGCATCGCTGCCCGCTCCTCGAAGTCCACGGGGCGGCGGTTGTCCGGGTCCACGAGGGACTCGGCCCACAGCTCGGAGCCCTGGTAGACGTCGGGGACGCCGGGCATCGTGAGCTGGACCAGCTTGGCGGCGAGCCCGTTGCTCCACCCGGCCTCGGTCACGTGCTGGGCGAAGCCCTCCACCACGGCCCGGATCTGGGGGTCGTGGAAGACCAGCCCGACGAACCGCACGAGCCGGTCCTCGAAGTCGTCGTCCCCGTCCACCCAGGCGGTCGAGTTCCCGGCCTCGCGGGCGGCCTTGAGCGCGTAGTCCACGGTGCGCTCCTGGGAGATCGGCCAGGCGCCCACCACGGCCTGCAGCACGAGGTTGACGAGCGGCCCGTCGCCCACCCGGACGCCGGCCTCCCCGGCGAGCCGGGTCGCGGTGCCCACCACGCCGGCCCACTGCTCGGCGGCCTCGGACAGGACCGTGATCCGTGCGCGCACGGCCTCCGAGCGCTTGGTGTCGTGGGTGGACAGGGCGGTCATGGCGAGGGGCTCCTCGGCGGCCCGGCGGCCGAGCTCGGCGTGGGCCTCCTCGGGCGTCACGGCGAAGTGCGAGGGGTCGCCGCCCACCTCGGTCAGGGAGGTCAGGCGGGGGAAGCGGTAGAACGCGGTGTCCTCGACGCCCTTGGCCATGACCATCCCGGAGGTCTGCTGGAAGCGGCGCGCCAGCTCCCCGAGCTCGGCGTCGTCCGTGGCGCCGACCCCGAGCAGCTCGCCCAGGGTGCCGATCGGGCCGGTGAGCTCGGGCCGCCGCTGCCGGGCGGCGTCGAGGGCGGTGCGCAGGTGCTCGGCGCCCTCGGGCAGGTAGCTGCGGTAGACGGGGAAGCCGGCCAGGATCTCCGCGAGGGCGTCCACGGCCTCGTCGTGGTCGAGCCCGGCGTCGGCGGGGACCGCCCGGGCCAGGCGCAGGACCTCGGCGTGCAGGGCGTCGTCGGCCATGGCGCGCTTGGTGCCGTGGATCATCTCCTCCCAGTGCACCGGCTCCCCGCCGCGCAGGCGGGCGTCGAGGCTGGTGAGCGCGTACTCCCCCGCCGGGTCGGTGAGCAGCCGGTCGAGCACGCCCAGGGCGTCGTAGCCCGTGGTGCCGGCCGTGGCCCAGTCCCGGGGCAGCCGCTCGCCGGGCTCGAGGATCTTCTCCACGACGACGTAGGCGCCGCCGGTGAGCTCCTTGAGCCGCTCGAGGTACTGCCGCGGGTCGCGCAGCCCGTCGGGGTGGTCGATGCGCAGCCCGTCGACGAGGCCCTCGTCGACCCAGCGCCTGATCTCGGCGTGGGACTCCTCGAAGACGGCCGGGTCCTCCACGCGCACCCCGGCGAGCGTGGCCACGGTGAAGAAGCGGCGGTAGTTCAGCTCGGCGTCCCCGCGGCGCCAGTTGATCAGCTCGTAGTGCTGACGGGCGTGCACGTCCCGCGGGTCGTCGCCGGCGGCCCAGGTGCCCTCCGCGAGGGGGTAGACGTTGTCGTAGTAGCGCAGGGTCCCGTCCTCGACGCGCAGCTGCTCCAGCTCGTCGTCGCCGTCGCCCAGCACCGGGAGCAGCACCTTGCCGCCGCCGGCCTCCCACTCGACGTCGAAGGCGGCCGCGTAGGGCGAGTCCTGCCCCTCGGCGAGCAGGGACCACCACCACGGGTTCTGCTGCGGGACGGCCACGCCCTGGTGGTTCGGGACGATGTCGACCAGCACGCCCATGCCGCGGGCGTGGGCGGCGTCGGCGAGCGCCGTGAGCCCGGCGGGACCGCCGCGGACGGGGTCCACCTCGGCCGGGGAGGCGACGTCGTAGCCGTGGTCCGAGCCGTCGACGGCCCGCAGGATCGGGGACAGGTAGACCCAGTCCGCGCCGAGGTCGTGGAGGTAGTCCACGAGCCCGGCCGCGCGGTCCAGCGTCAGGTCGGAGGTGATCTGGAGTCGGTAGGTCGAGATAGGTGTGCGCACCGCACCAGTCTGTCGGCCCGGGCCCGGAAATGCCAGCAGGCTGTCGACCCGTGTCCGGGTCGACAGCCTGCCGGCGCCGCGGCTCACTGGTCGGCGGGCGTCCTCACGTACACCGCCACGGAGGCGGCGACCGACGCGTCGGGCTCCTCCTCGGGGGCCTCGTAGGCGCGCAGCACGACCGTGGACTTGCCCTCCAGGGTGATGGCGCTGCGGGCCTTGCGGATCTGCCCGTCGGAGTGCCGGCCGGCGGTGTCCAGGATCTCCTCCCACTGCCGGCCGTAGCGGGCCGGCGGCAGCTTGTACTTCACGGGCTCCGGGTTGGAGTTGAAGTACACGATGAAGTTGACGTCCGTGATGGGCTGCCCGCGCATGTCCACCCCGGCGATGCCGTGGCCGTTGAGCCACATGCCCAGGGACCGGGACAGCGGCTCGTCCCAGTCGGCGGGCTTCATCGGGGAGCCGTCGGGGTTCAGCCACGCGATGTCGGGCATCGGGCGCCCGGTGTCGTCCTCGTCCATCTCCACGGGCCGGCCGTCGAAGAAGTTCGACCGGCGGAACGTGGGGTGCTGGTGGCGCAGCTGGGTGACCGCGGCGGTGAACTCGGTGAGCGGGGCGTCCATCGCGTCCCAGTCGATCCAGGACAGCTCGTTGTCCTGGCAGTAGGTGTTGTTGTTGCCGTCCTGGCTCCGGCCCAGCTCGTCCCCGTGCAGGACCATGGGGGTGCCCTGGGACAGCAGCAGGGTGGCCAGGAAGTTGCGCTGCTGGCGGGCGCGCAGCGCCAGGATCTCCGGGTCGTCGGTGGGGCCCTCCACACCGCAGTTCCAGGAGCGGTTGTGGGACTCCCCGTCGTTGTTGTCCTCCCCGTTGGCGTCGTTGTGCTTCTCGTTGTAGGAGACGATGTCCCGCAGCGTGAAGCCGTCGTGGGCGGTGACGAAGTTGATCGACGCGAAGGGACGCCGGCCGCTGTGCTCGTAGAGGTCGGCGGAGCCGGTGATCCGGGAGGCGAACTCCCCGAGGGTCGCCGGCTCCCCGCGCCAGAAGTCCCGGACGGTGTCCCGGTACTTGCCGTTCCACTCGGTCCACTGCGGCGGGAAGTTGCCCACCTGGTAGCCGCCGGGGCCGATGTCCCACGGCTCGGCGATCAGCTTGACCTGGGAGACGACCGGGTCCTGCTGGACGAGCTCGAAGAACGTGGAGAGCTTGTCCACGTCGTAGAACTCGCGGGCCAGGGTGGCCGCGAGGTCGAAGCGGAAGCCGTCCACGTGCATCTCGGTCACCCAGTAGCGCAGGGAGTCCATGATCAGCTGCAGGGAGTGCGGGTGCCGGACGTTGAGCGAGTTGCCGGTGCCCGTGTAGTCCATGTAGAACTTCTCGTCGCCCTCCACCGTGCGGTAGTAGGCCTGGTTGTCGATGCCCTTCATCGACAGGGTGGGGCCCATGTGGTTGCCCTCGGCGGTGTGGTTGTACACCACGTCGAGGATGACCTCGATGTCCGCCTGGTGCAGGGCGCGCACCATGGCCTTGAACTCCTGGACCTGGCCGCCGAGGTCGTTGGTGGAGTTGTACTCGTTGTGCGGGGCGAAGAAGCCGATCGTGTTGTAGCCCCAGTAGTTGCGCAGGCCCTTCTCGAGCAGGGTGCTGTCCTGGACGAACTGGTGCACGGGCATCAGCTCGATGGCCGTGACGCCGAGCTTCTGCAGGTGGGCGATGACGGCGGGGTGGGCCACGCCGGCGTAGGTGCCGCGCTGCTCCTCGGGGACGTCCGGGTGCTGCTGGGTGAGGCCCTTGACGTGCGCCTCGTAGATCACGGACTTGTGGTACGGGGTGCGCGGGGTGCGGTCGCCCTCCCAGTTGAAGAAGGGGTTGATCACCACGCCCATGGCCATGTGCGGGGCCGAGTCCTCCTCGTTGAACGAGTCCTCGTCGCCGAAGTTGTAGGAGAACAGCGGCTGGGCCCAGTCGAACTCGCCCGCCACCGCCTTCGCGTAGGGGTCGAGCAGCAGCTTGGAGGGGTTGCAGCGCTGGCCCGCCGCGGGGTTCCACGGCCCGTGCACCCGGTAGCCGTAGCGCTGACCGGGTTGGACCGTGGGCAGGTAGCAGTGCCAGACGTAGCCGTCCTGCGCGTCGACCTCGATGCGGGTCTCCGACCCGTCGTCGTCGAACAGGCACAGTTCGACCTTCTCGGCGATCTCGCTGAAGAGCGCGAAGTTGGTGCCGGTGCCGTCGAAGGTGGCACCGAGGGGATAGGACTGGCCGGGCCAGACTTCCATGAGGTCTCCTGTCGTACCGCCGGGCAGGGGTCACCGTCAGCGGGCTGGGTATCGGGGCAAGTGCGCTTAACCTTAGCCGGGTCCGGCGGCCGTCGTGGCCGCCCCGCTCGCGGGGCGCCCGCGGGTCCGGGTGCGCGGAGCCGGACCCGGTTCAGGGACGGGCGGACCGGGGGCCGGAGCGCAGCACCCGCCGGACGTTGCCGGCGAGGACCGTGGGCGGCACCGGCCCGAGCCCGTCGAGGCGGGACGCGTACCCGTGGACGGCCACGGCGAGCGCGGCCGCCACCGCGAGGCGGGCGTCCCCGCGGGCCCAGTCCCCGGCGGCGGCGAACGCGTCCGGGTCCTCGGCGCAGCCGGCGAGCGCGGCGCCCATGATCCCCGCGAGGGTGTCCCCGCTGCCGGCCGTGGCCAGCCAGGGGCTCCCGTCCGACTGGGAGAGCATCGTGCCGTCCGGGGCCGCCACCAGGGTGGTGGCGCCCTTGAGCACGACCACGGCGCCGGTGGCCTCCGCGGCCGCGCGCGCCCACCGGGCCGGCTCGGCCTCGATCGCGGCGCGGTCGGGGGCGTCCGCGTCCCCGCGCAGGGCGGCCAGCCAGGCCAGGACCTGCTCCAGCTCCCCGGCGTGCGGGGTCAGCACCTTCCCGGGGCCGAGACCGCCCTCGGCCGCGGCGCGCGCCGCGGCGGTGAGCGCGCCCGCGTCCACGACGGCGGGCAGCCCGCCGGCGAGGACCGCCCCGATGCGCGACTCCTGCGCGGGGTCGCCCACCGCGCCGGGGCCCACGACCCACGCCTGGACGTGCACGTCGGCGGGGTGGTCCTCGGAGGCGACGACCTCCGGGCTGGTCAGGCAGACGAGCGAGCGGGTCGCGGCGTCGCCCAGGTGGCGGACCATCCCGGCGCCGGCGTCCACGGCGGCGCGGGTGCACATCAGGGCGGCACCGGGATACGTGGGCGAGCCCGCCACGACGCCGACCACGCCGCGGGAGTACTTGTGGGACGCCGCACCCGGGCGCGGCCACAGCGCCGCGACGTCGGCGGGCTCGAGGCGGCGCAGCGCCGGGGCGGGCAGGTCGTCCTCGATGCCGATCCGCACGGTGCGCACCTCCCCGCAGGACCGCTCGCCCGGGGGCAGGAGGAGCCCGGCCTTCGCGCCGCCGAAGCTCACCGTCACGTCCGCGGGGAGCACCGGCCCGGAGACGGCGCCCGTGTCCGCCGAGACCCCGGAGGGGACGTCGCAGGCCACGACCAGCGGGGCCTCCCGGTCCGGCCACCGCTCCAGCACCGCCCGGACGAGGTCCGCGGCGGCCCCGCGCAGCCCGCCGCGGGCGCCGGTGCCGAGCACGGCGTCGAGCACGAGGTCGGCGGCCAGCACGCGTGCGGGGCCCTCCCCCTCCGGGACGTCCGCCAGCGGCAGGACGCGCCCGCCGGCCGCCGCGAGCGCCGCGGCGGCCTCCGGGTGCAGCCGGTCCCCGACCGCCACGGCCAGCACGGACGCGCCGCGCCGGGCCAGCTCGGCGCCGGCCCACAGCCCGTCCCCGCCGTTGTTGCCGGTGCCGGCCAGGACGACCACCCGCGCGCCGGCGACCCGGCCGCGGCGGGCGCGCAGGCGCTCCGCGCAGGCCAGCGCCAGTCCGTGCGCGGCGCGGCGCATCAGGGCGGGGCCCTCCCCCCGGGCCAGGTGGGGCGCCTCCGCGTCGCGGACCTGCGCGCCCGTGTACGCGACGATCACGACGCCGCCCCGGCGGACGCGGCCGCCCGCGCCCCGGCCGGCGCGGCGCCCTCCCCGGTGCGCTCGGCGATGACCATGGCCATGGCGATCCCGCCGTCGTGGGTCATGGTCAGGTGCCACCGGTCGATGCCCTGCCGCCGGGCCTCCTCCGCCACGGTCCCCTCCGTGCACAGCACCGGGGCGCCGGAGGGGTCGTTCTCGATCCAGCAGTGCTGCCAGATCATCCCGGGCGGCGCCTTCAGCGCCTTGGCCGCCGCCTCCTTCGCCGCGAAGCGCGCCGCGAGCGAGCGGACGTGCAGGTCCCGTTCGAGCGGGGTGAAGAGCCGGGCCACGAGGCCGGGGGTGCGGGCGATCTGCTGCTCGAAGCGGGCGATGTCCACCACGTCGATGCCGGTGCCGATGATCATGTCCCCACCCTAGCCACCCGGCCGGGGCCCCCGACGACCACCGGCCCGCCGCCCCGGGGACGGGGCGACGGGCCGGTGGTCGTCGGGCGGCTGCCTACTCGACGGTGACGGACTTCGCGAGGTTGCGCGGCTGGTCCACGTCGTAGCCCTTGGCGGTGGCGAGCTCGCAGGCGAAGATCTGCAGCGGCACCGTGGTGAGCAGCGGCTGGAGCAGCACCGGGGACTGCGGGACGCGGAAGATGTGGTTCGCGTAGTCCGCGACGGCCTCGTCCCCCTCCTCCGCGATGACGATGGTGACCGCGCCGCGGGCGCGGATCTCCTGGATGTTGGAGACCACCTTCGCGTGCAGGGAGTCGCGGCCCCGCGGGGAGGGCACGATCACGAAGACGGGCTGCCCCTCCTCGATCAGCGCGATCGGGCCGTGCTTGAGCTCGCCGGCGGCGAAGCCCTCGGCGTGGATGTAGGCGATCTCCTTGAGCTTCAGCGCGCCCTCCAGGGCCACCGGGTAGCCGACGTGGCGGCCGAGGAAGAGCACCGAGGCCGCGTCCTTCATCGACTGGGCGAGGTCCTTCACCGCGGCCTGCGCGTCGATGACCTGCTGGATCTTCGCGGGCATGGCCTCGAGCTCGGCGAGGATCCCGGCGATCTCGTCCTTGTACTTGTTGCCGCGCAGCTGGGCCAGGTAGAGCCCCAGGAGGTAGGCGGCGGTGATCTGGGCCAGGAACGCCTTGGTGGAGGCCACGGCGATCTCGGGCCCGGCGTGGGTGTAGAGCGCGGCGTCGGCCTCGCGCGGGATGGTGGAGCCGTTGGTGTTGCAGATCGCCACGACCTTGGCGCCCTGCTCCTGGGCGTGCCGCACCGCCATGAGAGTGTCCATGGTCTCGCCCGACTGGGACAGGGCCACCACCAGGGTGCGCTCGTCGACGATCGGGTCCCGGTAGCGGAACTCGTGGGCGAGCTCGACCTCGGTGGGGATCCGGCACCAGTGCTCGATGGCGTAGCGGGCCACCTGCCCGGCGTAGGCGGCGGTGCCGCAGGCGACGACGACGATCTTGTCCACCGCGCGCAGCACGGACTCGTCGATCTTCAGCTCGTCGAGCACCAGGTTGCCGTCCGGGTCCGTGCGGCCCATCAGGGTCTGCTCCACGGCGGCGGGCTGCTCGTTGATCTCCTTCTCCATGAAGGAGGGGAAGCCGCCCTTCTCGGCCGCGGCGGCGTCCCACAGCACCTCGAAGGGCTTGCCCTGGGCCGGGTTGCCGTGGAAGTCGGTGATCTCGTAGTCGTCGGCCGTGATGGTCACGACCTGGTCCTGGCCGAGCTCGACGGCGCTGCGGGTGTAGTCGATGAACCCGGAGACGTCGGAGCCCAGGAAGTTCTCGCCCTCGCCGAGGCCGAGCACCAGCGGGGAGTTGCGGCGGGCGGCGACGACGTGGCCGGGGTGGTCCACGTGCACGGCGAGGAGGGTGAACGCGCCCTCGAGCCGGCGGCAGGCGACCTGCATGGCGGCGGTGAGGTCCTGGTCGCCGAGGTCGTTGTAGACGTCGGCCAGCAGCGTGGCGGCCACCTCGGTGTCGGTCTCCGAGGCGAACGCGTGGCCCTTCTCGACCAGCTCGCGCTTGATCTCGGCGAAGTTCTCGATGATGCCGTTGTGGATCACGGCCAGCCGGCCGCCGTCCACGACGTGCGGGTGGGCGTTGGTGTCGGACGGGCCGCCGTGCGTGGCCCACCGGGTGTGCCCGATGCCGGTGCTGGAGCGCGGCAGGGGACGCTCGCCCAGCTCCTGCTCGAGGTTCAGCAGCTTGCCGGCCTTCTTGCGGAAGCCGACGGTGCCGTTCGAGAGCACCGCGACCCCCGCGGAGTCGTAGCCGCGGTACTCGAGGCGGCGCAGGCCCTCCACGAGGACGGTCAGGGCGTCGTGCCCGGAGGAGGTGCCGCGCTCGTCCGCGACCAGGGAGGAGGGGCCCACATATCCAACAATTCCACACATGCGCTTCAGGCTACCGCATGGATCCGCGCCGCCACGGTGCGCCGGACCGGCGGCGCGGACCCCATTTCCGGGGACGTCCGCGGCGCCGTGTCCCCGGAACGGGCCCGGTCCGCGACGCCGTGCCCGGGGCCGTGGTGCGGCGTCCCGGGGCCGTGGTGCGGCGTCCTCGAGCACCCGGCCCGCCGGACCCGGCCGGGTCCGGCGGGCCGGGTCCGCGTCAGTCGTTGACCTTCCCGAGGAGCTCGAGGACCTCGTCGGCGGTGCTCGCCCCGTCCAGCTGCCGGACCTTCTCCTTGTTGCCGAAGATCTTCGCGACCCGCGAGAGGATGGCCAGGTGCTCGTTGTCCTTGCCGGCGATGCCGATCACCCAGGTCACCGGCTTGCCGTTCCAGTCCAGGCCCTCGGGGTACTTCACGACCGACAGGGCCGAGGAGCGGATGCTGTCCTTGGCCTGGTTGGTGCCGTGCGGGATCGCCAGCCCGTTGCCCATGAACGTGGACACGGAGGCCTCGCGCTCGTGCATGGAGGCCACGTACGCGTCGGTCACCGCCCCGGCGGCGACCAGCAGCCCGCCGGCCTCGTCGATGGCCTGCGCGGCGTTGCGCGCCCCGCCGTCCATCACGATCCGCTCGCGGGTGAGGATCGCGCCCCCGGACGCGGCGTCCCCGCCGGTCGCGGGCCCGCCCGCCGCGGCCGCGGCGCCGGCCGGAGCACCGGCGGCGTTGCCGGCCGGGCCGCCCGTCGCCGCGGTGTCCGCCGCGGGAGCGCCCGCGGCGGGGACGGTGGCGCCGTTGCGCTGCTGGACGGCCTCGACGATCTCGTCGTAGCGGGGGCTGCCCATGAAGTTGTCCACGGTCACCAGGGCGGCGCCGGGCACCTTGGGGCGGGCCCGGGTGGCCAGGTCCTGGTGGGTGACCACGATGTCGAAGTCGTCGGTGAGGTTGGCGATCGCGGCGTTGGTGACCTTGACGTCGCCGAAGCCCGCGGCCTTGACCTTGTTGCGCAGCACCGAGGCGCCCATCGCGGAGGAGCCCATCCCGGCGTCGCAGGCGAAGACGATGTGGCGCACCGGCCCGCCGTCGCCGAGCTCCCGGGCGGTGGTCCCGCCGCTGTCGGCGCCGCCGCTGGTGCCGACCATCGCGGAGGCGACGCTCGACTTCCGGCCCTTCATGGTCTCCATCCGGGAGGTCGCCTCGGCCAGGTCGCCCTCCCCCTTGTCCTTCGACGTCTTGAGGATCACCGCCGCGACCAGGAAGGTCACCACCGTGGCGATGGCGACCCCGGCCAGCACGCCCAGGTAGTTGCCCGCCGACGGCGGGGTCTGGGCGAGCACCGCGATGATCGATCCCGGCGCGGCCGGGGCCTGCAGCCCGGCCCCCAGCAGCGTGAAGGTCAGCACCCCCGAGGCGCCCCCGGCGATCGCGGCCAGGATGAGCGCCGGCTTCATCAGCACGTAGGGGAAGTAGATCTCGTGGATGCCGCCCACGAAGTGGATCAGCGCCGCGCCCGGGGCCGAGGCCCGGGCCGTGCCGCGGCCGAAGACCATGTAGGCCAGGAGGATGCCCAGCCCCGGACCGGGGTTGGCCTCCAGCAGGAAGAGGATGGACTTGCCCTCCTCCAGCGCCTGGGTGGTGCCCAGGGGGGTGAGGATCCCGTGGTTGATCGCGTTGTTCAGGAACAGCACCTTCGCCGGCTCGATCAGGATCGAGGTGAGCGGCAGCAGGTTGTTGGCCACCAGGAAGTCGACCACCCGCGCGGCGGCCTCGGAGAACACCGTCACGGCGGGGCCGACCACGAAGAAGCCCACGATCGCCATGAGACCGCCGAAGATCCCGGCCGAGAAGTTGTTCACCAGCATCTCGAACCCGGGCTTGATCTTCCCGTCCCAGATGGCGTCGATCTTCTTCATCAGCCACGCGGTGAGCGGGCCCATGATCATCGCGCCGATGAACATCGGGATGCCCGCGCCCACGATCACGCCGCTGGTGGCGATCGCCCCGACCACGCCGCCGCGCACGTCGTAGACCATCCGCCCGCCGGTGTAGGCGATGAGCAGGGGCAGCAGATAGGTGATCATCGGTCCGACGAGGCCGGTGTGCGGGGTGCCCTCGGCGTCGGTGCCGAAGCCGCCGATGGGCCCGTAGGGCAGGAACGGGGACGTCTCGATGAACAGGGCCGTGATCAGGCCCCAGGCGATGAACGCCCCGATGTTGGGCATGATCATCCCGGACAGGAACGTCCCGAACCGCTGCACGTGGGCGCGGGCCGCCTGTGATCGGCCGCCCGTCGGTGTCGTCGTTCCCGTGGTCGTCGCCGTGGCCATGGTGGTGTCCTCGCTCTCGGGAGGGGCGGTGCTCCCTCCGATGGATCGCACCCGCCCTGCGGTGTCGCGGTCCCTCGGAGGCCGAGGGCCGGAACGTGATCAAATCTACACCCGGGCCCCGGCGGTGTCTGCGGCGCGCGGGGCCGTGACGCGGCGCGGTCTAGACTGTGCTCGATGACCGCATCTACGCTGAGCGAACGCACCTCGCCCTTCGTGGAGCTCGACCGGCAGACCTGGTCGAGGCTCTCCCACGAGATCGACGTTCCGCTCACCTCCCAGGAGATCGAGAACCTGCGCGGCCTCGGCGACCGGCTCGACGTCGCGGAGGTGCGCGAGGTGTACCTCCCGATCTCGCGGCTGCTGACCCTCTACGACGAGTCCTCCAACCGGCTCAACGCCTCCACCAACGCCTTCCTCGGCGAGGAGCACGCCCGGACGCCCTTCGTGATCGGCATCGCCGGGTCCGTGGCGGCCGGCAAGTCCACCACCGCCCGCCTGCTGCGGGAGCTGCTGTCCCGGTGGCCCTCCACCCCGAACGTCCAGCTGATCACCACGGACGGGTTCCTGCACCCGAACGCCGAGCTCCAGCGCCGCGGGCTCATGGACCGCAAGGGCTTCCCGGAGTCCTACGACCGCCGGGCCCTGCTCCGCTTCGTCGCCAAGATCAAGTCCGGCGCCCCCGAGGTGCGGGCCCCGAAGTACTCCCACCACAGCTACGACATCGTGCCCGGCGAGGAGGTCGTGGTCACCCGCCCCGACGTCGTGATCGTCGAGGGGCTCAACGTGCTCGCACCGGCCAAGGTGGGTCCCGGGGACCGGGCCTCCCTCGCGCTCAGCGACTTCTTCGACTTCTCCATCTACGTGGACGCCCGGCCCTCGGACATCGAGCGGTGGTACGTGGAGCGCTTCCAGGCGCTGCGCTACTCCGCCTTCGCCGACCCCGGCTCGTACTTCCACCGCTACGCCGACCTCTCCGACGCCGAGGCGGTGGCGACCGCCACCGGGATCTGGCGGCGGATCAACGAGCCGAACCTCATCGAGAACGTGCAGCCGACCCGCGGACGTGCCCGGCTGATCCTCTCCAAGGACTCCGACCACTCGATCCGCCGCGTGCTGCTGCGCAAGAACTGATGCGCGCCCCCCGCCGGGCCGGGCCGGCACCCCGCGCCACCGGGCGGCGCGGCGCGGGACCGCCCGCGGCCGGGCTGCTCGTGAGCGGGGTGCTCGTGGCCGGCCTGCTCGGCGGGTGCACACCGGGGACCGGGACGCCCGGCGGCGGGGACCCCGCGCCGGGGAGCGCTCCCCCGGCGTCCCCGGCCCCCGGCACGCCCGGCACCGGGCCCTCCGGCACCGCGGCGGCCGCGGGCCCGCCCACCGCCGCCGGGTCCTCCGCGGCCCCGGCGGAGCGGTCCCGGTCGCTGGACGACCCGGCCTCCCTGTCCGTCGTGGTCAACAAGCGCCGGCCCCTCGTCCCGGCGGACTGGGCCCCGCCGGCGCTCGAGGACGTCGAGGGCCACCGGCTGCGGCCCGAGGCCGCCGCGGCCGCGCGCGGGATGCTCGCCGCGGCCCGGGCGGACGGGGTGCCGCTGCGGATCGTCTCCGGCTACCGCTCCTGGGCGGAGCAGCAGGAGACCTACGCCGGCTGGGTGGCGCGCAAGGGGGCCGCCGCCGCGGACGTCGTCTCCGCCCGGCCGGGCCACTCGGAGCACCAGACCGGTCTGGCCGTGGACGTCGGCGAGGGCGGCGGCTGCGACCTGCAGGTGTGCTTCGCCGACACGGCCGCCGCCGCCTGGGTGGCCGAGCACGGGCCCGAGCACGGCTTCGTCGTCCGCTACCCGTGGGGCGAGGAGGCCGTCACCGGCTACTGGTACGAGCCGTGGCACCTGCGCTATCTCGGGCCGGGGCCCGCGCAGGAGCTCGTGCGCTCGGACGCCGCCACCCTGGAGCAGTTCGCCGGGCTGGGCCCGGCCCCGGACTACGGGACGCCCGGCCCGGGCTGATCCGCCGCGGGCCGGTAGTCTGCGGGGATGCTCAAAGGATTCAAGGACTTCATCATGAAGGGCAACGTGCTGGACCTGGCCGTGGCCGTGATCGTCGGCGCGGCCTTCGCCCAGGTCGTCAACGCCATGGTCGAGGCGGTGCTCATGCCGGGGATCTCCGCCCTGGTCGGATCGCCCGACTTCGACTCCTTCGCCGTGCTCACCCTCAACGGCAACGACATCAGGTTCGGCGTGCTGCTCACCGCGCTGGTCAACTTCCTGCTCGTGGCCGGCGCGGTCTACGTCGCCGTCGTGCTGCCCATGAACAAGATCCTGGAGGCCCGCGACCGGCGCCTCGGCATCGACCCGGACGTGGAGGAGGCCGACGCCCAGGTGCAGCTGCTCACCGAGATCCGGGACGAGCTGCGCCGCCGCGCCTGACCCCTCCCGCCACGGGGACGCCGCCTCCACCATCACCCGGACCACGGGCTCCGTTCCCGACGGGCGCAGCAGCACCCGGCCCGTCTCGCCGAGGCGCTGCTCGACCTCCGCGACGGCCGCCTGCACACCGGGGTTGGAGCCCACCGCGGCACGGTCCACGCCGCGGACGTTGAGCAGCACCTGCGGCAGGCGGGTCATCACCGTGGCCAGCTCGGAGAGCGGCGCACGGGTCTGGGCCACGCGGGAGGCCAGCATCAGCCCGGTCAGCAGCCCGTCGCCCGTGGTGGCGTAGTCGGACATGATGACGTGGCCGGACTGCTCCCCGCCCAGGTTGTAGCCGTGCTCGGTCATGGTCTCGAGGACGTAGCGGTCCCCCACCGCGGTCTCGCGCAGCTCGATGCCCGCCTCCCGCAGGGCGAGCTTGAGCCCGAGGTTGCTCATCACGGTGGCCACGAGGGTGTCGTCGACGAGCCGGCCGGCGTCCTTCAGGGCGAGGGCGAGGATCGCCATGATCTGGTCGCCGTCCACCTCCCGCCCGGCGGCGTCCACGGCGAGGCAGCGGTCCGCGTCCCCGTCGTGGGCGATCCCGAGGTCGGCGCCGAGCTCCACGACGGCCCGCCGGAGGGGCTCCAGGTGGGTCGAGCCGCAGCCGTCGTTGATGTTCAGCCCGTCCGGCTCCGCGCCGATGACGTGCACGTCGGCGCCCGCGCCGCGGAACGCGTCCGGGGAGACCCCGCTGGCGGCGCCGTTGGCGCAGTCGAGGACCACGCTGAGGCCCTCCAGCCGGTGCGGGATGGCCCCGACCAGGTGCAGGACGTAGCGGTCCTCCGCGTCCGTGAGCAGGTGGACGCGGCCCACCCCGGCGCCCGTGGGGCGGCGGAAGTCACCGGCCTCGAACACGGCCTGGATCTCGTCCTCCACGCGGTCGGGCAGCTTGCGCCCGCCGTGGGCGAGGAACTTGATCCCGTTGTCCGGGGCCGGGTTGTGCGAGGCGGAGATCATCACCCCGAAGTCCGCGTCCAGGTCCGCGACGAGGTAGGCCAGCGCGGGGGTCGGCAGCACCCCGGCGTCGTGCACGTCCACCCCCGAGCCGGCGAGGCCGGCGGCGACGGCGGCGCTGAGGAACTCGCCGCTGGCGCGCCCGTCCCGGGCGACGACCGCGGTGGGGCGCCGCCCCTCGGGGGCGTGGCCGTGGCCCAGCACGATGGCGGCGGCCTGGGCCAGGTCCAGGGTCATGTTGGCTGTGAGGAGGTCGTTCGCGAGCCCGCGCACGCCGTCCGTTCCGAATAATCTAGACATCGCCCCCATCCTACGTTCCCGTCGCCGCGGGGGACGGCAGGCGGCGCACGAACGCACGAACCCCGTCCGCGTCCGGTGGGCACCGGGGCGGACGGGGTCCGTGGGGCTGGGCGGACGGGCCGGGCGGCCCGTTCGATCAGCGCTTGGAGTACTGCGGGGCCTTGCGGGCCTTCTTGAGACCGGCCTTCTTGCGCTCGATGACGCGCGGGTCACGGGTGAGGAAGCCGGCCTTCTTGAGCGTGGGCCGGTTGTTCTCCACGTCGATCTCGTTCAGGGCGCGGGCCACGCCGTGGCGCAGCGCGCCGGCCTGGCCGGAGGGGCCACCGCCGTGGATGCGGGCGATGACGTCGTAGGCGCCCTCGAGCTCCAGCAGCCGGAAGGGGTCGTTGACCTCCTGCTGGTGCAGCTTGTTGGGGAAGTAGTTCTCCAGGGTGCGGCCGTTGATGGTCCACTGGCCGGAGCCGGGGACGACGCGCACGCGGGCGACGGCCTCCTTGCGGCGGCCCACGGCCTGGCCGGAGACGGTCAGGGCCGGGCGCTCGGCGGCGACGGCGGACTCGGCGGCGGGGGCCGACTCGGAGGTGTAGCTGCTCAGCTGCTCCTCGACGTCCACGGTGTTCTGCTCTTCAGTGTTCTGAGCCACGATTCTCCTCGATCAGTTCTTGTCTCGTAGGCCCGGAACTACTGGGCGACCTGGGTGAACTCGAAGGTCTGGGGCTGCTGGGCACCGTGGGGGTGCTCCGGGCCGGCGTAGACCTTGAGCTTGGACATCTGCTGGGCGGCCAGCTTGTTCTTCGGGAGCATGCCACGGATGGCCTTCTCCACGGCGCGGACCGGGTTCTTCTCCAGCAGCTCGGCGTAGGAGGTGGACTTGAGCCCGCCCGGGTAGCCGGAGTGGCGGTAGGCCCGCTTCTTCTCGAGCTTCGAGCCGGTCAGGGCGACCTTCTCGGCGTTGATGATGATGACGAAATCACCGGCGTCCACGTGGGGAGCAAAGGTCGGCTTGTGCTTTCCGCGCAGCAGCGTTGCGGTCTGGCTGGCAAGACGACCCAGGACGACGTCGGTGGCATCGATGACGTGCCACTGGCGCTGGATGTCACCGGGCTTCGGGGTGTACGTACGCACGTTAGTTTGCCTTCGTTCGGGTTCTCTCGGTGGCGCTAGTTGGGATCACGCCGTTTCTCGGTGTGCCGTCCGGGGCTCGGGTGAGGACCGAGCTGCATCCGGTGCCCGAGACCCCGGTGCACCGGAGCGCCATGCGTCCTGCAACTGGACGGCGGATCCGGGTACACGTGAACCGAGGCGGGACACGCACAACAGCACCCCACGTTACCGGATCGGGCGGTCAAAGACCACTCCGCGGCATACACCCGGACCGTGCGGCGGTCAATCCCGGTGCAGGGGGTCCCGCAGGGCCCGCGTGCGCTCGGCCCGCTCCCCCAGTCCGTCGGCGCCGGGGTAGCGCACCTCCTCGAGGACCAGGGCGTGCGGGGGCGCCAGCAGCACCCGGGCGTCCCGCACCCGGTCCGCGAGGCGGCGGCCCAGCCAGTCCTGGTGCTCGCGCCCGGCGCCCACCCGGGCGGCGGCGCCGACGACGGAGCGGACCATGTGGTGGCAGAACGCGTCCGCCTCGATGCCGAGCACCACGAGGCCGTCCCGGTCCCGCTGCACGGACACGGCGAGGACCTCCCGCACCGTGGTGGCGCCCTCCCGGGGGCGGCAGAAGGACAGGAAGTCGTGCAGCCCGACCAGGTCCTGCACGGCCGCGGCCATGGCGTCGGCGTCCAGGACGTCCTTGGTCCACCAGGTCAGGTGGCGGGTCAGCGGGTCGTGGCCCGCCGCGCCGTCGTCGATCCGGTAGCTGTAGCGGCGGGCGACGGCCGAGAACCGGGCGTCGAAGCCCGCCGGCGCGGCCGCGGCCCGGCGCACCACGACCGCTCCCGGGCTCTCCGGCAGCCCGCGCTCCCGGCGGCCGCGCCCCAGCACGTGGCCGAGCGCCCCGGTGAGCCGGCGCCCGAGCGCCACCCCGGGATCCTCCCCGCGGCCGCGGGCCAGCCCGCGCCACTCCTCCGGGGTGAGGTCGAGGTGCACGACCTGGCCGCGGGCGTGGACCCCGGTGTCGGTCCGGCCCGCCACCACGACCCGCACCTCGCGGCGCACCAGCACGGCCAGGGCGTCCTCGAGGGCGCCCTGGACGGTGGGCAGCCCCGGCTGACGGGCCCACCCGGCGAAGGGCGCTCCGTCGTAGGCGAGGTCGATCCGCACCCGCACGGCGTTCTCGGTCATGGGCGTTCCTTACGGTCGGGGTCGGCGGCGGTGCCCGGCGTCCGGGCGCGGGGGCCCTGGGACGAGCCGCCGGGCGCGAGGGGACCGGGCACGGCAACGCCGCCGGGGACCAGGTCCCCGGCGGCGTGCGCGGTGTTCGTCCGGACGGACCCGCTCAGCGCAGCTTCTGCGCGGCGGAGCCGCCGGCCGGCTGGAAGCCGGCGGCCTCGGCGTTGGCCGGGGAGTCGAACCAGATCTCGGCGGTGGTGCCCGCGTACCAGCGCGAACCGGGCACGTGGTACTTCATCGAGTTCCGGTTGCCCTTGACCTCGAAGCCCTCGGGGGCCTCGCCCGACTCCAGCGGGGCGTGCGAGCCGGGGAACTCCGCCTCGGCGTTCTCGGCGGCGACCTCGGCGGCCTGCTCGGAGCCGACCTCGGGGGCCTGCTCCTCGACCGGGATCTCCTCGGCGGCGACCTCGGCGGCGGTGCTGCCGGCCGGGGTGTCGACCGGGGCGGCGGGCGCCGGGGCGGCGGGCGCCGGGGCGGCCTTCGCGGTGGCGCGCTCGGCCTCGGCCACGGTGGCCTTGGTCGCGACGGGCTCCATCACGAGCTCGATGACGGCCATGGGGGCGTTGTCGCCCTTGCGGTTGCCGATCTTGGTGATGCGGGTGTAGCCGCCATTGCGGTCCTCCATCGCCGAGGCGATGGTGGTGAACAGCTCGTGCACCACGGACTTGTCGGTCAGCTGCGCGAGCACGCGCCGGCGGGCGGCCAGGTCACCGCGCTTGGCGAAGGTGATCAGCCGCTCGGCGTAGGGACGCATCCGCTTCGCCTTGGTGACGGTGGTCGTGATGCGCTTGTGCTCGAACAGCTGCTGGGACAGGTTCGCCAGCATCAGGCGCTCGTGGGCGGGGCCGCCTCCGAGGCGGGGTCCCTTGGTGGGAGTAGGCATGGTTGTTGATCTCCTGGAAGTTCGTCCCGCCCGGGCCGGGCGGCCGGCGGGACCTCAGCGGGAAGGACTAGTGGTCGTCGTCGTCGAACGGGTTCTCGTCGTCGATCGCGGCGGCGCGGGCGGCGAGGTCGAAACCGGGAGGCGAGTCCTTGAGGGCCAGGCCGAGGTCGACGAGCTTGGCCTTCACCTCGTCGATCGACTTGGCGCCGAAGTTGCGGATGTCCATCAGGTCCGCCTCGGAGCGGCCCACGAGCTCACCCACGGTGTGGATGCCCTCGCGCTTGAGGCAGTTGTAGGACCGCACGGTGAGCTCGAGGTCCTCGATGGGCAGCGCCATGTCGGCGGCCATCGCGGCGTCGGTCGGCGAGGGGCCGATCTCGATGCCCTCGGCGGCCGTGTTGAGCTCCCGGGCCAGGCCGAACAGCTCCACCAGGGTGGTGCCGGCGGAGGCCACGGCGTCACGCGGGGTGATGGCCTCCTTGGTCTCCACGTCGAGCACCAGCTTGTCGAAGTCGGTGCGCTGCTCCACGCGGGTGGCCTCCACGCGGAAGGTCACCTTGAGCACGGGCGAGTAGATGGAGTCGACCGGGATGCGGCCGATCTCCGCGTCGCCCGCCTTGTTCTGGGCGGCCGAGACGTAGCCGCGGCCGCGCTCGATGGTCAGCTCGAGCTCGAGCTGGCCCTTGGCGTTGAGCGTGGCGATGTGCAGGTCCGGGTTGTGGATCTCCACGCCGGCCGGGGCCGTGATGTCCGCGGCGGTCACGACGCCCGGGCCCTGCTTGCGCAGGTAGGCGACGACGGGCTCGTCCTGCTCCGAGGACACGGCGAGCTTCTTGACGTTGAGGATGATCTCGGTGACGTCCTCCTTGACGCCCTCCACGGTGGAGAACTCGTGGAGCACCCCGTCGAGCCGGATGCTGGTCACGGCAGCACCGGGGATGGAGGAGAGCAGCGTGCGGCGGAGGGAGTTGCCGAGGGTGTAGCCGAAGCCGGGCTCGAGCGGTTCGATCACGAAGCGGGACCGGTTGTCGGCCACGACCTCTTCGGAGAGGGTGGGGCGCTGTGCGATGAGCACTGATGTTTCCTTTCAGCGGGCATCCGCTATATGACGCGCGCAAATGGTGGAAAACAGTTGGTGGGTGCGGACCGGTGCCCGGTCCGTCAGTCGGCGTGCCCACCGGGGCCCCCGCGGGGTCCCGGTGGGCACGCTCGCATCAGACGCGGCGGCGCTTCGGCGGGCGGCAACCGTTGTGCGCGCTCGGGGTGACGTCCGAGATGGAGCCGACCTCGAGGCCGGTGGCCTGCAGGGAGCGGATGGCGGTCTCGCGCCCGGAGCCCGGGCCCTTGACGAACACGTCGACCTTGCGCACGCCGTGCTCCTGCGCGCGCTTGGCGGCGGCCTCGGCGGCCATCTGGGCGGCGAACGGGGTGGACTTGCGCGAGCCCTTGAACCCCATCTCCCCGGCGGAGGACCAGGAGAGGACGGCGCCGGTGGGGTCGGTGATGGTGACGATGGTGTTGTTGAACGTCGACTTGATGTGGGCCTGGCCCTGGGTGACGTTCTTCTTGTCCTTGCGGCGGGGCTTGCGGGAAGCCGCTGCGCGAGTCTTCGGGGGCATGGATGTCTCCTACAAAGTTTTCAGGAAGAGCAGTGAAGAGTGGTGGTGGGCCGCTCGGAGGACCGTGGGGTCCCGGCGTGCGAGCGGCGGCCGGCTACTTCTTCTTGCCGGCGACCGTGCGCTTGGGACCCTTGCGGGTGCGGGCGTTGGTCTTGGTGCGCTGGCCGTGCACCGGCAGGCCGCGGCGGTGCCGGATGCCCTGGTAGCTGCCGATCTCGACCTTGCGGCGGATGTCGGCGGCCACCTCGCGGCGGAGGTCACCCTCAACCTTGTAGTTGTCCTCGATGTAGTCGCGCAGCTCCACGAGCTGGGCGTCGGTGAGCTCGCGCACGCGCAGGTCGCCCGAGATGCCGGTGGCGGCCAGGGTTGCCAGCGCGCGGGTGCGGCCCACGCCGTAGATGTAGGTGAGCGCGACTTCCAGCCGCTTCTCACGGGGAAGGTCGACGCCTGCGAGACGAGCCATATCGGCAGTTCTCCTTGTGCTTCTCCAGAGGTCTGGAGCATCGCTGTCCGGTCGGGGACGTCATGTCCGTCCGCCGGTCCCCGGCCTCTGTACCGGGGGCACCCGCCTGGATCTCTCCGGTCGGGAGCGGTGCCTTTCGTGGTTCCACTTGCGTGGGTGGTCGGGGCGGGTCAGCCCTGACGCTGTTTGTGGCGCGGGTTCTCGCAGATCACCATGACCCGCCCGTTGCGGCGGATCACCTTGCACTTGTCGCAGATCGGCTTCACGCTCGGTTGGACCTTCATCGCATTCCTTCGCGTCGTTCTCTCGAGTGGGTGCGGCCCGGGGGCCGCCGGTCCTACTTGTAGCGGTAGACGATACGACCGCGGGTGAGGTCGTACGGGCTCAGCTCCACCACCACGCGGTCCTCGGGGAGGATCCGGATGTAGTGCTGGCGCATCTTGCCGGAGATGTGGGCGAGGACCAGGTGACCGTTGTTCAGCTCAACGCGGAACATCGCGTTGGGCAGAGCCTCGACCACAGTGCCTTCGATCTCGATGACTCCGTCTTTCTTGGCCATATCCTCCGCTAACTTCAGGTGCCCCCCGCCGGGGCGGCGGGCAGGGTTTCGGGTGTACATCGTCGTTAAACGCCGCAGCGGACCTGTACGCGCGCACCATCACCGTTCGTGGTGCACGGTGGGGGTCGGCGGGGTCCGATGAGTGCGGAATCGCTGGAGCACAGACAACCAACAGAACACTCTACGTGATGGGGGGCGCGGGCCGCCGCTCAGACCACGGCGGCGAGCTGCCCGCAGGCGCCGTCGATGTCCGAGCCGCGGGTGTCCCGCACGGTCGTGGGGATGCCGTGGGCGCGCAGGCGCTCCACGAAGTTCTGCTCCACGCCCGGGCGGGAGGCGGTCCACTTGGAGCCGGGGGTCGGGTTGAGCGGGATGGGGTTGACGTGCACCCAGCCGGCGCCGCGGGAGTTGAGCTTCTCCCCCAGCAGGTCGGCGCGCCAGCCCTGGTCGTTGATGTCGCGGATCAGGGCGTACTCGATGGACACCCGCCGGCCGGTGACGTCGTAGTACTCGCGGGCGGCGTCGAGGGCCTCGTCGACCTTCCACCGGGTGTTGATGGGGATCAGCTCGTCGCGCAGCTCGTCGTCCGGGGCGTGCAGGGACAGCGCCAGCGTCACGGGCAGCTTCTCCCGGGTGAACTTCCGGATCCCGGGGACCAGGCCCACGGTGGACATGGTGATCCCGCGCGCGGAGATGCCCAGCCCCTCGGGCGACGGGTCGATCAGCCGGTGCACGGCGCCCAGCGTGGCCTTGTAGTTGGCCAGGGCCTCCCCCATGCCCATGAACACGATGTTGGACACGCGCAGCGGCTCCTGCTCGGCCCGGCCCACCCGGCCGCCGCGCAGCAGGCGCGCCCCCTGGACCACCTGCTCCACCATCTCGGCGGTGGACAGGTTGCGGGTCAGCCCGGCCTGCCCGGTGGCGCAGAACGGGCAGTTCATCCCGCACCCGGCCTGCGAGGAGATGCACATGGTCACCCGGTTGGTGTAGCGCATCAGCACGGACTCGACCATCGCCCCGTCGAAGAGCCGGTGCACGCTCTTGAGGGTGGCGCCCTGGTCGGCCTCGAGGGTGCGCACGGAGGTGAGCAGCGTGGGCAGGGCCTGTGCCACCAGCTCCTCCCGCCCGGCCGCGGGCAGGTCGGTCATGTCCTCGGGGGCCGAGGCGAGCCGGTCGAAGTAGTGCCGGGAGAGCTGTCCGGCGCGGAAGGGCTTGTGCCCCAGCTGCGCGAGGAACTCGCGGCGGCCCGCGAGGTCGAAGTCGGCGAGGTGCTGCGGCGGCTTGCCCCGGCGCGGCGCGGTGAAGGTCAGCTGGCCGGGCTTCGGGCGGACGGTCAGCTCGACGGGCGTCGCGGTCCGGCCGCCGGCCGGGCCGTCCTGCTGCGGTGCCTGGGTCACGGTGGTCTCCTCGGTGGGTCGGGGGTCGGTCCGCCGGTTCACGAGCGGTCCTCCGGGATCGGGACGGGGGTGACGCCGAGCGGCTCGAGCTCCGCGGCGCCGCCGTCCTCGGCCGTGAGCACCCAGACGCCGTCGGCGTGCAGGGCCACGGAGTGCTCCCACTGGCTGGAGCGGGCGCCGTCGGTGGTGACCACGGTCCAGTCGTCGTCGAGCACGCGGGTGCCGATCCCCCCGCGCACGAGCATCGGCTCGATGGCGAGGGCCATCCCCGGCCGCAGCCGGGGGCCGCGGTCGGTGCTGCGGAAGTTCAGGACGTCGGGGGCCATGTGCATCTTGGAGCCGATGCCGTGGCCCACGTACTCCTCGAGGATCCCGAACCGGTGCCCGGAGACCTGGCGGACGTGGTCCTCCACGGCCGCGCCGATGTCCCCCACGTGCGTGCCGGTCGCGGCGGCGGCGATCCCCCGCCACATGGCCTGCCGGGTGACCTCGGACAGCTCCGCGTCGGCGGGGTCGGGACGGCCGAGCAGCACGGTGCGCGCCGAGTCCCCGTGCCAGCCGTCCACGACGGCCCCGCCGTCCACGGAGAGGATGTCGCCCTCCTGCAGCACCTGCTCGCCGGGGATGCCGTGCACGACGACCTCGTTGACGGACACGCACACCGCCGCCGGGTAGCCGTAGTAGCCCAGGAAGTTGGAGCCCGCCCCGTGCTCCTCCAGCACGGAGCGGAACACCGCGTCCAGGGACGCGGTGGTCACCCCGGGCACGGCGGCCGCCACGGCGGCGTCGAGGGCGCGCGAGGTCACCACCCCGGCGCGCTGCATGCTGCGCAGCTGGGCGTTGGTCTTGTACTCGATCCGGCGGCGGCCGAACATGCGGTGTTCCTTCCGGGCCGCTGCCCCGGACGGGGGGCTCGCGGCGGTCGTGGGTTAAACGTGAGACCCCCGGCGGGTGTCCGGGGGTGTCACGGAGTCGGCGGTGCGGGGCGTCCGGTCAGGACAGGACCGCCAGGATCCGTGCGGTGACGTCCTCGACGCTGCCCAGCCCGTCGACCTCGCGGACGATCCCGCGCCGGTCGTAGAGGTCCACGACCGCGGCGGTCTCCGCGTCGTAGACGTCGAGGCGGTGGCGGATGACGTCCTCGGTGTCGTCGGTGCGGCCCTCCTTCTGGGCCCGGCCCAGGAGCCGCTGGACGAGCTCGTCGCGGTCGGCGGTCAGCTTGAGCACGGCGTCGAGCTCCTGGTCCAGCTCGGTCAGGATCGTGTCGAGCTCCTCCACCTGCGCGGCGTTGCGCGGGTAGCCGTCGAGCAGGAAGCCGTCCGCGGTGTCCGTCTCGGCCAGCCGGTCGCGCACCATCCGGTTGGTCACCGAGTCCGGGACGAGGTCGCCGGCGTCGATGTAGCTCCTGGCCTCCTCGCCCAGGGCCGTCCGGCCCTTGATGTTGGCGCGGAAGATGTCACCGGTGGAGATCGCCGGCACGCCCAGCTTCTCCGAGATGCGCACGGCCTGGGTGCCCTTGCCTGCGCCCGGGGGGCCGATGATGAGCATGCGGGTCATGAAGTCTCCTTGCGGTCGGGATGGGCTGCGGGCCCAGTCTACCGGGCGTCCTCCGCGGGGCCCGGGCCGGGCCTCAGCGCAGCAGGCCCTCGTAGTTGCGCTGCTGCAGCTGCGCCTCGATCTGCTTCACCGTGTCCAGCCCCACGCCCACCATGATGAGCAGCGAGGGCCCGCCGAACGGGAAGTTCTGGTTGGCGTCCACCAGCACGAGCGCCACGAGCGGGATCATGGACACGATGCCCAGGTACAGGGCCCCGGGGAACGTGATCCGGCTCAGCACGTACTGCAGGTACTTCTCCGTGGGCCGGCCCGCCCGGATGCCCGGGATGAAGCCGCCGTAGCGCTTCATGTTGTTGGAGACCTCCTCCGGGTTGAACGTGATCGACACGTAGAAGTACGTGAAGAACACGATCATCAGGAAGTACAGCACCATGTAGACGGGGTGGTCGCCGGTGACCAGGTAGGTGTTGACCCAGTTGACCCAGCCGGGGATGTCCGAGCCGTCGTCCGGCATGCCGAACTGGGCGAGCATCCCGGGCAGCATCAGCATCGAGGACGCGAAGATGATGGGGATGACGCCGGCCATGTTGACCTTGAGCGGGATGTAGGTGGTCGTGCCGCCGATCGTGCGCCGGCCCACCATCCGCTTGGCGTACTGCACCCGCACCCGGCGCTGGGACTGCTCCACGAACACCACGCAGGTGATCACCACGAGCCCCACGGCCAGCACCGACAGGAACACGCCCCAGCCCCGGGTCCGCAGGATCTCGCCGAGGGCGGAGGGGAAGGTCGCGGCGATCGAGGTGAAGATCAGCAGGGACATGCCGTTGCCCACGCCCTTCTCCGTGATCCGCTCCCCCAGCCACATGATGATGGCGGTGCCCGCGGTCATCGTGATGACCATGATCAGGATCGTCAGGACCGTGTCGTCGGGGATGACCGGCAGGGGGCAGTCGCCGAGCAGGGCGCCGGAGCGGGCCAGGGAGACGATCGTGGTGGCGTTCAGCAGCGCCAGCCCGATCGTGAGGTAGCGGGTGTACTGGGTGAGCTGGGTCTGTCCCTGCGCGCCCTCCTCGTGCAGCTCCTGGAAGCGCGGGATCACCACGCGCAGCAGCTGGACGATGATGCTGGCGGTGATGTACGGCATCACGCCGAGGGCGAAGACCGACAGCTGCAGCAGGGCGCCGCCGCTGAAGAGGTTCACCATGTCGTAGACCCCGCCCGTGGTGGTGCCCAGGGCCAGGCATTGCTGCACGTTGCCGTAGTCGACGCCCGGCGCCGGGATGAACGTGCCCAGGCGGTAGAGCACGATGAGGGCGAGGGTGAACCCCAGCTTGCGTCGCAGGTCGGGGGTTCGCAACGCCCGTCCGAAAGCGCTGAGCACATGTCCTCCTAGAGACTGGGTCCGACCGGCGTCCGGCCGCGGGGGTGGGGTGGGGCGGGAGCCCGGTCCTGCGGTCCGCGCGCGGGCGGGCACGGACGACTCCGGCCAGTCTAACGAACGCACCGCGACCGGGGCGGCCCGGCGCGCGCCGGGCCGGGGCGGCCAACGGGTCAGGCCCCGCCCACGCTCGCGTGGACGGGGCCTGCTCCGACGATGCCGTGGGACCGGGCGTGCCCGGTCCCACGGCGCGCGCTCACAGCGCGGTGGTGCTGCCGCCGGCGGCGGCGATCTTCTCGGCGGCGGAGCCGGAGAAGGCGTGCGCCTTCACGTCGACCGCGACCGCGATGTCGCCGGAGCCCAGCACCTTGACGGGCTGGTTCTTCCGGACCGCGCCGCGGGCCACGAGCGACTCCACGGTCACCTCGCCGCCCTCCGGGTAGAGCTCGGAGAGCTTGTCGAGGTTGACGACCTGGTACTCCACGCGGAACGGGTTCTTGAACCCGCGCAGCTTGGGCAGGCGCATGTGCAGCGGCAGCTGCCCGCCCGCGAAGCCCGCCTTGACCTGGTACCGGGCACTGGTGCCCTTGGTGCCGCGGCCGGCGGTCTTGCCCTTGGAGCCCTCACCGCGACCCACGCGGGTCTTGGCGGTCTTCGCGCCCGGGGCCGGACGCAGGTGGTGCACCTTCAGGGCGTGCACCTTCTCGGTGCTCGGAGCGGTGCTCTGAGCGCTGTTCTCAGCAGTGTTCTCTGCCATGGTTACTTGGCCTCCTCGACCTTGACCAGGTGGGCGACGGTGTTGACCATGCCCGCGGTCACGCCGTCGGCCTTGCGGACCACGACGTTGCCCGGCCGCTTGAGGCCGAGGGACCGCAGGGTGTCCCGCATGTTCTGCTTCTGGCCGACCACCGAGCGGATCTGCGTGATGCGCAGCTCCGCCCCGTCGGGCTGGATACGCTTGCCGGACATCAGGCACCTGCCTTCTGGATCGAGCGCAGCAGCGGACCGGGGACGACCTCGTCGACCGGCAGCCCACGACGGGCCGCGACGGCCGCCGGCTCCTCGAGCTGGCGGAGCGCCTCGATCGTTGCGTGCACGATGTTGATCTGGTTCGACGAGCCGAGGGACTTCGACAGCACGTCGTGGATGCCGGCGCACTCGAGCACGGCGCGGACCGGACCACCGGCGATCACACCGGTACCCGGGGTCGCCGGACGGAGCATGACGACACCGGCAGCGGCCTCGCCCTGTACACGGTGCGGGATGGTGCGGTCCTCGATGCGCGGGACGCGGAAGAAGTTCTTCTTCGCCTCCTCGACGCCCTTGGAGATCGCGGCCGGCACCTCCTTGGCCTTGCCGTAGCCGACACCGACCATGCCGTTGCCGTCGCCGACGACGACGAGGGCGGTAAAGCTGAAGCGACGACCGCCCTTGACGACCTTGGAGACGCGGTTGATGGTCACGACGCGCTCGAGGAACTTGTCCTTCTCCTCCTCGCGCCCGCCACGGCCGCCGCGGCCACCGCGCTCGCCACGGCCCCCGCGCTCACCGCGGCCGCCGCGCTCGCCACGGCCCCCGCGGTCGCCGCGGGAGTCCTGGGAGCGGTTGGCGTCGGTGCTCTGCTGGGCCCCGGTCGCCTCCGTGGAGGCAGTGCTGGCTTCGGTCACCTGGGTTTCCTTCTCGTTGTTCTGCTCGCTCACAGTGCCAGACCTCCCTCGCGGGCGCCGTCGGCGACAGCCGCCACGCGACCGTGGTACTTGTTGCCGCCGCGGTCGAACACGACGGCCTCGACACCGGCGGCCTTGGCGCGCTCGGCCACGAGCTCGCCCACGCGCTTGGCCTTGGCGGTCTTGTCCGCCTCGGCACCGCGCAGATCAGCCTCCATGGTGGACGCCGAGGCGACGGTGACACCCTTGGTGTCGTCGACGACCTGGACGAACACGTGGCGGGCCGAGCGGTTGACGACCAGGCGCGGGCGGGCGGCCGTGCCGGCCAGGTGCTTGCGCACCCGGACGTGGCGGCGGCTGCGCGCAGCGGCCTTGGACTTGCCCTTGATCTTCAGAGCCATGATTACTTACCAGCCTTTCCGGCCTTGCGGCGGATCTGCTCGCCGGCGTACCGCACGCCCTTGCCCTTGTAGGGCTCGGGGGCGCGCAGCTTACGGATCTTCGCGGCGACCTCGCCGACCTGCTGCTTGTCGATGCCGTTGACCGAGAGCTTGTTGACACCCTCGACGGTGAACGAGATGCCGTCCGGGGCCTTGAAGGTGATCGGGTGGCTGTAGCCGAGGGCGAACTCGAGGTCCTGGCCCTTGGCCTGCACGCGGTAACCGGTGCCGACGATCTCGATGCCCTTGGTGTAGCCCTGGGTGACGCCCTGGATCATGTTGGCGATCAGGGTGCGGGTGAGCCCGTGCAGCGACCGGGACTCGCGCTCGTCGTTGGGTCGGGTGACGGTGAGGGTGCTGTCCTCGAGCGCGACGGTGATCGGGCTGGCAACGGTGTGCTGCAGCTCGCCCTTGGCGCCCTTGACGGAGACGACGTTGCCGTCGATCTTGATCTCCACACCGGCCGGCACAGAGATGGGGAGACGTCCGATACGTGACATGTTCTCTTCCTTTCTGTTCCGGGTTACCAGACGTACGCGAGGACTTCGCCGCCCACGCCCTTCTTCGCGGCCTGCTTGTCGGTCAGCAGCCCGGAGGAGGTGGACAGGATGGCGATGCCCAGGCCGCCCAGGACCTTGGGGAGGTTGGTGGACTTGGCGTAGACGCGCAGGCCCGGCTTGGAGATGCGACGGACGCCCGCGATGGAGCGCTCCCGGTTGGGACCGAACTTCAGGGACAGCGTGAGGGTCTTGCCGACCTCGGCCGCCTCCTCCTGGTAGTCCGCGATGTAGCCCTCGGTCTTGAGGATGTCCGCGACCCGGGCCTTGAGCTTCGAGTACGGCATGCTCACGGAGTCGTGGTAGGCGGAGTTGGCGTTGCGCAGACGCGTCAGCATGTCCGCGACAGGATCTGTCATTGTCATTTTGGGGGCACATGCCCTTCCTCGTCCCGGTTTCCGCAGGCGCCGTGCGGCGCGCGAGCAGACCTGGAACGTAGCGAGATTAGTTGGTCTTGAAGGGGAAACCGAGCGCCTTCAGCAGCGCGCGGCCCTCGTCGTCGGTCTTCGCGGTGGTGACCACCGTGATGTCCATGCCGCGGACGCGGTCGATGCGGTCCTGGTCGATCTCGTGGAACATCGACTGCTCGGTCAGGCCGAAGGTGTAGTTGCCGTTGCCGTCGAACTGGCGGTCGGAGAGACCGCGGAAGTCGCGGATGCGCGGCAGCGCCAGGGTGACGAGGCGGTCGAGGAACTCCCACATGCGGTCGCCGCGCAGCGTGGTGTGCGCGCCGATCGGCATGCCCTCGCGCAGCTTGAACTGCGCGATGGACTTCTTCGCCCGGGTCACGAGCGGCTTCTGGCCGGTGATCGCGGTGAGGTCGCGGACCGCGCCGTCGATCAGCTTCGAGTCCTTGGCGGCGTCACCGACGCCCATGTTCACGACGACCTTGACGACGCGCGGGATCTCCATGACGTTGCCGTAGCCGAACTGCTCCTGCAGCGCGGGCACGACGGTCTCGCGGTACTTGTCCTTGAAGCGCGGGGACACGCTGATCTCGGTGGTTTCGCTCATCACAGATCCTTGCCGGTGCTCTTGGAGACCCGGACGCGGACGGTCTTCTGGCGTCCGTCGCGCTCCACGGTCTCGGTGCGGTAGCCGATGCGGGTCGGCTTGTTGGTCTCCGGGTCCACGAAGGCCACGTTGGACACGTGGATCGGGGCCTCGACCTTCACGATGCCGCCGGCTTCGCCCTGCTGGGTGGCCTTGCGGTGGCGGGTGACCACGTTGACGCCCTCGACGAGCACGCGGGAGGTCTCGGGGAACACGCGCAGGACCTTGCCCTGCTTGCCCTTGTTGTCCTTGTTGCCGGAGATGACCTGCACCAGGTCGCCGGTCTTGATCTTGAACTTCGCCATGGTCAGAGCACCTCCGGGGCCAGCGAGATGATCTTCATGAACTTCTTGTCGCGCAGCTCGCGGCCCACGGGGCCGAAGATGCGAGTACCACGGGGGTCCCCGTCGTTCTTCAGGATCACTGCGGCGTTCTCGTCGAACTTGATGTAGGAACCGTCCGGACGACGGCGCTCCTTTTTGGTGCGGACGATGACGGCCTTGACGACGTCGCCCTTCTTCACGTTGCCGCCGGGGATCGCGTCCTTGACGGTGGCGACGATGATGTCGCCGATGCCTGCGTAGCGACGTCCGGATCCACCGAGAACACGGATGGTGAGGATTTCCTTCGCACCCGTGTTGTCGGCGACCTTCAGTCGCGACTCCTGCTGAATCACTGATTACTCCTGTCGTCACGCCGGTTCCAACACCGATCGAGAGCACGGTGCGGGCCTTGCGGAACAGCTTGTCGGATGATGTGCCCTCCCCCGGCGTCGCACGCCGGACCGGGCCCAGCCCTCCATGCCAGGAGCATCTGAACCCGCCACCAGGCGGCGCGGAGGCGCCCTGCACGCGGTCATTATGCGCTGGCACGAAGAGCTGTGGGGTGTACGGGCAGACGAAAACGCCCATACAAGCTCACCAGCTTAGCACAGGCGGCGCCGCGCCCGGGCCGCCGGGGAACGACGGCGGCCCGCCCCTCGCACGGAGGGACGGGCCGTCGCCGCGGTGGCCGGCTCGGCGGAGCCGGTCCGGACTACTTCGCCTTCTCGATGATCTCCACGATCCGCCACCGCTTGGAGGCGGACAGCGGACGGGTCTCCGAGATCAGCACGAGGTCGCCGACGCCGGCGGCGTTCTGCTCGTCGTGGGCCTTGACCTTCGACGAACGGCGGATGACCTTGCCGTACAGGGCGTGCTTGACGTTGTCCTGCAGCTGCACGACGACGGTCTTGTCCATCTTGTCGGAGACCACGTAGCCGCGACGGCTCTTGCGGTCACCGCGCTCGGGGGCCTGCTCGGCCCCGCTGTTGATCTGCTCGGTCACTTGGCGTCCTCCTCGGAGGTGGTCTCGGCGGTGGTCTCGGCGGAGCCCGCCTGGGGCCGGATGCCGAGCTCGCGCTCGCGCAGCACCGTGTAGATGCGGGCGATGTCGCGCTTGACCGCCTTCAGGCGGGCGTTGTTCTCGAGCTGACCGGTTGCGGACTGGAAACGGAGGTTGAACAGCTCCGTCTTCGCCTTGCGCAGCGCCTCACCCAGAGAGTCCTTGTCGAGGGCCGCGAGGTTCTCGATGCTCAGATCCTTGGATCCAACAGCCATTCTCATTCACCACCTTCGCGACGCACGATGCGTGCCTTCATCGGGAGCTTGTGGATCGCCAGGCGCAGGGCCTCGCGGGCGACCTCTTCGGAGACACCGGAGAGCTCGAACATCACGCGCCCGGGCTTGACGTTCGCGACCCACCACTCGGGCGAGCCCTTACCGGAGCCCATGCGGGTCTCGGCGGGCTTCTTGGTCAGGGGACGGTCCGGGTAGATGTTGATCCAGACCTTGCCGCCACGCTTGATGTGGCGGGTCATGGCGATACGAGCGGCCTCGATCTGACGGTTCGTCACGTAGGCCGGCGTGAGCGCCTGGATGCCCCACTCGCCGAAGGCGACGGTGGTGCCGCCCTTGGCGGCGCCCGTGCGCTTCGGGTGGTGCTGCTTGCGGAACTTCACACGACGTGGGATGAGCATTTAGTTACCACCCTCTGCGTTGGTCGCCCCCGCGGCCGGGGCCTGGGAGGCGGGGGCGGAGTCGCCGCGCTCACGGCGTCCGCCACGGTCGTTACGGTCGGTGCGACGACGGTCGCCGCCGCCACGACGCTCACCCGGACCGCCGCGGCGGTCACGGTCGCCACCACGCCCGCGCGAGGGAGCGGCGGCCTGCTGGGCCGCCAGTTCCTTGGCGGTGAGGTCGCCCTTGTAGATCCAGACCTTCACGCCGATGCGGCCGAAGGTCGTCTTGGCCTCGAAGAAGCCGTAGTCGATGTTCGCGCGCAGGGTGTGCAGGGGCACACGGCCTTCGCGGTAGAACTCCGAACGGCTCATCTCGGCGCCGCCCAGGCGGCCGGCGCACTGGATCCGGATGCCCTTGGCGCCGGCGCGCTGCGCCGACTGGATGGCCTTCTTCATGGCGCGGCGGAAGGCCACGCGGGAGGCGAGCTGCTCGGCGACGCCCTGGGCGACCAGCTGGGCGTCCACCTCGGGGTTCTTGACCTCGAGGATGTTCAGCTGGATCTGCTTGCCCGTGAGCTTCTCGAGCTCGCCGCGGATGCGGTCGGCCTCGGCGCCGCGGCGGCCGATGACGATGCCGGGGCGGGCGGTGTGGATGTCCACGCGCACCCGGTCCCGGGTCCGCTCGATCTCCACCTTCGAGATGCCGGCGCGCTCCATGCCCGTGGACATGAGCTTGCGGATCTTGATGTCCTCACGGACGTAGTCCTTGTACCGCTGGCCCTCCTTGGTGGAGTCCGCGTACCAGTGCGACACGTGGTCGGTGGTGATGCCCAGCCGGAACCCGTGCGGGTTGATCTTCTGTCCCACTTAGCGGACCTCCTCGCTGTCAGGGCTCGCCACGATCACGGTGATGTGGCTCGTGCGCTTGTTGATGCGGTAGGCGCGGCCCTGGGCGCGCGGCTGGAACCGCTTCATGGTCGGACCCTCGTCGACGAAGGCCTCGCTCACCACGAGCTCGTCCTCCTTGAACGGCAGGCCGTCGCGGTCGGCCAGCTGGCGCGCGTTGGCGACGGCCGACTGGAGGACCTTGAACACCGGCTCCGAAGCGCCCTGGGGGGCGAACTTCAGAATCGCCAGAGCCTCATTCGCCTGTTGGCCACGAATCAGGTTGACGACGCGCCGGGCCTTCATAGGCGTCACGCGGATGTAGCGCGCAGATGCCTTGGCTTCCATTGCTTTCCTTCTCTCGTCTTCTCGAAGTGCTCACGCTGCGGGATCCCGGAGGATCAGCGGCGCTTGCCCTTCTTGTCGTCCTTCACATGGCCGCGGAAGGTCCGCGTGGGAGCGAACTCGCCGAGCTTGTGCCCGACCATCGACTCGGTGATGAACACGGGGATGTGCTTGCGTCCGTCGTGCACGGCGATCGTGTGCCCCAGCATGTCGGGGATGATCATCGAGCGGCGGGACCACGTCTTGATGACGTTCTTGGTGCCCTTGTCGTTCTCCTTGGCGACCTTCAGGAAAAGGTGCTGATCGACGAAAGGGCCCTTCTTCAGGCTGCGTGGCATGTGTCAGGCTCCTTAGCGCTTGTTCTTGCCGGTGCGACGACGGCGGACGATGAGCTTGTCGCTCTCCTTGTTGGGGCGGCGGGTGCGACCCTCGGGCTTGCCGTTCGGGTTGACCGGGTGGCGGCCACCGGAGGTCTTGCCCTCGCCACCACCGTGCGGGTGGTCGACGGGGTTCATGACCACACCGCGCACGGTCGGGCGGATGCCCTTCCAGCGGTTGCGGCCGGCCTTGCCCCAGTTGATGTTCGACTGCTCGGCGTTGCCGACCTCGCCGACCGTCGCGCGGCAGCGGACGTCGACGTTGCGGATCTCGCCGGAGGGCAGGCGCAGCTGGCCGTACTTGCCCTCCTTCGCCACGAGCTGCACGGACGCGCCGGCGGAGCGGGCGAGCTTGGCGCCGCCGCCCGGACGGAGCTCGACGGCGTGGATCACGGTGCCGACGGGGATGTTGCGCAGCGGGAGGTTGTTGCCGGGCTTGATGTCGGCGCCGGGACCCGACTCGACGACGTCGCCCTGGGACAGCTTGTTCGGCGCGATGATGTAGCGCTTGGAGCCGTCCACGAAGTGCAGCAGCGCGATGCGCGCCGTGCGGTTGGGGTCGTACTCGATGTGCGCGACCTTGGCGTCGACGCCGTCCTTGTCGTGACGGCGGAAGTCGATGACGCGGTACTGGCGCTTGTGCCCGCCACCCTTGTGCCGGGTGGTAATGCGGCCGGTGTTGTTGCGACCGCCCTTCTTGGGCAGCGGCCGGACCAGCGACTTCTCGGGGGTCGTGCGCGTGATTTCTGCGAAGTCGGCAACGGAGGAGCCGCGACGGCCCGGGGTTGTCGGCTTGTGCTTACGGATAGCCATGTGTCAGTTCCTCGTTAAAGTGGTCTCCGCTCAGGCGAGCGGACCGCCGAAGATGTCGATGGTGCCTTCCTTCAGGGTCACAACGGCACGCTTGGTGCCCTTGCGCTGACCCCAGCCGAAGCGCGTGCGCTTCCGCTTCCCGGCACGGTTGATGGTGTTCACGGTCCCGACCTTGACGCCGAAGATCTGCTCCACGGCGTACTTGATCTCCGTCTTGTTCGAGTCGGGCGCCACGAAGAACGTGTAGCGGCCCTCGTCGATGAGACCGTAGGACTTCTCCGAGACGACGGGCGCAATGATGACGTCGCGGGGATCCTTGATGGTGGTCGCGCTCACTTGGCGTCCTCCTGCTTCTTCTTGCCGGCGGCCGCCACGAAGGACTCGAAGGCGTCCTTGGTGAAGACCACGTCGTCGGAGACCAGCACGTCGTAGGTGTTGAGCTGGTCGGCGTAGACGGTGTGGACGTCGTCGAGGTTGCGCACCGAGAGCGCGGCCACGTCGTCGTTGCGGTGGAGCACGACCAGCAGGTTCTTCCGGTCGGTGAGCCCGCGCAGGGTCGCCAGGGCGCCCTTGGTGCTCGGGGCGGTGCCCTCGACGACGGCCTCCACGACGTGGATGCGGCCGTTGCGCGCCCGGTCCGAGAGGGCTCCGCGCAGGGCGGCGGCCTTCATCTTCTTGGGGGTGCGCTGGCTGTAGTCGCGCGGGGTCGGCCCGTGCACCACGCCGCCGCCGGTCATGTGCGGGGCGCGGATCGAGCCCTGACGGGCGCGGCCGGTGCCCTTCTGCTTGAACGGCTTGCGGCCGGCGCCGGAGACCTCGGCGCGGTTCTTGGTCTTGTGCGTGCCCTGGCGGGCGGCCGCCAGCTGGGCGACGACGACCTGGTGCAGCAGCGGCACGTTGGTCTGGACGTCGAAGATCTCAGCGGGCAGGTCGACGTTGACGGTCTGAGTTGCCATGGCCTATCAGGCTCCCTTCACTGCGGTGCGGACGAGGACGACCGAACCCTTGGGGCCCGGCAGGGCGCCCTTGATGAGCAGCAGGGAGTTCTCGACGTCCACGGCGTGAACCGTGAGGTTCTGCGTCGTGTGACGGACGGCGCCCATGCGGCCCGCCATGCGCATGCCCTTGAACACGCGAGCGGGGTAGGACGCGCCGCCGATGGATCCCGGCTTGCGGTGGTTCTTGTGGGCACCGTGGGAGGCGCCGACGCCGGCGAAGCCGTGACGCTTCATCACACCGGCGGTGCCCTTGCCCTTGGTCTTGCCGATGACGTCGACCTTCTGGCCGGCCTCGAAGATCTCGACGGAGAGCTCCTGGCCCAGCGCGTAGGTGTCGGCGTCCGCGGTGCGGAGCTCGACGACGTGGCGGCGGGGGGTGACGCCGGCCTTCTCGAAGTGGCCGGCCAGCGGCTGGGTCACCTTGCGGGGGTCGATCGCGCCGAAGCCGATCTGCACGGCCGAGTAGCCGTCCCGGTCCTGGTTGCGCAGCTGGGTCACGACGTTGGAGTCCGCCTTGACGACGGTCACCGGCACGAACTTCCCGTTCTCGTCCCAGACCTGGGTCATGCCGAGCTTCGTGCCCAGCAGGCCCTTCACCTGGCGTTCGAAAGTGGTAGTCATTGGGATGCGATCCTCTTTACAGCTTGATTTCGATGTTCACGTCGGCCGGCAGGTCGAGGCGCATGAGCGAGTCGACGGCCTTCGGCGTGGGGTCGATGATGTCGATCAGCCGCTTGTGGGTGCGCATCTCGAAGTGCTCACGGCTGTCCTTGTACTTGTGCGGCGAGCGGATGACGCAGTACACGTTCTTCTCCGTGGGCAGCGGCACGGGGCCGACCACCGTGGCGCCTGCGCGCGTCACCGTCTCAACGATCTTCCGGGCCGAGACGTCGATGACCTCGTGGTCGTACGACTTCAGCCGGATGCGGATTTTCTGTCCCGCCATGGCGTCGTGACTCTCTTTCTTCAAGTACTTCCCTGTGACGGAGCGTGTGCTCCTTGTGCATGGCGCCGCCTGCTGGGCGCCCCTCCACGCAGACTGAATCCGGAAACCTCCGGGTTCCTCACCCTGCTGGAGCTCCGACCCCCGAACTCGGGCGTGTCGCCGCGTGCAGCACACGCGGGCGCACCGAATCCGCTGAACGGGGTGGGCTGTATGTGGTCCGTACGTGGCAGCGTCTCGGGCAGCTGGCCCTCGGTTCTGCTTCGGGTCCCGACGACTTCTCGGGTGGTGCCGGTTCGAACCGCTGAGAGCACACGTCGGCGCTTGAACAACGTCGTCCATCCTGCCAGAGATGGGCATCCGGTGCAAACGCACGCGGGGCGGCGCCGGCGCCGGACGCGTACCCGACCGAGCCGCAACCGTGAGGATCCCGCGACCCGCGCCGGCGGGGACGGTCGTATCCTGGCCGTGTCCGTGCACCGGTGTCCGGAAGGGGCGGGTCCCGTGCTGTCCACCACGCGACTGGTCGCGATCGTGCCCGTGCGGGACCTCGACCGCGCCCGGGAGTTCTACGAGCACACCCTCGGCCTCTCCCCCGGGGTCGGCCCCGACCCGGAGGGCGTGCTGTTCAGCGACGACGGGCACAGCGGCCTGCAGCTGCTGCTGCGCCCGGACGCGCCCGCGTCGGGGCTGACGCAGGTCAGCTTCGAGGTGCCCGACGTCGAGGCCGCGGTCCGGGAGCTCGAGGGCCGGGGCGTGCGCTTCGAGGACTACGACCTCCCCGGGCTGCGGACCGTCGCGCACGTGGCCACCACGGAGGGGATGCGCGCCGCCTGGTTCACCGACCCCGAGGGCAACATCCTGTGCCTGCACGAGCGCACCGGCTGACCCGGCCCCGGACACGGCAGGACCCCCGCCGCTGCACGAGCGACGGGGGTCCTGCTGATCGGCAAGGAGCCCGGGAGGATTACTTGATGATCTTGGTGACGCGGCCGGAGCCCACGGTGCGGCCACCCTCGCGGATGGCGAAGCCGAGGCCCTCCTCCATGGCGATCGGCTGGATCAGCGCGACCGTCATCTCGGTGTTGTCGCCGGGCATGACCATCTCGGTGCCCTCGGGCAGCGTGATGACGCCGGTGACGTCGGTGGTCCGGAAGTAGAACTGCGGACGGTAGTTCGAGTAGAACGGGTTGTGACGGCCACCCTCCTCCTTGGAGAGGATGTAGACGTTCGCCTCGAAGTCGGTGTGCGGGGTGATGGAACCCGGCTTGCACACGACCTGACCGCGCTCGACGTCGTCACGCTTGAGACCGCGCAGCAGCAGGCCGCAGTTCTCGCCCGCCATGGCCTCGTCCATCTGCTTGTGGAACATCTCGATGCCGGTGACGGTGGTCTTCTGGACCGGGCGGATGCCGACGATCTCGACCTCGGAGTTGATCGGCAGCGTGCCGCGCTCGGCACGGCCGGTCACCACGGTGCCGCGGCCGGTGATCGTGAAGACGTCCTCGATCGGCATGAGGAACGGCTTGTCCATCTCGCGGATGGGGTCCGGCACGTTCTCGTCGACGGCCTCCATGAGCTCCTCGATCTTGGAGACCCACTCGGGGTCGCCCTCGAGGGCCTTCAGGGCCGAGACGCGCACGACCGGGGCGTCGTCGCCGTCGAAGCCCTGGTCGGAGAGGAGCTCGCGCACCTCCATCTCGACGAGGTCCAGCAGCTCCTCGTCGTCGACCATGTCGGACTTGTTCAGGGCCACCAGCAGGTAGGGCACGCCCACCTGGCGGGCGAGCAGCACGTGCTCGCGGGTCTGGGCCATGGGGCCGTCGGTGGCGGCGACCACGAGGATGGCGCCGTCCATCTGGGCCGCACCGGTGATCATGTTCTTGACGTAGTCGGCGTGGCCCGGGGCGTCCACGTGAGCGTAGTGACGCTTCTCCGTCTGGTACTCGATGTGCGCGATGTTGATCGTGATGCCGCGCTGCTTCTCCTCCGGGGCGGAGTCGATGGCGCCGAAGTCGCGCTGCTCGTTCAGGTCCGGGTACTTGTCCGCCAGGACCTTGGAGATGGCAGCCGTGAGCGTCGTCTTGCCGTGGTCGACGTGGCCGATGGTGCCGATGTTGACGTGCGGCTTGGTGCGCTCGAACTTGGCCTTCGCCATGGTTGTTCCTCCTAGAACATTTGTCGAAACTTGCTCAGCACTACCCCACCGGGTGTTGGTCGGGGGGCGCTGAGGCACTCAGCAGTACTGAAACCTCTGCAAGTCTACTTTGGCTGTGCGTGTTTGATGAAATTCCCGGCCGGGGCCGAGGGGTGGTGCCTACTCGCCGCGGTTCTTCTGCACGATCTCCTCGGCGACGGCCTTCGGGACCTCCGAGTAGCTGTCGAACTGCATCGAGTACACGGCGCGGCCCTGGGTCTTGGACCGGAGGTCGCCGATGTAGCCGAACATCTCGGACAGCGGCACCAGGGCGCTGACCAGCTTGACGCCGCTGACGTCCTCCATGGACTGGATCTGGCCGCGGCGGGAGTTCAGGTCGCCGATGACCTCGCCCATGTACTCCTCGGGGGTGCGCACCTCGACCGCCATGAGCGGCTCGAGGAGCACGGGCTGCGCCTTGCGGGCACCCTCCTTGAAGACCATGGAGCCGGCGATCTTGAACGCCATCTCGGAGGAGTCGACGTCGTGGTAGGCGCCGTCCAGCAGGGTGGCCTTGACGCCCACGACCGGGTAGCCGGCGAGGATGCCGAGGCGCATGGCGTCCTGGATGCCCGCGTCCACGGAGGGAATGTACTCGCGGGGCACGCGACCGCCGGTGACCTTGTTGTCGAACTCGTAGAGCTCCTCGGCGTCCAGCGGGATCGGCTCGAAGGCCACCTGCACCTTGGCGAACTGACCGGATCCACCGGTCTGCTTCTTGTGCGTGTAGTCGATCTTCTCGACGGTCTTCTTGATCGTCTCGCGGTAGGCCACCTGGGGCTTGCCGACGTTGGCCTCGACCTTGAACTCGCGCTTCATGCGGTCCACCAGGATGTCCAGGTGGAGCTCGCCCATGCCGCCGATCTCGGTCTGGCCGGTCTCCTCGTTGAGGGACACGGTGAACGTGGGGTCCTCGGCGGAGAGCTTCTGGATCGCGACGGACAGCTTCTCCTGGTCGCCCTTGGTCTTCGGCTCGATGGCCACCGAGATGACCGGGTCCGGGAAGGACATGGACTCGAGCACGATCGGGTTCTGGATGTCGCACAGGGTGTCGCCCGTGGTGGTGTCCTTGAGCCCGATGGCGGCGTAGATGTGGCCGGCCTGGATGGTGTCGACCGGGTTCTCCTTGTTGGAGTGCATCTGGAAGAGCTTGCCGATGCGCTCCTTCTTGCCCTTGGTGGAGTTCAGCACCTGGTCGCCGTTGCCGGCCTTGCCGGAGTACACGCGGATGTAGGTCAGCTGCCCGTAGAAGGGGTGGGTGGCGACCTTGAACGCGAGCGCGGAGAACGGCGCGGTCGAGTCGACCGGGCGGGTGAGGATCTCCTCCTCGTCGTTGAGCGCGTGGCCCTCGACGTTCGGCACGTCCAGCGGGGACGGCAGGAAGTCGATCACGGCGTCGAGCATGGGCTGCACGCCGCGGTTCTTGAACGCGGAGCCGCACAGCACGGGGTAGGCCTGCGAGTTGATGGTCAGCTTGCGGATGCCGGCCTTCAGCTCGTCGAGGGTCAGCTCCTCGCCGCCGAGGTACTTCTCCATCAGGTCGTCGTCGGCCTCGGCCACGGCCTCGACCAGCTCGCTGCGGTACTGCTCGGCCCGCTCCTGGAGATCGGCGGGGATGTCCTCGATCTCGTACTTGGCGCCCATGGAGACGTCGCCCTTGGAGTCGCCGGGCCACACGAAGGCCTTCATGGTGAGCAGGTCGACCACGCCGGTGAAGGCGGACTCGGAGCCGATCGGCAGCTGCATGACCAGCGGCTTGGCGCCGAGGCGGTTGATGATGGTGTCGACGGTGAAGTAGAAGTCGGCGCCCAGCTTGTCCATCTTGTTGACGAAGCAGATGCGGGGGACGTCGTACTTGTCGGCCTGGCGCCAGACCGTCTCCGACTGGGGCTCGACGCCCTCCTTGCCGTCGAAGACCGCGACGGCGCCGTCGAGCACGCGCAGGGAGCGCTCGACCTCGACCGTGAAGTCCACGTGGCCGGGGGTGTCGATGATGTTGATCTGGTTGTCGTGCCAGTAGCAGGACGTCGCGGCCGACGTGATGGTGATGCCGCGCTCCTGCTCCTGCGCCATCCAGTCCATGGTGGAGGCACCATCGTGGGTCTCGCCGATCTTGTGGGAGATACCGGTGTAGAACAGGATGCGTTCGGTGGTGGTGGTCTTCCCGGCATCGATGTGGGCCATGATGCCGATGTTGCGGACCTTCTTGAGGTCGGTAAGCACGTCAAGTGCCACGGTGTTTCCCTTCAGGAGATGGTGCCGGCGGCCTGTCGGCCCGGTGGGGCCGACAGGCCGAAGAAGATTCTACCAGCGGTAGTGGGCGAAGGCCTTGTTGGACTCCGCCATCTTGTGGGTGTCCTCGCGGCGCTTCACGGCGGCACCGAGACCGTTGGACGCGTCCAGGATCTCGTTCTGCAGACGCTCCGTCATGGTGTTCTCGCGGCGGAGCTTGGAGTAGCCCACGAGCCAGCGCAGGGACAGGGCCTGGGCGCGGCCGGGCTTGACCTCCACGGGCACCTGGTAGGTGGCGCCGCCGACGCGGCGGGACTTCACCTCGAGGGCCGGCTTGACGTTCTCCAGGGCCTTCTTCAGGGTGGCGACGGGGTCGGCGCCGGTCTTGCCGCGGACGCCCTCGAGGGCGCCGTAGACGATGCGCTCGGCGGTGGACTTCTTGCCGTCCTGGAGGACCTTGTTGATCAGCTGCGTGACGACCGGGGAGCTGTAGACCGGGTCGACGACGAGCGGGCGCTTGGGAGCGGGACCCTTACGAGGCATTACTTCTTCTCCTTCTTGGCGCCGTAGCGGGAACGGGCCTGCTGGCGGCCCTTGACACCCTGGGTGTCGAGCGCGCCGCGGACGATCTTGTAGCGGACACCGGGGAGGTCCTTCACGCGGCCGCCGCGGACGAGCACGATGGAGTGCTCCTGGAGGTTGTGGCCCTCACCGGGGATGTAGGCCGTGACCTCGATGCCGCCGTTGAGCTTCACGCGGGCGACCTTGCGCAGCGCGGAGTTCGGCTTCTTGGGGGTGGTGGTGTACACGCGGGTGCACACACCGCGCTTCATGGGGCTGCCCTTGAGTGCGGGCGCCTTGGTCTTGACGACCTTCGGGGTCCGGCCCTTGCGGACCAGCTGCTGGATTGTAGGCACAGTGTCTCCTGATTGGACGGGCCGCGGCAGCGGCCCGCTGGATGGTCGGCTCCCCCGCGACCGGCCGGGGCCGGGTGCGGGTGCAACGCGTGTCGTGGGCCCGGCGGGCGGACCCCACGGCGTTCGCGCTGCCGGCACGTGGGCAGACGAAAAGGATGGCATTTTGGTACATACCGCGTACCAGAGGACCGAGTCCGTTCTGCCATGGATTTCCGCGGCCCCCGGCGGCGCTGGTGAGCGCCGGCGGACGACCGTGCAATTCCTCGACAGCCTATCAGACCGGGCCCTCCGGGGGAAACGGGGCCCGGGCGGGCTCAGCGCCCGGTCGCGGCGAGGTCCGCGGAGATCCGCCGGGCGCACTCGAGCAGCGCCGGGACGACGTCGCGCACGGGGTCCCCCGCGCCGGCCCCGGGCATGCCCACGCGCATGGACACGTTGACGGCCGCGACCACGCGCCCCGTCCGGTCCGTGACGGGGGCGGCCACGGAGCGCAGTCCGACCTCCAGCTCCTGGTCCACGAGCGCCCACCCCTGGGCGCGGACCCGCTGCAGGTCGTCCTCGAGGGCGGCGGGGTCGGTGAGGGTGTGCTCGGTGAGGCGCTCGAGCCGGGCCGTGCGCAGGTACTCGGCGCGCCGCTGCGCGTCGAGGCCGGCGAGCAGGACCCGGCCCATGGACGTGGCGTGGGCCGGGAACCGGGTGCCCACGGCGATCGCGACGGTCATGATCCGGTGCGTGGACACCCGGGCCACGTACACGATGTCGGAGCCGTCCAGCACGGAGGCGGAGGTGGACTCCTCGACCCGCGCGGACAGCGCCTCGAGGTGCGGCCCGGCCAGGGCCGGCAGCGACAGCGCGGAGAGGTAGGAGAAGCCCAGCTGGAGCACCCGGGGCGTGAGCTCGAACAGACGCCCGTCGGTGCGGACGTAGCCCAGCTCCTCCAGCGTCAGCAGGAACCGGCGGGCGGTGGCCCGGGTGAGACCGGTGCGCCGGGCGACGTCGCTGAGGGTCATGCGGGGGTGCCGGGCGTCGAAGGCGGTGATCACCTGCAGACCGCGGGCGAGCGACTGCACGAACTGCCCGGGCACCCCCCGCTCCTCTGCGGGGTCGGTCCGGTCCTGCTCGGTCATCGGTGGCCTCCTCGGAGCCTCGGGCGGGTGCGCGGCAGGGGCGCCGCGCCTCCGGTGCCGCGCCGTGCTCAGCGCGCGGGCCGCAGCGGGACGTCGACGATCCGCCGCAGCTCCTCGAAGCTCGTGCCGAAGGTCTCGCGCACGCGCACCCCGTCCGCCTCCACGAGGAAGACGGCCTGGTCGGTGTAGATCCGGGACACGCAGCCCACGCCGGTGAGCGGCATGGTGCACCGCTCCACCAGCTTGGCCTGTCCGGTCCGGCTCTGCAACGACATCATCACGAAGGTCTGCTTCGCCCCGGTGGCCAGGTCCATGGCCCCGCCCACGGCGGGGATCGCGTCGGGCCTGCCGGTGTGCCAGTTGGCGAGGTTGCCCTTGACGTCGACCTGGAAGGCCCCGAGCACGCAGCAGTCCAGGTGGCCCCCGCGCATCATGGCGAAGGAGTCGGCGTGGTGGAAGTAGGAGCAGCCCGGCGTCTCGACCACGGGCACCTTCCCGGCGTTGATGAGGTCGGGGTCCACCTCCTCGTCCCGGGCCGCGGGGCCCATGCCGAGCATCCCGTTCTCGGTGTGCAGGGTGACGTCGTCCTCGGCAGAGAGGTGGTCGGCGACGAGGGTCGGCTGCCCGATCCCCAGGTTGACGTAGGAGCCCGCGGGGATGTCCCGGGCCACCACCCGGGCCAGCTCGTCCGGGGACAGGGGCGTCGGCGACGTCATGGGCACCGCGTCCGCGCGGTCCTCCCCCGCGCCGCCGGCCTCCTCCGTGCCGGTGCCCGGGTCCGTGCTCGGGTGCTGGTTCATCTCAGCGCTCCTCTCGGGGGTCGGTGGTGGCCGGGGCGGGGATCCGCACGACCGTGTCCACGTAGATGCCGGGGGTGACGACGACCTCGGGGTCCAGCGCCCCGCGGGCCACGACGTCGGTGACCTGCACGATGGAGGTGGTGGCCGCGGCGGCCATGATGGGGCCGAAGTTGCGGGCGGTCTTGCGGTAGACGAGGTTGCCGGCCCGGTCGGCGACGTGCGCCTTGGTCAGGGAGAAGTCGGCCCGGATGGGGTGCTCCAGGACGTAGTGGCGGCCCTCGATCTCCCTCACCTCCTTGCCCTCGGCCAGCGGGGTGCCGTAGCCGGTGGGGGTGAAGAACGCCCCGATCCCGGCCCCGGCGGCCCGGATGCGCTCGGCGAGGTTGCCCTGGGGCACGACCTCGAGCTCGATCTGCCCGGCCCGGTACTTCTCGTCGAAGTGCCAGGAGTCGGACTGGCGCGGGAAGGAGCAGATGATCTTGGCCACCCGGCCCAGCCCGATGAGCCGGGCCAGCCCGACGTCCCCGTTGCCGGCGTTGTTGTTGACGACGGTCAGACCGGTGGCGCCGGTCTCGATCAGCGCGTCGATGAGCTCGACGGGCTGGCCGGCCACGCCGAAGCCGCCGATCATGACGGTGGCGCCGTCGTGGACGCCGGCCACGGCCTGGGCGCAGTCCTCTGCGATGGTGAGCATGCGATGTGCCTCTCTGGTGGTCGGAGGGGTCTCAGGCGGTCTGGTTCTCGAGCACGACGGCCAGTCCCTGGCCCACGCCGATGCAGATCGCCGCCACGCCCCAGCGGGCCCCTGAGGCTCGCAGGGACTTGGCCAGGGTGCCGAGGACGCGGGTGCCCGAGGCCCCGAGCGGGTGGCCGATCGCGATGGCCCCGCCGTGCCGGTTGACGATGCCCGGGTCGATCCCCCACGCGTCGACACAGGCCAGGGACTGGGCGGCGAAGGCCTCGTTGAGCTCCACGGCCGCGACGTCCTCCCACGTGATCTCGGCGCGCTTGAGGGCCCGGTTGGCGGCCTCGACGGGGGCGAAGCCGAAGTACTGCGGTTCGTTGGCCGCCGCGCCCCGGCCGGCGATCCGGGCCAGCGGAGTCAGTCCGGTGAGCTCGGCGGCCCGCCCCGAGCCCAATAGGGCGGCCGAGGCGCCGTCGTTGAGCGGGGAGGCGTTGCCGGCGGTGACGGTGCCGCCCTGCTCCGGGGTGCGGAAGACGGTCTTCAGCCCGGCCAGCTTCTCGACGGTGGAGGAGGCGCGCACGGACTCGTCGCGGGTCAGCTCGGTGCCGGGGACGGCCACGGTGAGGTCGTCGTAGAAACCCTCGTCCCAGGCCTGCTGGGTGCGTTGGTGGGAGGTGTAGGCGAACTCGTCCATCCGCTCCCGGGTGATGCCGTGGCGTTCGGCCAGCTGCTCGGTGGCCTCCCCCAGGGACACGGTCCAGGCCGGGTCCATCCTCGGGTTGACCAGTCGCCAGCCCAGCGTGGTGGAGGCCAGGGTCATGTCTCCGGCCGGGTAGGGCTTCTCGGTCTTGGGCAGCACCCAGGGGGCGCGGCTCATGGACTCGACCCCGCCCACGAGCATCAGGTCGGCCTCGCCCGCGCCGATCTGCCGGGAGGCGATCATCGCCGCGTCCAGCGAGGAGCCGCACAGGCGGTTGACGGTGGTGCCGGGGACCCCCACCGGCAGCCCGGCCAGCAGGGTGGCCATGCGGGCGACGTTGCGGTTCTCCTCCCCGGCGCCGTTGGCGTTGCCGAGCACGACCTCGTCGATCGCGGCCGGGTCCAGCCCGGGGGCGCGGCGCACCAGCTCCCCGACGACCAGGGCGGCCAGGTCGTCGGGGCGGGTGCCGGCCAGGGCGCCGCCGAAGCGGCCGAAGGGGGTGCGCACGGCGTCGTAGAGGTAGGCCTCGGTCATGGGATTCCTTCCGGGCGTCGGGACCGGCGTCGGGGCAGACCGGTCGCGGGGCGTGGGGTGGGAGCGGCGGTCGGGGATCAGCGGGGCGGGGGCGTACCGTCGCCGGCGGCCTCGGCGTCGAGGGCGTCGAGGACCTGCTTCGCGTGCTTGAAGGCGTTGTTGGCGGAGGGCACGGAGAGGTAGATCGCCGACTGGAGGAGGATCTCCTGGATCTCCTCGCGGGTCAGGCCGTTGCGCAGGGCGGCGCGCACGTGCATCTCGAACTCCTCCCAGTGTCCGGCGGCGATCAGGGCGGTGAGGGTGACGGCGCTGCGCATCCTGCGGTCCAGGCCGGGGCGGGTCCAGATCTCGCCCCAGGCGTAGCGGGTGATGAAGTCCTGGAACTCCGTGGTGAACGCGTCCTTGGTCGCCTCGGCGCGGTCCACGTGGGCGTCGGAGAGCACCTCCCGGCGCACGGCCATGCCCTCGGCGTGGGCCTGCTGCTCGGTGCGGGAGGGGTCGGTGCTCATGCTCGGTCTCCTTCGGGATCGGTGCGGGCGGCGGCGAAATGCCCGGCCAGCAGGCGGGCGACCTCCAGCGGGGCCTCGGCGGGGATCAGGTGGCCCGCGTCCTCGACGACGACGAGGCGACCGCCGGTGGCCGTGGCGAGCTGCTCGACGGCCGCGGGCGGGACCGGGATGTCGTGGGCGCCGGCCACGGCCAGCACGGGCGCTGCCACGGCGCCGAGCCGGTCCCGGAGGTCGAAGCCAGCGAGGGCCTCGCAGACCCGGGCGTAGGAGGCGCGGTCAGCATCCTGGAGGTCGTGCAGCAGCTCCGTGGCCACGACCGGGTCCCGCTGGAGGAACCCGGGGGCGAACCACCGCCGGGCCGAGCCCTCGACCTGGGTGGGGGTCCCGGCGGCGGCCACGAGCCGGGCCCGCTCGGCCCAGCCGGCGGGCTCGCCGACCCGGGCGGCGGTGCCCAGCAGGACCGCGGCGCCCACGCGCTCCGGCGCGTCGAGCAGCAGCTGCTGGCCCACGCAGCCGCCCACGGAGTTCCCCGCGTAGCAGAACGGCCCGTCGACCGGCGCGCCGAGGGATCGGAAGTAGCCGTCCACGGCGGCGAGCACGCCCCGGGCGAGCTCGGCCATGTCGAAGGCCTCCGCGGCGGCCGGCGAGGCGCCGTGGCCGGGCAGGTCCCAGCCGACCACCCGGTAGTCGCCCTCGAGCGCCCGGACGGTGGCCGACCACAGCGAGGTCACGGAGGTGCCCAGCGACGGCCCGAGCACCACCAGCGGCGCCTCCGGGGAGGGGGCGGGGCGGTCGGTGAACTCGACCAGGGTCAGGACGGGGACGCTCATGCGGGGTCTCCTGGGGTCGGTCGGGCGGTGGGCGGCGGACTTGGGGTGGTGCGGTGGTGGCGCTCGAGCACGCGGTCGATCAGCAGGTCGTGGGCCCCGAGGTAGCCGGTGGGCTCCAGCAGCCCGGCCACGAAGGCCTCGTTCACCGGGGCGCCGTCGGGCTGGGCAGCGCCTGCGGCCAGGGTCAGGAGGGCGGCGACCAGGCCATCGCGGTCGGTGGCGTGCTCGCGCACGGCGTCCTGTACCTGCTGCTTGCCCGTGGCGCCGCCGGCGGCGGGCACCAACGGGGCCAGGACGGCGCTGATCCGCTCGGCGAGCACGGCCGGGCCCGAGGCCTCGAGGTTCGCGCGCATCCGTGCCGGGTCCACGACGAGGCCCCCGGTCAGCTCGGCCGCGTGCGAGGACGCCGCGACGGCGAGCCGGGCGAGCTCCCGCAGGGCCGGCCACTCGGCGTGCCAGGCCCCGTCGGGGCGCTCGTCCACGTACTGGCCGGCGGCGAGGTGGACCTGCGCGAGCAGCTGCGGGGCGCTCAGGGCCGTGCGCTTGAGCAGCACCGACAGGACCGGGTTCTGCTTCTGCGGCATCGCCGAGGACACGCCCCGACCCTCGGCGGCGGGCTCGCGCAGCTCCCCGAGCTCGGGCCGGGAGAGCAGCAGCACGTCGTTGGCGATCCGGCCCAGCGCCGCGCACACGGCCGCGAAGGCGTGGGCGGCCCGCAGCACGGGCCGGCGCGTGGTGTGCCACACGTGGGGCGGGAGCTCCAGGCCGAGCTGCCCCGCCCAGGCGCCGGCGAGGTCCAGGGCCCGCTGCGGGGCGTCCGGGGCGTCCGGGAACAGGGCCACGGTCCCGGCGAGGGTGCCGGCGGCACCGCCGAGGGCCAGCGGGGGGCGGGCGAGCTCGGCGAGGTCCGCCTCGAGGTCCTGCAGCCCGGCGAGCCAGCCGGCCGCCTTGAGCCCGAAGGTGGTGGGCACGGCGTGCTGGGTGAGGGTGCGGGCGGCCTGGACGGTGCCCCGGTGCTCGTCCGCGAGGCGGGCCAGGGCGTCCCGGACGGTGCGCAGGTCCCGGGTCAGGGGTTCGGCGGCGCGGCGGACGACCAGCATCATCGCGGTGTCCATGACGTCCTGGCTGGTCAGCCCTCGGTGGACGAAGCGCACCGCGTCCGGGTCGAGCCGGCCCAGGCGGCGGCGGTAGTCGGCCAGCAGCGGGATGACGGGGTTGCCGCCACCCTCGGCGCGCCGGGCCAGGTCCCCGGCGTCGTAGTCCTCCGCCCGGGCGGCCGCCCGGGCGGAGCCGGCGGCGCCCGCCGGGGCCAGCCCGGCCCCGGCCTGCGCGGCGACCCACGCGGCCTCGGCGTCCAGCAGCGCCTGGAGCACCGCCGTGTCGTTCGTGGCCGCGGCGCCGCGGTGGGTCCCGGGGCTGAGCAGCCCGACGTCGGTCATGCGGATCCTCCTGGGAAGTCGGCCGGTCGGTGCCGGCGCGGTGGGTGCGGCTGCCGGCGCGGGGGTCCGACCCGGCCGGGAGCACCGTCCGGGCGGGTCACCGCTCGTGGCGGGGATAGGTGAGGAAGACGGTCTCCCCCTCCCCCTGGAGCCGCACGTCGAAGCGCAGGGAGCCGTCGGCCTCCCGCTCGGCGATCAGGGTGCGGCGGCGCTCCTCCGGCAGCGAGGCCAGCAGCGGGTCTCCCGCCAGCGCCCCGGCGTCCTCCGGCAGGTAGACGCGGGTGAACAGGCGGTTCGTGATGCCGCGACCGAAGAGGGTCAGCGCGATGAACGGCGCCCTGCCCGGCTCGGTCGGGCCCGGGTCGACGGTCGTGAAGGTGTAGTGCCCGGCGTGGTCCACCGGGGCGCGGCCGAAGCCGGTGAAGGTCCAGCCGTCCCGCCGCAGCGAGCCGGGCGCGGAGGGGACCTGGCCGTTGCCGTCGGCCTGCCAGATCTCCAGCAGGGCGTCGGGCACCGGCGTCCCGTGGCCGTCGAGGACGTCCCCGTGCAGCCGCACCGCCTGCGGGTGCCCGAACGGTACGAGCTGCTCGCCCCCCTCGTAGGGCAGCGCGTAGCCGAAGAAGGGGCCGATGGTCTGGCCGGGGGTGGCCACGAGTTTGGTGGTCGAAGAGTTCTCAGACATCGGTCTCGCCTTCCGTCCAGGTGCGGTGGGAGCCGCTGAGCACGATGTCCCAGCGGTAGCCGAGCAGCCACTCGTGCTCGGAGACCTCGTGGTCGTAGCGCGCCACCAGCCGCTCGCGCGCCGTGGGATCGACGATGGACCGGTAGATCGGGTCGAGGTCGAACAACGGGTCGGAGGGGAAGTACATCTGGGTGACCATCCGCTGGGTGAAGTCCGTGCCGAACAGCGAGAAGTGCACGTGCGCGGGCCGCCACGCGTTGCGGTGGTTCTTCCAGGGGTACGGGCCGGGCTTGATGGTGGTGAACTCGTAGGAGCCGTCCTCGCCCGTGAGGCACCGGCCCACGCCCGTGAAGTTCGGGTCGATCGGGGCCGGGTGCTGGTCGCGCTTGTGGATGTAGCGACCGGCGGCGTTGGCCTGCCAGATCTCCACCAGCTGGCGGCGCACCGGGCGGCCGTCGCCGTCGAGGACCCGCCCGCGGATCTTGATCCGCTCCCCGATGGGCTCCCCTTGCGCCTGGACGGTCAGGTCCGACTCGAGCACGTGCACGTCCCGGTCCCCGAAGGCGGGGGCGTGCAGCTCGATGGTCTCCGGGTCCGCGTGGTGCAGGTCCTTGGTGGGGTGGCGCAGCGCCGAGCTGCGGTACGGGGCGTAGTCCAGGCGCGGCTGGGTCTCGGCGGTCCCCGAGGCGGCGTGCTCCTCGCTGATCCGGTCCATCTCCCGGCTCAGCTGCGCCTGGCTCTCGGCCGCGTCGTCGGCGCCCCGGGTCCACGAGACCGGCTCGAAGGTGCCGTCGAGCGCGTCCTGGTCTTCCTCTGCCATGGGTCAACTCCTCTGTTGCGGGTGGCGGCGCTGCTGCGGGGCGGCCGCCGCACCGGACGGCGGTCCGGCGGAGGACTTCCTGCACTCTAGCGCCTCGGTGCGTATTTCGCACAGGCGTTCGCATTGCGCACACCGGCGGGTGCCGGGTCGGCGCCCGCGGCTCAGTCCTCCGGCCAGCCGGTGTAGCACTCGGCGAAGTAGGCGGCGCCGCGGGCGGACGAGGTGATCGCGGTGAACTCCCCGTGCCGGCGCTTCTGGTGGAACGGGTTCTCCCCCGGCTGGGCGTGCAGCAGGTTGGTCGCCCAGTAGGAGAAGTTCTGCGCCTTCCAGACCCGCTCCAGGGCGGTGGCCGAGTAGCCGGCCAGCCCGGCGTCGTCGCCGTCCCGGAAGAAGTCGACCAGGGCCGGGGCCAGGGCACGGACGTCGCAGAAGGCCAGGTTCAGGCCCTTCGCCCCGGTCGGGGGCACCGTGTGGCCGGCGTCGCCCACGAGGAAGAGCCGGCCGTGGCGCAGGGGCTCGCAGACGTAGGAGCGGAACCTCAGCACGGTCTTGTCGAAGATCGGGCCCTGCTGCAGCCGCAGCCCGTCCGGGCCGTCGACCCGGCGCTGCAGCTCGGCCCAGATCCGCTCGTCGTCCCACTCGTCGACGTCCTCGTCCGGGTCGCACTGGAAGTACATGCGCTGGACCTCCTCGCTGCGCGAGGAGATCAGGGCGAAGCCGTGCTCGGAGTTCGCGTAGATCAGCTCGGGGGCGCTCGGCGGGGCCTGGGTGAGGATGCCGAACCACGCGAAGGGGTACTCGACGAAGTTGTCGGTGCGCGCGTGCTCCGGGATCGCGCGGCGACAGATGCTCTGCGAGCCGTCCGCGCCCACCAGGACGTCGCAGCGGACCTCGCACGGCGTGCCCTCGGCGTCGGTGAAACGGATCCGGGGCCGGTCGGTGTCCAGGTCGAGGACCTCGGTGTCCGTGACCGACCAGCGCACGTCCCCGCCGTCGCGCTCGCGGGCCGCGGCCAGGTCTCGGAACACCTCGTTCTGCGGGTAGAGCCACACGGAGTGGCCGACGAGCTCCTGGAAGTCGATGCGGTGGCTCTCGCCCTGGAAGCGCAGGACGGTGCCCCGGTGCTCGTGGCCCTCGGTGAGCACCCGCCCGTCCACGCCCGAGTCGGTGAGCATCCGGACCGTGGCGGCCTCCAGGATGCCGGCGCGGTGGGTGGCGTGGATGGTCTCCGGATCGCGCTTCTCCACCACGACGCTCTCGATCCCCGCCCGGCCCAGCAGGTGGGCGAGCATGAGCCCCGCCGGGCCGGCGCCGACGATGCCGACACGGGTCGAGGAAACGGTGCGCTCGGTGCTCATAGGTGCTCCTGGGACGATGGACGGGATGTGCCCAGTGTCTCAGCGGCCTGTGGGCGCCACCACAGAGCGTCCGTTCAACGGGACGGCGGCGGATTCGTCAGCCGTCCGTGTCCCGGTGGGTCTCCCGCAGCGTGCGCCGGATGCCGTGCGCCGCGGTGTGCAGGGCCTGGACGATGGCCCCCGCCCGCGCGGCGGGGTCGCCGGCCGGGGTGATGACGCCCAGGCCCGCCACCACCTGGTCGCCCCGCCCGCGCACCGGCACGGCGATGCCCGCCGTGCCGGTCTCCAGGTAGCCCGTCTGCAGGGCGTGCCCGGCGGCCCGGACGCGGGCGAGCTCCTCCGCGAGCACCTCCGGGTCCGTGGGCGAGAGCTCCGTGAGCGCCGGCAGCGGGCCCTCCAGATAGCTCACCCGGAAGTCCTCCGGGGCGTGCGCCAGCAGCACCAGGCCCGTGGCCGAGAGGTGCAGGGGCAGCCGTCCCGCCACCGCGGAGCGGACCGGCACCGCCCGCGGGTGGGAGAGCCGCTCCACCAGCAGCACCTCCCGGCCCTCCACGATGCCGAGCTGCACGTGCTGGCGCAGCACCGCGTGGATGTCCCCCATGAACGGGCGGGCGGCCTGGGCCAGGCCGAGCTCCCGGGAGGACCGGTTGGCCAGCTCCCACAGCCGGGTGCCGACGACGTAGCGCCCGCCCTCGACCCGGTCGAGCCACCCCCGGCGGGCCATCTCCCGCACCAGCCGGTGGGCCGTGGCCGGAGGCAGCCCGGTGCGGGCGGCGATCCCGGCCCCGGTCAGCCGGGGCTCCTCCGCCGTGAAGGCCGCGAGGATGCGGTCCGCGCGCTCGAGCACGGACTCCCCGCTGGGCGAGTTGGCCATGGTCCTGCTGTCTCCTTCCCGGGGACGCGCGCCCCGCCCCACAACGGCGGCAGCCCCGCACCGGAGGTGGTCCTCCGGGGCGGGGCTGCCGTGCTGGTCACCGCGTGATCACGTGGTTGTCAGGACACCGACCTCAGTTGGAGCCGAAGTCGTAGTCCTCCAGCGGGATCGCCTGGAACTCGGCCGGCGCGGAGTTCTCCTCCGCGTAGCTGAAGTCCGAGAACGCCCCCGGCTCCGTGAACAGCGAGGCCTTCGCCTCGTCCGTCGGCTCGACGTCGATGTTGTTGTACCGCGCGAGCCCGGTGCCGGCAGGGATCAGCTTGCCGATGATCACGTTCTCCTTGAGGCCCACCAGCGGGTCGGACTTGCCCTCCATGGCCGCCTGCGTGAGCACGCGGGTGGTCTCCTGGAAGGACGCGGCCGACAGCCACGAGTCGGTGGCCAGCGAGGCCTTGGTGATGCCCATCAGCTCCGGCCGGCCGGCGGCGGGCCGGGTGCTCTCGGCCACCGCCTTCCGGTTGGCCTCCAGGAAGCGGACGTTCTCGACGAGCTCGCCCGGCAGCAGGTCCGTCTCGCCCGACTCGATGATCGTCACGCGGCGCAGCATCTGCCGCACGATGACCTCCACGTGCTTGTCGTGGATGCCCACGCCCTGGGAGCGGTACACGCGCTGCACCTCGTCCACGAGGTGCTTCTGCGCCTGCCGCGGACCGCGGATGCGCAGCACCTCCTTGGGGTCCACGGCGCCCGAGACCAGCTGCTGGCCGACCTCGACGTGGTCCCCCTCGGTCACCAGGAGCTTGGCGCGCCGCAGCACCGGGTAGCCGATCGCCTCGTCCCCGTTGTCCGGGGTCACGACGACCTTCAGCGACTTCTCGGTGTCCTCGAGGCTGACCCGCCCGGCGACCTCCGAGATCGGCGCGACGCCCTTGGGCGTGCGGGCCTCGAAGAGCTCCTGGATACGGGGCAGACCCTGCGTGATGTCACCGTCCGAGGACGCGACACCACCGGTGTGGAAGGTGCGCATCGTCAGCTGGGTGCCCGGCTCGCCGATCGACTGCGCGGCGATGATGCCCACCGCCTCGCCGATGTCCACGAGCTGGTTGGACGCCAGGGAGCGGCCGTAGCACGCCGCGCACACGCCGACCGCGGACTCGCAGGTCAGCACGGAGCGCACGCGCACCGTGTCGATCCCGCCGGTGAACAGCGCGTGGATCAGCGGGTCGGAGAGGTCCGTTCCGGCCGAGGCCAGGATCTCGCCGTTCGCGTCCACCGCGTCGACCGCGAGCACGCGGCCGTGCACGGTGTTCTCGATGTCCTCGTGCAGGGTGCGGGCGCCGGTCTCCTGCACGTCGGCGAGCGGCAGGTTCAGGCCGCGCTCCGTCATGCAGTCCGCCTCGCGCACGATGACGTCCTGGGAGACGTCCACGAGACGACGGGTCAGGTAGCCCGAGTTCGCCGTGCGCAGCGCGGTGTCGGCCAGGCCCTTGCGGGCGCCGTGGGTCGCGATGAAGTACTCCAGCACCGACAGGCCCTCGCGGTACGAGGACTTGATCGGGCGGGGCATGATCTCGCCCTTCGGGTTGGACACGAGCCCGCGGATGCCGGCGATCTGGCGGACCTGCATCCAGTTGCCTCGGGCGCCGGAGGACACCATGCGGTTGATGGTGTTCAGCGGCGAGAGGTTGGCCTGCATGGCCTCGGCGACCTCGTCGGTGGCCTTGGTCCAGATGTCGATCAGCTCCGAGCGGCGCTCGTCGTCGTCGATCAGACCGCGGTCGTACTGGCCCTGGATCTTCGCGGCCTGCGCCTCGTAGCCCTCCATGATGGCGGGCTTCTCCGGCGGGGTCGCGATGTCGGAGATCGCCACGGTCACGCCCGAGCGGGCCGCCCAGTGGAACCCGGCGTCCTTGAGCTCGTCCAGCGTGTGCGCCACCGTCACCATCGGGTAGCGCTCCGCGAGGTCGTTGACCAGCGCGGACAGGTGCTTCTTGTCCGCGACGGCCTCGTCCCAGGGGTAGTCCTGCGGCAGCGTGTCGTTGAACAGCACGCGGCCCAGGGTGGTCTCCACCACCACCGGCCGGCCCGGCTCCCAGCCCTCGGGGGCGGTCCAGCCCTCGAAGGGCACGAAGTCCTCCAGCTCGATCCGGCACAGCGCGTTCAGGTGCAGCCTGCCCGCGTCGTGGGCCATGATCGCCTCGGCCACGGAGGAGAACGACCGGCCCTCCCCCACCTCGCCCTCGCGGACGGTGGTGAGGTGGTAGAGGCCGATGATCATGTCCTGCGAGGGCAGGGCGATCGGCTTGCCGTCCGAGGGCTTCAGGATGTTGTTCGAGGACAGCATCAGGATGCGGGCCTCGGCCTGGGCCTCCGGGGACAGGGGCAGGTGCACGGCCATCTGGTCGCCGTCGAAGTCGGCGTTGAACGCGCCGCACACGAGCGGGTGGAGCTGGATGGCCTTGCCCTCGACGAGCTGCGGCTCGAACGCCTGGATGCCGAGACGGTGCAGGGTGGGGGCACGGTTGAGCAGCACGGGGTGCTCGGTGATGACCTCCTCCAGCACGTCCCACACCTGGGGGCGGTAGCGCTCGACCATCCGCTTGGCGGACTTGATGTTCTGCGCGTGGTTGAGGTCCACGAGCCGCTTCATCACGAACGGCTTGAACAGCTCGAGCGCCATCTGCTTGGGCAGGCCGCACTGGTGCAGCTTCAGCTGCGGGCCGACCACGATGACCGAGCGGCCCGAGTAGTCGACGCGCTTGCCGAGCAGGTTCTGGCGGAACCGGCCCTGCTTGCCCTTGAGCATGTCGGACAGCGACTTCAGCGCCCGGTTGCCCGGCCCGGTGACCGGCCGGCCGCGGCGGCCGTTGTCGAACAGCGAGTCCACGGCCTCCTGGAGCATCCGCTTCTCGTTGTTGACGATGATCTCCGGGGCGCCGAGGTCCAGCAGCCGCTTGAGGCGGTTGTTGCGGTTGATCACGCGCCGGTAGAGGTCGTTGAGGTCCGAGGTGGCGAAGCGGCCGCCGTCGAGCTGGACCATGGGGCGCAGTTCCGGCGGGATCACCGGGACGGCGTCCAGGACCATGCCCAGCGGGGAGTTGTCCGTGGTCAGGAACGCGTTGACGACCTTGAGCCGCTTCAGGGCGCGGGTCTTGCGCTGGCCCTTGCCGGTGGCGATGGTCTCGCGCAGGGACTCGGCCTCCGCCTCGAGGTCGAAGGTCTCCAGGCGCTTCTTGATCGCCTCGGCGCCCATCGAGCCCTCGAAGTACATGCCGTAGCGGTCCACCATCACGCGGTAGAGCGCCTCGTCGCCCTCGAGGTCGTTGACCTTGAGGTTCTTGAAGCGGTCCCAGACCTGCTCGAGGCGGTCGACCTCCAGGTTGGCGCGCTTGCGCACGTTGGCCATCTGGCGGTCGGCGGAGTCGCGGAGCTTGCGCTTCTCCGCGGCCTTGCCGCCCTCCTCCTCGACCCGGCCGAGCTCGGTCTCGAGGTCACGGGCGATCGCGGCGATGTCCGCGTCGCGGGTGGCCTCCATCTGGGCCTTCTCCCGGTCCACGGCGGCCTGCAGGTTCGGCAGGTCGTCGTGGCGGGCGTCCTCGTCCACGGAGGTGATCATGTACGCCGCGAAGTAGATGACCTTCTCGAGGTCCTTCGGGGCCAGGTCCAGCAGGTAGCCCAGCCGCGAGGGCACGCCCTTGAAGTACCAGATGTGGGTGACGGGAGCGGCGAGCTCGATGTGGCCCATCCGCTCGCGGCGCACCTTGGCGCGGGTGACCTCCACGCCGCAGCGCTCGCAGATGATGCCCTTGTAGCGCACCCGCTTGTACTTGCCGCAGTAGCACTCCCAGTCCCGGGTGGGGCCGAAGATCTTCTCGCAGAACAGGCCGTCCTTCTCCGGCTTGAGCGTGCGGTAGTTGATGGTCTCCGGCTTCTTGACCTCGCCGTACGACCAGGTCCGGATGTCCTCCGCGGTCGCAAGACCGATCCGCATGAGGCCAAGTGAAGATTCGTTGGACATGAGGGTCCTTTATCTCTTTCTCTGGAAAGGGTGACGTCTCGTCGGGGGTGGAGGGAGGGTCTCAGACCTCTTCGACCGAGCTGGGCTCGGAGTGCGAGAGATCGATGCCCAGCTCCTCGGCCGCCCGGAAGACCTCGTCATCCGAATCGCGCATCTCGATGGTGTTGCCGTCGGCCGAGAGCACCTCGACGTTCAGGCACAGCGACTGCATCTCCTTGATGAGCACCTTGAAGGACTCGGGAACACCCGGCTCGGGGATGTTCTCGCCCTTGACGATGGCCTCGTAGACCTTCACGCGCCCGTGCACGTCGTCGGACTTGACCGTCAGCAGCTCCTGCAGCGTGTAGGCGGCGCCGTACGCCTCGAGGGCCCAGACCTCCATCTCGCCGAAGCGCTGGCCGCCGAACTGCGCCTTACCACCCAGCGGCTGCTGGGTGATCATGGAGTACGGGCCGGTGGAGCGCGCGTGGATCTTGTCGTCGACCAGGTGGTGGAGCTTCAGGATGTACTGGTAGCCCACCGACACCGGGTCGGGGAACGGCTCGCCGGAGCGGCCGTCGAACAGCCGGGCCTTGCCGGTCCGGTCGATCAGGCGCACGCCGTCGCGGGTCGGGTTGGTGTGGTCGAGGAGGTCGAAGATCTCCTCCTCGCGCGCGCCGTCGAACACGGGGGTCGCCACGTTCGTGGGGCCCGACTGCTTCGGGAAGTTCGGCAGCCGGTCCAGCCACTCGGGCTCGCCCTCGATGTTCCAGCCCTGCTTGGCCAGCCAGCCGGTGTGCACCTCGAGGACCTGCCCCAGGTTCATGCGCCCGGGCACGCCCAGCGGGTTGAGGATGATGTCCACCGGGGTGCCGTCCTCCAGGAACGGCATGTCCTCCAGCGGCAGGATCTTCGAGATGACGCCCTTGTTGCCGTGCCGGCCGGCGAGCTTGTCGCCGTCGGTGATCTTGCGCTTCTGCGCCACGTACACCCGGACCACCTGGTTGACGCCCGCGGGCAGGTCGTCGTCCTCGTCGTCGCGGTCGAAGACGCGCACGCCGATGACGGTGCCGGACTCGCCGTGGGGCACCTTCAGGGACGTGTCGCGCACCTCGCGGGACTTCTCGCCGAAGATCGCCCGCAGCAGCCGCTCCTCCGGGGTGAGCTCGGTCTCGCCCTTGGGCGTGACCTTGCCGACCAGGATGTCCCCGGCCTGGACCTCGGCGCCGATGTGGATGATGCCGCGCTCGTCGAGGGCGGACAGCACCTCCTCGGACACGTTCGGGATGTCCCGGGTGATCTCCTCGGCGCCCAGCTTGGTGTCGCGGGCGTCGATCTCGTGCTCCTCGATGTGGATCGAGGTGAGCACGTCCTCGGAGACCATCCGCTGGGAGAGGATGATCGCGTCCTCGTAGTTGAGGCCCTCCCAGGACATGTAGGCCACCAGCAGGTTCTTGCCCAGGGCCAGCTCGCCCTGGTCCGTGGAGGGGCCGTCGGCGATGACCGAGCGCTCCTCGACGCGCTCGCCCTCGGAGACGATCACGCGCTGGTTGTAGGTGTTGCCCGGGTTGGAGCGCGTGAACTTGTTGATCGGGTAGACGGTGGTCGTCCCGTCGTCGTTGAGCACCCGCACGAGGTTCGCGGAGACCTCCTCGACCACGCCGGCCTTGCGGGCCAGCACCGAGTCGCCGGCGTCCAGGGCCGCGTAGCGCTCCATGCCGGTGCCCACGAGGGGGGCCTCGGACTCGAGCAGCGGCACGGCCTGGCGCTGCATGTTGGCGCCCATGAGCGCGCGGTTGGCGTCGTCGTGCTCGAGGTACGGGATGAGCGCGGTCGCCACGGACACCATCTGCCGCGGGGACACGTCCATGAACTGCACCGCGGTGGGGTCGACCAGCACGGCCTCGCCGGAGCCGTCGGCGGCGCGCGCGAGCACGGCGTCCTCGGCGAACCGGTTGTCGGCCGTCAGCGGGGCGTTGGCCTGCGCGATCGTGACGCCGCGCTCGTCGTCGGCGGTGAGGTACTCGACGTCGTCGGTCACCACGCCGTCCACGACCTTGCGGTACGGGGTCTCGATGAAGCCGAACGGGTTGATCCGCCCGTAGGTCGCCAGCGAGCCGATGAGGCCGATGTTGGAGCCCTCGGGGGTCTCGATCGGGCACATGCGGCCGTAGTGCGACGGGTGGACGTCGCGGACCTCCATGCCGGCGCGGTCGCGGGAGAGACCGCCGGGGCCCAGCGCGGACAGGCGCCGCTTGTGCGTCAGACCGGCCAGCGGGTTGTTCTGGTCCATGAACTGCGACAGCTGCGAGGTGCCGAAGAACTCCTTGATCGCCGCCACGACGGGGCGGATGTTGATCAGGGTCTGCGGGGTGATCGCCTCGACGTCCTGCGTGGTCATGCGCTCGCGCACGACCCGCTCCATGCGGGAGAGCCCGGTGCGGATCTGGTTCTCGATCAGCTCGCCGACCGCGCGGATGCGGCGGTTGCCGAAGTGGTCGATGTCGTCGACGTCCACGACGATCTCGCGGGCCTCGCCGTTGCGCACGCCCGGCATGGTGGCGCCGCCGGCGTGCAGGGTCACGAGGTAGCGGATCATCGCCACGATGTCGTCGACCGAGAGCACCGAGGCGTCCTCGTCCTCGAACGCCTTGTCCAGGCCCAGCTTGCGGTTGATCTTGTAGCGACCCACCTTGGCGAGGTCGTAGCGCTTGGCGTTGAAGTACATGTTGTCCAGCAGCGCCTGCGCGGCGTCGACCGTGGGCGGCTCCCCCGGACGCAGCTTGCGGTAGATGTCCAGCAGCGCGTCCTCGCGCGAGTCGACGGTGTCCTTCTCGAGGGTGGCGCGGATCGAGTCGAACTCCCCGAACTCCTCGAGGATGCGGGACTCGCTCCAGCCCAGGGCCTTGAGCAGCACGGTCACGGACTGCTTGCGCTTGCGGTCCAGGCGCACGCCCACCTGGTCCCGCTTGTCGATCTCCAGCTCGAACCAGGCCCCGCGGGACGGGATGATCTTCGCGGAGTAGATGTCCTTGTCCGAGGTGCGGTCCTGGCCGCGCTCGAAGTAGGCGCCCGGGGAGCGCACGAGCTGGGACACGACGACACGCTCGGTGCCGTTGATGACGAAGGTGCCCTTCTCGGTCATCAGCGGGAAGTCGCCCATGAACACGGTCTGCTGCTTGATCTCGCCCGTGTTGTTGTTCATGAACTCGGCCTTGACGTACAGGGGCGCCGAGTACGTGGCGTCCCGGTCCTTGCACTCGTCCATGGTGTACTTGGGCTCGTAGAACTCCGGCTCCGAGAAGGACAGGGACATGGTGCCCTGGAAGTCCTCGATCGGGGAGATCTCCTCGAAGATGTCGGAGAGCCCGGAGGTGCGGGCGATGCCCTGCTCACCGTTCTCGACGGCCTGCTGGACGCGGGCCTGCCAGCGCTCGTTGCCGACGAGCCGGTCGAAGCTGTCCGTCTGGAGGGCCAGCAGGTTCGGCACGTCCAGCGGCTCGTGGATCTTGGCGAAGGAGATGCGGCGCGGGAGGTCCCCGTCGGCCGGTCGGTTAGCGGTTACGTTCGAATCGGTGCTCGAGGCGACCAAGATGGATTCCTTCCACAGACCTGCAGTTGAATCGCGCAGTTCCCGAGATCGGGGATACGGGTGTGCGAGGTCCAGCGCGCTGAGCCGCTGGTTCGCGCCCCGGGGGTGCCCACCGCTATATGAAGGCACGCAGAATGAGGGACAACGCAAATAAACAGCATAGGCCGGACTCGCCGGTCTGTCCACCCGGCCGGTGGACGCGGGCGCCCACCGGCCGTAGGATGAGGAATTTCGTGCCGTGCGTCTCAGCCGCGGCGGTAGAAGGGCAGCCCGACGACCTCCACGGGCGCACGGCGGCCCCGCACGTCGGCCTCGAGCGGGACCCCGGCCTCCAGCGCCGCCGGCCGCACGAGGGCCATGGCCACCGGGTGGCCGAGGGTCGGCGACGGGACGCCGCTGGTGACCTCGCCGACCGTCTCGTCCCCCGCGAGCACCGCGTTCCCGGCCCGGACCGGGCGGCGGGTGAGCCCCCGGAGCCCCACGAGCACCCGGGCCGGGGGCTCGGCCGCCTGCGCCTCGAGCGCGGCCCGCCCCACGAACTCGCCCTTGCCGCGCAGCGCCGCCGCCACGAGCCGGCCCAGCCCGGCCTCGAACGGCGTGATGTCCGGGCCCAGCTCGTGGCCGTACAGCGGCATCCCCGCCTCCAGGCGCAGCGAGTCGCGGGCGGCGAGCCCGGCGGGGACGACCCCGCGGCCCTCCCCCGCGGCGAGCAGCGCGTCCCACACGGTGCGCGCGTGCTCGGGGGCCACGTAGAGCTCGAAGCCGTCCTCGCCGGTGTACCCGGTGCGGGCCACGAGCGCGGGCACCCCGGCGACCTCGCCGGGCGTGCAGGCGTAGTACCCGAGCCCCCGCACGGCGTCCGGGTCGGCGCACCCGGCGGCGAGCAGGGTGTCCTGGGCCGCGGGGCCCTGGACGGCCACCAGCGCGGTGGCCTCCGTGCGGTCCTCCACCGTGACGTCGTGGCCGTGCGCGCGCTCCTCCAGCGCCCGCAGCACGGCCGCCGTGTTCCCGGCGTTGGGCACCACCAGGAAGCGGTCCTCGGCCAGGCGGTAGACGATGAGGTCGTCGAGGACCCGTCCGGCCTCGTCGACCAGCAGCGAGTACTTGGCCCGGCCGGTGGCGACGGCGCTCAGCCGGGAGACGACCGCCGCGTCCAGGAACGCGGCCGCGTCCGGGCCCTCCACGGCGATCTCGCCCATGTGGGACAGGTCGAAGACCCCGGCGGCCCGGCGCACCGCGTGGTGCTCGGCGACGTCGTTGCCGTACTTGAGGGGCATCTGCCAGCCGCCGAAGTCGGTGCTCACGGCACCGGCCTCCCGGTGGGCGGCCGCCAGCGGCGTGGTGCGGGCGCTCATCGGGCGGCCTCCGCCGGCGCGGGCGAGGCGAAGGCCTCGATCGGCGGGCAGCTGCAGACCAGGTTGCGGTCCCCGGCGGCGTTCTCCACCCGGCCCACGGGCACCCAGTACTTCGCCAGCCGCAGCTCGGGCAGCGGGTAGGCGGCCTGGGAGCGCGGATAGGCGCGCTCCCAGGAGTCGGCCGTGAGCACCTCCGCGGTGTGCGGGGCGTGGCGGAGCACGGAGTCCTCCAGCGCCACCTCGCCGTCGGCCACGGCCTGCATCTCGGCGTGGATGGCGCGCATCGCGGCCACGAAGCGGTCCAGCTCGGCGAGGTTCTCGGACTCGGTGGGCTCGACCATCAGGGTGCCGGCCACGGGGAACGCGAGCGTGGGGGCGTGGAAGCCGTAGTCGACCAGCCGCTTGCACACGTCCTCGGCGGTGACCCCGGAGGCCTTGGTGAGGGGGCGCAGGTCCAGGATGCACTCGTGGGCCACGAGTCCGCCGGGGCCGGTGTAGAGCGTCGGGAAGACGTCCGCGAGCCGGGCGGAGACGTAGTTGGCGCTGAGGATCGCGGTGCGCGAGGACGCGGTGAGCCCCTCGGCGCCGGCCATGGCGATGTACATCCAGGAGATCGGCAGCACCCCGGCGGAGCCGTAGCGGGCCTGGGAGACGGGGAAGGTCTCGGCGCCCGCGCCCGCGCCCGCGGCGGCCGGGTCCTCGGGCAGGAACGGCACCAGGTGCTCGGCGACCGCCACCGGCCCCACCCCGGGCCCGCCGCCGCCGTGCGGGATGCAGAAGGTCTTGTGCAGGTTCAGGTGGGAGACGTCCCCGCCGAAGCGGCCGGGACGGGCCAGGCCCATGAGGGCGTTGAGGTTGGCGCCGTCCACGTAGACCTGCCCGCCGGCGTCGTGCACGGCCGCGCACACGGCGGTGACCTGTTCCTCGAACACCCCGTGCGTGGAGGGGTAGGTGATCATGATCCCGGCGAGCTCGTCCCCCACGGCCGCGATCTTGGCGTCGAGGTCGTCCAGGTCCACGGAGCCGTCCCCGGCGGTGGCCACGACCACGACCTTCAGGTCGGCGAGCACCGCGGACGCCGCGTTGGTGCCGTGGGCGGAGGACGGGATGAGGATCGTGGTGCGCCGGTCGTCGCCGCGGGAGAGGTGGTAGCGGCGGATCGCCAGCAGGCCGGCGAGCTCCCCCTGGGACCCGGCGTTGGGCTGGACGGACACGGCGGCGTAGCCGGTGATCTCCGCGAGCCAGGACTCCAGCTGGGCGATGAGCTCCCGGTAGCCGACGGTCTGCTCCTCCGGGGCCAGCGGGTGGATCGAGGCGAACTCGGGCCAGCTGATGGGCTCCATCTCCGCGGCCGCGTTGAGCTTCATGGTGCAGGAGCCCAGCGGGATCATGGTGCGGTCCAGGGCCAGGTCCTTGTCCGCGAGGGAGCGCAGCCAGCGCATCATCGCGGTCTCGGAGCGGTGCAGGGTGAACACCGGGTGGGCGAGGTAGGAGTCGGTGCGCAGCAGCGCGTCCGGCAGGTCCCAGCCGGCGGCGCCGTCCTCGGGGGCGGCCGCCCCGAAGGCGGCGAGCACCGCGTCCACGTCGCGCTCGCCGTGGGGCTCCCCCACCGAGACGGACACGTGGTCCGCGCCGGCCCGGCGCACGTTGATGCCGCGCTCCGCGGCGGCGGCGACGACCGCGTCGGCGCGCCCGGGCACCTCGGCCAGGACGGTGTCGAAGAACGTGCCGTGCACCACCGGCACCCCGGCCGCGGTGAGCCCCGCGGCCAGCCGCGCGGCGAGCCCGTGCACGCGCTCGGCGATGGCGCGCAGCCCGTCGGCGCCGTGGTAGGCGGCGTAGGCGCCGGCGACGATGGCCAGCAGCGCCTGGGCCGTGCAGATGTTGGAGGTGGCCTTCTCGCGGCGGATGTGCTGCTCGCGGGTCTGCAGCGCCAGCCGGTAGGCCGGCCGGCCGGAGGAGTCCACCGAGACGCCCACCAGGCGGCCGGGCAGATTGCGCTCCAGGCCCTTGCGGCAGGCCATGAACGCGGCGTGGGGCCCGCCGAAGAACAGGGGCACCCCGAAGCGCTGGGCGGAGCCGACGGCGATGTCCGCGCCCTGCTCCCCCGGTGAGCGCAGCAGGGTGAGGGCCAGCAGGTCCGTGGCGACGGCCACGAGCGCGCCCTGCGCGTGGGCCTGCTCCGTGCGCTCCGCCAGGTCGGCGACGTCCCCGTCCACGCCCACCTGGGTCAGGACCACGCCGAAGAACTCGCCCTCGGGCAGCCCCTCGGCGAGGTCGGCGACGACCAGGTCGATGCCCACGGCCCGGCAGCGGCCGCGCAGCACGGCGAGGGTCTGCGGGAGGGCGCGGGAGTCCACGGCGACGCGGCGGCTGCCGGAGCGGCGGTTGGCCCGGCGCATCATGAGCACGGCCTCGGCCACGGCGGTGGCCTCGTCGAGCAGGGAGGCGTTGGCCAGGTCCAGGCCCGTGAGGTCCATGACGGCGTTCTGGAAGGTCAGCAGGGCCTCGAGCCGGCCCTGGGAGATCTCCGGCTGGTACGGCGTGTAGGAGGTGTACCAGGCGGGGTTCTCGAGGATGTTGCGGCGCAGCGCGGGCGGGGTGACGGTCTCGGCGTAGCCCTGCCCGATCATCTGCGTCATCACCCGGTTCTTCGCCGCGATCCGGCGCAGGGCGGTGAGGGCCTCGTGCTCGGACATGGGCTCCGGCAGCCGCAGGGGCTCGTCGGCGGCGATGCTCCGGGGGACCGCGCGGGCGACGAGCTCGTCGAGCGCGCCCGCGCCGACGGTCTCGAGCATGATCGCGGTCTCGGCGGCGTCGGGTCCGAGGTGGCGTGGAAGGAAGGACAAGGTCAGCTCCTCGTGGTTCGAGGCCCGGTGGGGCCCGTCGGACCCTCCCCGCTCTGTTCGCTGACCTGAGAGTTTTCGCCGGCCCCGGGCGGGAGCCGGCCTGCACCGTCGGTGGCCCTCCGCCCGGGCCGGTGGCCGTGGGCAGGGGGGCCTCTTCAGAGTGGCCTGCTCGCAGCGGTACGGGTGCCTGAGAGATTCCCGGGGAGGATTTGCTCCTTCGGCGCCGCCGGCCGTCCGGGGGCGGACGGCGGCGGACTCTCCCGCTGCGGGTGGGCGGCCGATGTGGTTGTGCCCCCAGTGTCCCACACCTCGCCGGGCACGGCGCGAGGCCCCGGACGCCGAGCGTCCGGGGCCTCGCGGGAACGGTCGCGCCGCGGCGCGTCCGGGAGGGACTACTTGAGGGTGACGGTGGCGCCGGCGCCCTCGAGGGCCTCCTTGGCCTTGTCCGCGGCCTCCTTGTTGGCGCCCTCGAGGACGGCCTTGGGGGCCGAGTCCACGAGGTCCTTGGCCTCCTTGAGGCCGAGGGAGGTCAGCGCGCGGACCTCCTTGATGACCTGGATCTTCTTGTCGCCGGCGGCCTCGAGCACGACGTCGAACTCGGTCTGCTCCTCGGCCTCCTCGGCGGCGGCGGCCGGAGCGGCGGCACCGGCGACGGCCACGGGGGCGGCGGCGGTGACGTCGAAGGTCTCCTCGAAGGCCTTGACGAACTCGGAGAGCTCGATGAGGGAGAGCTCCTTGAACGCGTCGATCAGTTCAGCGGTGGTGAGCTTGGCCATGGTGTGGCTCCTTTTCGATGGTGTGCCCCGGCCGGGTTCGTCGGCGCGGGACGGTCTGGTTCCGTGGTGAGAATGTGCCTCGCGGCGGGGTGCTGGTCAGGCGCCCTGCTCCTCGACCTTGGCGCGCAGCGCCTCGGCCGTACGGACGGTCTTGGACAGCGGGGCCTGGAACAGCGCCGCGGCCTGGGACAGGGACGCCTTGGCGGCACCGGCCACCTTGGCCAGCAGCACCTCGCGGGACTCGAGGTCCGCGAGCTGCTTGATCTCCGCCTCGCTGAGGGCCTTGCCCTCGAGGTAACCGCCCTTGACGACGAGCTGCGGGTTCGCCTTGGCGAAGTCACGCAGGCTCTTGGCGGCCTCGACGGGGTCCCCCGAGATGAAGGCGATCGCGCTCGGGCCGGCGAGCTGGCCGTCGAACGCGTCGATGCCCATCTCCTTGGCCGCGATCGCGGTCAGCGTGTTCTTCACCACGGCGTATTCGGCGTTCTCACCGAGCGAGCGGCGCAGCTCCTTGAGCTGGGCCACGGTGAGGCCGCGGTACTCCGTCAGGACAGCGGCGTCCGAGTTGGAGAACAGTTCCTTCAACTCGGCGACCGCGGCTGCCTTTTCCGGGTTCGCCATGGTACTCCTTCCGGTCTTCGATGCCGGGCGCTGCCGGAAGGGCCCGGGCACAGAAAAAGCCCCGCGCAGATGCCCGGGGCTCGAACGGCCCGCCCCGGTCGGGGGCGTGCACGCTGTGCTGGTTCACCTGCGCTGGCCGTTCCTGGCGGAACTCTTACGGCTGCTCCCCGTGGCGCACGCTCCTGAGACAGGACGCGCGGGGCAGGGGAGAACACGACCGGCGGTCTTTGGTACGCCCCACCCTACCCGAGGGGCCCGCACGCGCCAAATCGGGCCCGCCCCGGGCCGGTCAGGCGGGCGGGAGGTCGCGGGACCACACGCCGCTGCGCCCGGCGACCCGGAAGCCGAGCCGGCTGTTGACCCGGCTCATCCGGTCGTCGCCGCTGTGGGACCACGAGTACACGGTGCGCACCGCCGGGGCCAGCCGCTCCAGCTGCTGCAGGTTCGCCAGCTTGAGCCGGGTGGCGATCCAGCGGCGGCGGTGCTCGCGCAGCACCACGGTCTCGTCCTGCATCCCGATCACCGGGTCCTCCCCCGCCAGGACGATCTCGGTCATCCCGACCAGGTGACCGGTGGTCCCCCGCTCGGCGACGGCGACCAGGGACACGTTGCCGGCCTCGGCGCGCAGCTGCTCGGTGCGGCGCACCCGCTCGGCGTCCCAGGGCTCGGGGTCGGCCGCCGCCGGCGCCAGGAAGGAGTCGGCGGCCATGCGGGAGTGCAGGGCCGCGAGCTCGTCGAGCCGCTCCTCGGGAGCGGGCCCGGCCCACACGTGGATGCGGTACTCCTCCGGCGCCGGCGAGGCCTCGACCTCGCGCAGCAGCGTCTGCACGCGGGTCGGCGAGAGGGGGACCTCCAGGACGCCGAAGTCGCTGACCGACTCCAGCCGGTACCCGGCGTGGAGGGCGAAGCGGGTCTGCCGGTTGGAGACGGGCAGGCGGCCGGAGCCGTCCGCGGCGTCGACCCACTCGACCATGCCCGGGGTGACCACGGGGAAGACGCCGGTCACGCTGCCGTCGCCCTGGATCTCCTCCGGGCCGGGGTGCTCGGTCTGGATGCTCAGGTGCCGGCGGGACTCGCCCACCGCGAGCTGCTCGGCGGCGCTGAGCAGCTCGCTGCCGGTGCCCTGGGAGGTGACCTCGGGGTCCACGTCGACGGTGATGTGCGCGGTCCCGGTGGCGGCCACCAGCGGCAGGCGCACCTCGGCCCGCCCGGCGAGCCGGTCCCCGGCCCAGGCCAGCAGCACCACGACCCGCTCGAAGGGGTCCAGCAGGTCGCGGTAGAGCTCCTGCGCGTCGCCGGTGAGGTCCGAGATGCCCCAGACGTGCTGCCGGGACCGGCGCACGAGACCGGCCACCCGGCCCAGCAGCTCCTGGGCGGCGGCGTCGAAGTCGTCGGGGATGCGCATCTGCTCGATCCGCACTGGGGGGTGCTCGATCACGGGGACTCCCTTCCGGAGGGCGGCGGTGCCCCCGGGTTCGCGTGGGTGGAACGACGGGGGGCCCGGCCGCAGCGGCCGGGCCCCCCGTGCGGGCCCGTGGGGGCCCGGTGTCCGGCGTCAGGCGCCGAGGACGACCTCGGTGGCGTTCGGGTCGACCGGGATGCCCGGGCCGAACGTGGTCGAGACGGTCGCCTTGGTGATGTAGCGGCCCTTCGAGGCGGATGGCTTCAGGCGCAGGATCTCCTCGAGCGCGGCGCCGTAGTTCTCGGCCAGCTTCTCGACCTCGAAGGAGGTCTTGCCCACGATGAAGTGCAGGTTCGAGTGCTTGTCGACGCGGAAGTCGATCTTGCCGCCCTTGATGTCGTTGACGGCCTTGGCCACGTCCATGGTGACGGTGCCCGTCTTCGGGTTCGGCATGAGGTTGCGCGGGCCGAGCACCTTGCCCAGGCGCCCCACCTTGCCCATCATGTCCGGGGTCGCCACGGCGGCGTCGAAGTCGGTCCAGCCGCCCTGGATGCGGGCGATCAGGTCGTCGGAGCCCACGTGGTCGGCGCCGGCCTCCTCCGCGGCGGCGGCCTTGTCGCCGGTCGCGAAGACGACGACGCGGGCGGTCTTGCCCGTGCCGTTGGGCAGGTTCACCGTGCCGCGGACCATCTGGTCCGCCTTGCGGGGGTCCACGCCGAGCCGGAGGACGACCTCCACGGTGGAGTCGGTCTTGGCCGTGTCGATCTCCTTGGCCAGGGCCACGGCCTCGGCCGGGCTGTAGAGCCCCTCGCCGATCCGGGCCGCCGCCGCCTGGTATGCCTTGCTGCGCTTTGCCATCTGCTTCTTCTCCTTGTGCAGTTGTGGTCTGCGGACCGCGCTCGGTCCTGCCACGTCAATAACGGTGGGTGGTGATCAGCCGAGGCCGATCACTCGACCTCGATGCCCATCGAGCGGGCGGTGCCGGCGATGATCTTCGCCGCGGCGTCGATGTCGTTGGCGTTGAGGTCTTCCTTCTTGGTCTCGGCGATCTCCCGGACCTGGTCCATGGTGAGCTTGCCGACCTTCTGGGTGTGCGGGACACCGGAGCCCTTGGCGACGCCGGCGGCCTTCTTGATCAGCTGCGCGGCGGGCGGGGTCTTCGTGACGAAGGTGAACGAGCGGTCCTCGTACACCGTGATCTCCACGGGGACGATGTTGCCGCGCTGGGACTCCGTGGCCGCGTTGTAGGCCTTGCAGAACTCCATGATGTTCACGCCGTGCTGACCGAGGGCGGGGCCCACGGGGGGCGCCGGGTTCGCGGCGCCTGCCTGGATCTGCAGCTTGATGAGGCCGGAGACCTTCTTCTTCTTGGGAGCCATGTGCTGGTCCTTCTTCTGCTGGACGTACCGGCGCACAGGAGCGTACGACGGCGGGTGGCCGCCGTGGCGCGGCGGCCGGTCGGCCCCGGCGGCGAAGCATGCGCCGCGGGGACGGGAACGGTGGGCGGGCGCGCGCGCCCGCCGGGTCAGATCTTGGAGACCTGGTTGAAGCCGAGGGTGACGGGGGTCTCGCGCTCGAAGATCGACACGAGGACGACGAGCTGCTGGGACTCCACCTTGATCTCGGAGATGGTGGCGGGGAGGGTCTCGAAGGGGCCCTCCTTGACGATCACGGACTCCCCGACCTCGAAGTCCACGTTGACCTGCGGCTGCGCGCTCGGCTGGGCCGCGGCCTCGCCGCCGGCGCCCTGCGGGGCCTCGAACACCGGGTTGAGCATCTCGAAGACCTCGTCCAGGCGCAGGGGGACGGGGTTGTAGGCGTCCTGGCCCACGAAGCCCGTCACGCCGGGGGTGTGGCGCACCGCGCCCCAGGAGGCGTCGGTGAGGTTCATGCGCACCAGCACGTAGCCAGGGATCCGCACGCGGCGGACCACCTTGCGCTGGGCGTTCTTGATCTCGACGACCTCCTCCATGGGGACCTCGATCTGGAAGATGTCCTCCTCCATGTTGAGGGACTGGATGCGGGTCTCCAGGTTCGTCTTCACGCGGTTCTCGTAGCCGGCGTAGGTGTGGATGACGTACCAGTCACCCTCCTGGCGGCGCAGCTTGGACTTGAACTCCTCGACAGGGTCCACCGCGGGGGCCTCGTCCGTGACGGGCTCCGCCTCGGCGACGGGTGCGGCCGCGGACTCCTCCGGCGCGTGGGCGGCGGCGAAGTCCTCCTCCTGCACGGAGGCCTCGGACGCCGGCAGCGCCGGGGCCTGCTGGTCGACCTCGGCCGGTGCCTCGGTGCCGTTTTCGAGCTCGTGCTCGGTCACTGGATCTCCCTGTTCTGTCGTGGATGTCGTGCTCTGCTGGGCCACGGTCGCCGCTGCCGGTCCGTGCGCCGCCCGGGTCATCCGGCGGCGTCGCCCTGCCCGAAGATCCACAGGGCGGCCTGCCCGAACGCGAGGTCCAGGACGGAGATGAGCACCATCATGAACGCGACGAACACGAGGACGACCAGCACGTAGTTCACCAGTTCGCGCCGCGTGGGGGTGACGACCTTCCGGAGCTCCCCGACGACCTGGCGCAGGAAGAGGAACAGGCGCCCGAAGACGCCGCGGGGACTCCCGGCGCCCTGCTCCGGGGGCTGGCCCGACGCCCTGCCGGCGGTGGTCTGCGACATCGGCTCTCCCTGTGTGGACTCGTGCGGGCCGCGCGGTGCTGGCGGCCCGCCGTCGCCGTGCAGCTCCGGACTGGAGCAGGGCAGACAGGACTCGAACCTGCAACCTGCGGTTTTGGAGACCGCTGCGCTACCAATTGCGCCACTGCCCTTCGCGCCTCACGGCCTCGGCCGGCGTGCGCACGCCGGCCTCGATCGCTCGGACCCGGTCACCGACTCTACCACCCGGCACCGCCGCGACGGCGCGCCCGGGCAGGCGTCGATGACACCAGTCGTCCATCCTAGGGGACCGGGCCGTGCCGGTGCAATCCGCCCCGGGCGGCGGCGCGTCCCCGCCCCGGGCCGGGCCGCCGCCCGCAGCGGCGCCCCGAGTAGCATGGGGCAGGTCCGCACCGCCGTCGCCGCGCCCGGCGACGCCCGCCCGTCCCCCTTCCAGGAGGCCCCCGGTCATGACCGCATCCCGCATCTCCCGGCGCGTCGGCGCCATCGCAGAGTCCGCGACGCTCGCGGTGGACGCCAAGGCGAAGGCGCTCAAGGCCGCCGGCCGCCCCGTGATCGGCTTCGGGGCCGGGGAGCCCGACTTCCCCACCCCGCAGGCCATCGTGGACGCCGCCGCGGCGGCCCTGCAGGACCCGGCGAACTTCCGGTACACGCCGGCGGCGGGCCTGCCGGAGCTGCGGAAGGCGGTCGCCGAGCAGACCGCGCGGGACGACGGGTACGCGGTGGAGCCCTCGCAGGTGCTCATCACCAACGGCGGCAAGCAGGCCGTGTTCCAGGCCTTCGCCACGGTCGTGGACGAGGGCGACGACGTCCTGCTCCCCGCCCCGTACTGGACCACCTACCCGGAGGCGATCAAGCTCGCCGGCGGCAACCCGGTGGAGGTCTTCGCCGGCCCGGAGCTCGGCTACAAGGTCACCCCGGAGCTGCTCGAGCAGGCGTGCACGGAGCGCACCAAGGCGCTGCTGTTCTGCTCCCCGTCCAACCCCACCGGCGCGGTGTACTCCCCCGAGGAGACCGCCGCCGTGGGCCGCTGGGCGGCCGAGAAGGGGATCTTCGTGCTCACGGACGAGATCTACCAGCACCTCACCTACGACGGCGTGCCGTTCACCTCGATCGCCGCCGCCGTGCCCGAGCTGGGCGACCGGGTGGTGATCCTCAACGGCGTGGCCAAGACCTACGCGATGACCGGCTGGCGCGTGGGCTGGATGATCGCGGCCCCGGACGTCGTGAAGGCCGCCACGAACCTGCAGTCCCACCTGACCTCCAACGTCAACAACGTCGCCCAGCGCGCGGCGCTGGCCGCGGTGTCCGGGTCCCTCGACGAGGCGCACCGGATGCGGGAGGCGTTCGACCGCCGGCGCCGGACCATGGTGGAGGCGCTCAACGCGATCGAGGGCGTGGAGTGCCCCGTGCCCACCGGCGCCTTCTACGCCTACGCCGACGTGCGCGGGCTGCTCGGCCGGCGCTTCGGCGACGCCGTGCCGCAGACCTCGGCCGACCTGGCCGGGCTGATCCTCGAGCGGGCCGAGGTCGCGGTGGTGCCCGGCGAGGCGTTCGGGCCCTCCGGCTTCCTGCGGCTGTCCTACGCCCTGGGCGACGACGACCTCGCCGAGGGCCTGCGCCGGCTGCAGGAGTTCCTGGGGAGCGCCGCGTGAGCGCCCTCGGCGGCGCCGTGGCCGCGGCGGAGTCGGTGCCGGCCGCCGTGCTCGTGACCGGCGGGCTGATCGGCGGCTACGCCACCGCCCGGGCCACCGGCGTGCGCCCTCTGGGCGGGGCGGTGCTGGCCGCCGCCGGCGCGGCGGCGGCGCACTCGTGGTGGCACCGCGGCGGACCGGCGACCACGGCGGCGCTCGGCGGGCTCTACGTCCTGGGCTTCGGGCTCTCCCACCCGCTGGCCAAGCGGATCGGCCCCTGGCCCTCCGTGCTGGCCGTCACGGCCGCCAACGCCGCCGCCAACGCCGTGCTGGTGGACCGTCCCGGCCGCTGAGCCGCCCCGCGACGACGACGCCGCCCGTCCCCGGTCCGGGGGCGGGCGGCGTCGTCGGCCGTGCCGGGGTCTCAGTCGCCGACGGCGTCGCGGCCGCGGCGGACGATCAGCGGATCCGGGGGATAGACCACCGCCGGGTCCTTGTCCTCGTAGTCGAACTGGTTCAGGAAGAAGCGCATGGCATTGAGCCTCGCCCGCTTCTTGTCGTTGGACTTCACCGTGATCCACGGGGCGTGATCGGTGTCGGTGCGCAGGAACATCTCCTCCTTCGCCTCCGTGTAGTCCTCCCACCGGTCCAAGGAGGCCAGATCCATCGGGGAGAGCTTCCACCGCCGCACCGGATCGATCTGCCGGATCGCGAAACGCGTGCGCTGCTCGTGCTGGGTGACCGAGAACCAGAACTTCGTCAGGTGCACCCCCGAGTCCACCAGCATCTGCTCGAACACCGGGGCCTGCACCATGAACTGCTCGTACTCCGCGTCCGAGCAGAAGCCCATCACGCGCTCCACGTTGGCCCGGTTGTACCAGGACCGGTCGAACATCACGATCTCCCCGGCGGTGGGCAGGTGGGCGATGTAGCGCTGGAAGTACCACTGCCCCCGCTCCCGGTCCGAGGGCTTGGTCAGGGCCACCACCCGGGCCGCGCGCGGGTTCAGGTGCTCGGTGAAGCGCTTGATCGTCCCGCCCTTGCCGGCCGCGTCGCGGCCCTCGAACACGATCACGTGCTGGAGGTCGTGGTCCTGGCCCCAGTACTGGAACTTCAGCAGCTCGATCTGCAGCCGGTACTTCTCCAGCTCGTAGTCCTCCCGCTCCAGGCGCTGCTCGTAGGGGTAGTCCTCCTGCCAGGTCTGCACCGCCGACCCGCCCGGGTCGATGAGGTCCGGGTCCGGCGACTGCCCGTCCCGCACCGTGTAGCCCTGATCGACCAGCTTGTCGATGAACTCCCGCAGGTTCTCCCGGACCGGTTCCATGTCCTCGTTCACCGCCGACCTCCTTCCGGGCCCGTCAGGCCCCTTCCCCCGCAGTCTAGGCCCGGGCCCGGGGACCCGTCCCCCGGCCCGTCCCCTGGCCCCGCCCCGGGGCCCGGTCACTAGACTGGGCGAGCCGGTGCACGTCCGGCCGAACTCGCACGCCGCCGACCCGGAGGAGACTGTACGGATGAAGATCGGACTGCTGACCAGCGGCGGGGACTGCCCCGGGCTCAACGCGGTGATCCGCGGAGCGGTGCTGCACGGGATCAAGACCTACGGCCACGAGTTCGTGGGCTTCCGCGACGGCTGGCGCGGGGTCGTGGAGGGCGACGTCATGGACCTGCCCCGCACCCGGGTGCGCGGACTGGCCCGGGAGGGCGGCACGATCCTGGGCACCTCCCGCACCAACCCCTACGACGGCCCCGGCGGCGGGCCGGAGAAGATCGCGGTGATGCTCGAGCGCCACCACATCGACGCGATCGTGGCCATCGGCGGGGAGGGCACCCTGGCCGGCGCCAAGCGCCTGGCCGAGGCCGGGCTGCCGGTCGTGGGGGTGCCCAAGACCATCGACAACGACCTGCAGGCCACCGACTACACCTTCGGCTTCGACACCGCCGTGCAGATCGCCACCGACGCCATGGACCGGCTGCGCACCACCGGGGAGTCCCACCACCGGTGCATGGTCGCCGAGGTCATGGGCCGCCACGTGGGCTGGATCGCGCTGCACTCGGGGATGTCCGCCGGGGCGCACGCCGTGCTGATCCCCGAGCAGTCGGTGTCCATGGAGCAGGTCTGCGCCTGGGTCACCGAGGTGCACGAGCGCGGCCGCTCCCCGCTGGTGGTGGTGGCCGAGGGCTTCATCCCCGAGGGCCACGAGGACGTCCTGGCGGGCAAGGGCACCGAGGCCTCCGGCCGGCCCCGGCTGGGCGGGGTCGGGGAGTACGTCACCGAGCAGATCGAGGCCATGACCGGGATCGAGACCCGCAACACCATCCTGGGCCACATCCAGCGCGGCGGGGCCCCCACCGGCTTCGACCGGGTCCTGGCCACCCGCTTCGGGCTGACCGCCGTGGACCTGGTCACCGAGAAGGGCTGGGGCCAGATGGTCGCCATCCGCGGCACCGACATGGTCCGGGTGCCCTTCGGCGAGGCCCTCGACGGGCTCAAGACCGTCCCCCAGCACCGCTGGGACGAGGCCCGGGTCCTCTTCGGCCGCTGACCGCGGCGCGCCCGGGGCGGCGGCCGGCACCGGACCGGGGCCGGCCGCCGGGCCCGGACCGCGGGATCCGGGGGCCGCTAGGCCCGGGGGCCGCGGAGGAAGCCGGAGCGCCGCCCGACCACCTGGCCGGCGTCGGGCTGGACCACGACCTGCTGGGCGGCGGCCCAGCGCTGCTCGCCGTCCGTGACGACGAGCGGGGCCTCGGGGTCGGCCGTGCGCTTGAGCACGGCCAGCGCGATCGGGCCCTGCTCGTGGTGCAGCTGCACGGAGGTGACCCGGCCGACGGCCCGCTCTCCGGCGTGGACCTCGGCGCCCGGGGACGGCAGGGTGTGCTCGGAGCCGTCGAGGTCGAGCAGCACGAGCCGCCGGGGCGGGTGGCCGAGGTTGTGCACGCGCGCCACGGTCTCCTGCCCCTTGTAGCAGCCCTTCTGCAGGTGCACGGCGGTGCGCAGCAGGTCGAGCTCGTGCGGGATCGTGCGCTCGTCCGTCTCGGCCCCCCAGCGCGGGCGCCAGGCGGCGATCCGCAGCGCCTCGGCCGCCCACGCACCGGCGAGGGGCAGCTCGCGGGTCCGGGCGTCGAGCTCGGCACGGGGCACCAGGTGCTCCCACCAGGTGCGCTCCTCCCCCGGGTGCGGGCCGTCGAGGGCGGCGTAGCTCCACCCGCCCGGGGCGACCGCGGGCCAGGGGTCGCGCCAGACCGGCCCGTCCCCCGCTCCGGGCACGGGGCCGGAGGCGCCGAGCACCGCCCACTCGCCGGAGCGGTCGGCCACCTCCACGCGCAGCGCGAAGCGCATGGACTCCAGCCACGCGGTCAGCGGCGCGGTCTCCTCGGCCTCGGTGATCAGCCAGGTGGTCGTGCCGTCGTCCACGACGTGCGGGGCGGTCTCGATGCGCCCCTGCACCGACAGGAACAGGGTCTCGGCGCTGCTGCCCGGGGCGAGCCCGGTGAGCACCTGCGAGGACAGCGTGGTCAGCCAGCTGAGCCGGTCCGGGCCGGTGACGGTGACGACGCCCTTGTGGGAGAGGTCGACCACGGTGCCGGGCGTCCGCACCAGGGCGCGCTGCTCGCGCACGGGGTCGCCGTAGTGGGCGGCCACCCCGCGGTCCAGGCCCTCGGCCTCGACGGCGCCCGGGCGGTCGAGCAGGGGCGAGCGGTAGGTCGTCACGGGATCAGCCGATCTTCTTGAGCTGGGCGGAGGCGTGCGTGGCCAGCGGCCCGCCCAGGGCCGCCATGTCCCAGGCCCAGAACAGGTCGCCGTGGACCAGGCCGTACATCCGGGTCGAGGAGCTGTACTCCTTGGCGCCGCGGGCGCGCACCACGGCGTCCGTGGCGAGGTCGATGCGGGGGCCCTTGATCTGGCCCACGTAGAGCTCGGCGACGCCGCCGGGATGGGTGAGGGTCACCAGGACGTCGAAGCCGCCGTCGCCGTTGCGCAGCCGTTCGACGTCCTCGGCGCCCTGGAGCACCGGCACGAGGTCCGGCGGGAGCATCCCGGGCCCGACGTCGCCGTCCTCCAGGGTGCGGTCGAGCTGCCAGAAGCCCTGCTCCACGGTGGCCGGGCGCATCGGCTGCCCCTCCTCGTCGAGGAGCGTGGTCTCCGCCCGGTACTCCAGGAACGGCAGGCCGTTCTGCTCGAAGGTCACGCGCTGCCGGAAGGGCCGCTGCTCGACCTCGCCGTAGCCCATGAAGCCGTCGCCCTCCCAGGCGCCCAGCAACCAGGCGAACGGGACGAGCTCGGGGGTCAGATCCGAGGGGATCTCGATCGGCACGGAACTAGTGCTGGCCCTTGAACAGGCCGAGGATCACCTTGAGGGAGATCCCGGCGATGAACAGACCGGAGATGCCCAGCAGGACCAGGTAGAAGATCTCGAGTGCAAGCATGGACCCTAAGCTACCACGGTGCTCACCAGGCGGGCCGTGAACAGGGCCCCCACGCCGAGGAACGCCACGGGCGTCACGCCGAGGGCCACCACCCCCCGCTTCGGCGAGCGCTTCGGGGCCGACGAGATGACCCGGGCGCCCACGCCGCCCACGACCGCGGCGACCACGGCGCCCACCACCACCAGCTGCACGGGGTCCGGGCCGGTCGCCCGGTAGTCGCTGGCCAGGGCGATCCAGCCGGAGGAGCTGACCGTGGCGAGCACCCCCGCCGTGGAGGCGATCGTGGACTCCAGCCGGTGCTCGGCGCCCTCCCCGCGCACCAGCTCCGCCGCGAACACGGTCATCAGGGCCACGCCCACGACCGCGGGCAGCCACACGAGCTGCTGGCCGGGGAGGATCTGGACGAGCAGGGCGGCCACCACGCCGGCCGCGCTCAGGATCACGTTGTGCCGGTGCCGGGCGGTGATCCCGGTGGCCGCGGGCCAGCCGAAGCCGATCACCAGGGACATCCCGGCGGCCAGGAGCAGCGGCGCGGGGCCGGCGACCACGACCGCCGCCAGGGCCGCCGCCAGACTGAGCACGCTGCACGCGGCGATCATGGCGTATCTCATGGCGATCGGGTTCCTGCACTGTCGAGGGTCGGGGCCGGCGCCCGGACCGGCGCGACCGGGCGGACACGAGCAACGATAGCGGCTGGCCGGGAGGGGCGGACCGGGCGCGCGGCGCCCGGCGCGGGGGCCGGGTCGCGCGGGAGGGGACCGGCGCCGACTTATACTGACAGCTCAGCCCGTACGCCAGAGTGGAGAAGCGCGAGTGTTCCAGATCCTGATGCTGACCGACGCGGACGGTCCCTCGGCATCGGTGCTGCCGGCCCTCGACCTGCTCAACCACCGGGTGACGGTCGCCCCGACCCGCACCGTCTCGGGCAGCCTCGACGGCCGCCACCCCGACGTCGTGCTGCTGGACGGGCGCACCGACCTGATCACCGCGCGCAACCTCGCCCAGCTGCTCACCACGAAGGGGCTGGCGGCGCCGCTGCTGATGGTCCTCACGGAGGGCGGGATGGCCGCGGTGGCCGCGAACTGGATGGTCGACGACGTGGTGCTCGACACCGCCGGCCCGGCGGAGGTCGAGGCCCGGCTGCGGCTGGCCTCCTCCCGCACGGCCGAGGCCCCCGAGGACGACACCCGGATCCGCGCCGGCTCGGTGGTCATCGACGACGCCGCCTACTCCGCCCACGTCAACGGCGCCCCGCTGAACCTGACGTACAAGGAGTTCGAGCTGCTGAAGTTCCTGGCCCAGCACTCCGGACGGGTCTTCACCCGGGCGCAGCTGCTGAGCGAGGTCTGGGGCTACGACTACTACGGCGGCACCCGCACCGTGGACGTGCACGTGCGGCGGCTGCGCGCCAAGCTGGGCGCCGACCACGAGCACCTGATCACCACGGTGCGTAACGTGGGCTACAGCTTCGCCACGAGCCGCAGCCGGGAGCACTGAGCACCGGCCGCCCGGCCCGCCCGTCCCGCCGCCCCGTTCCCCAGGAGGTCCCGATGCCCCAGTCCGCGCCCTACGAGCTCGAGCACCCGGCCGTCGCGCCGGTCGGGGAGATCACGGCCCTCGCCTCCCGCGCCGAGGCCGCGGACGGCGACCCGCCCTTCTCGGACCAGACCCTCGTGGACCTGCGGACCGCGCCCGGCGGGCGGGTGCGCGCGGTCCTCGCCCGGTCCGCCGGCGGGGAGCTGCTCGGCGCCGCGGTGCGCGTGCACGAGCCCGACGACGGCGCCGCGCTCGTGGAGCTCGTGGTGGACCCCGGGCACCGCCGCGGCGGGATCGGGGCGGCGCTGGCCGCGGCCCTGGCCGAGGAGACCGCGGGCACGGTCCGGGCGTGGGCGCACGGCGGCCACCCCGGCGCGGCGGCGCTCGCCGCCCGGCACGGGCTGGTCCCGGTGCGCGACCTGCACCGCCTGCTCCGCCCGCTGGGCGAGGCCCCCGACCTGCCCCTGCCCGAGGCGATGCCCGACGGCTACCGGCTGCGCGCCTTCGAGCCCGGCCGGGACGAGGACGAGTGGCTGCGCGTCAACGCCGCCGCGTTCGCCGCCCACCCCGAGCAGGGCCGGATGACCCTCGAGGACCTCCGGCAGCGGGAGGCCGAGCCCTGGTTCGACCCGTCGGGGTTCCTGCTGGCGGTCCGGTCCGGGGAGCCCGGCACGGTGGCCGGCTTCCACTGGACCAAGGTCCACCCCGGGGACGGCGAGCGCCCCGCCCTGGGCGAGGTCTACGCCGTGGGCGTCGCCCCGGAGCACCAGGGCACCGGACTGGGCCGGGCCCTGACCGCCGCGGGGGTCAACCACCTGGCCCGGCAGGGCCTGGGCGAGGTCATGCTCTACGTGGACGGCGACAACACCGCCGCGCTGCGGCTGTACGAGCGGCTGGGCTTCCGGCCCTGGCACCTCGACGTGATGTACGCCCGCACCGCCTCCGCCTGACCCGCGCCCCGGCCCGGTCCCGCCCCGCCCCGGCCCGGTCCCGCTCCCGCCCCACCAGACAGGATTCCCATGACCCCGCACCCGCAGGACGCCCCGCAGCCCGCTCCGGCCCCGCGCCCGAGCGCGCCCCCGGAGCCGGCGGCGCCGCCCGCCGACGGCGCCGAGCCGGCCGACGCCGCCCGCGGCCACGGGGACCGCGACCGGATCGACGACCCCGTGCCCGCCGCCCGGCAGGTGCTCGAGGGCACCCACGGGCCCGAGCGCTTCCTGGACCGGGAGGCCAGCTGGGTCGCCTTCAACACCCGGGTCCTGGAGCTGGCGGAGGACCCGGACCTGTTCCTGCTGGAGCGGGTGCACTTCCTGTCCATCGTGGCCTCCAACCTGGACGAGTTCTTCATGGTCCGGGTGGCCGGGCTCAAGCGGCGCATCGCCACGGGCATCGCCCGGCCCGCGGCCTCGGGGCACTCCCCCGCGGCGCAGATGGCGACCATCGCGGTGCGCGCCCACGAGCTGCAGGAGCGCCACGCCCGGGCCTTCCACGACCTGGTGCGCCCGGAGCTGGCCCGGGAGGACATCCACCTCATCGGGTGGGAGGACCTGGACGAGCCCACCCGGGAGCGGCTCACCCGGGACTTCCACCGCAAGGTCTTCCCGATCCTCACGCCCCTGGCGGTGGACCCGGCCCACCCGTTCCCCTACATCTCCGGGCTGAGCCTGAACCTGGCCGTGATGGTCCGCAACCCGCAGTCGGGCAAGCGACTGTTCGCCCGCGTCAAGGTGCCGGACCAGCTGCCCCGGCTGCTCTCGGTGGACGGGCCCGGCGCGTCCCCCGCGTCGCACGGGCAGGCCCGCTTCATCCCGCTCGAGGACGTCATCGCCCAGCACCTGGACGACCTGTTCCCGGGGATGGAGGTCGAGGAGCACCAGGTGTTCCGGGTGACCCGCAACGAGGACCTGGAGGTCGAGGAGGACGACGCCGAGAACCTGCTGCAGGCCCTGGAGAAGGAGCTGCTGCGCCGCCGCTTCGGCCCGGCGGTGCGCCTGGAGGTCACCGACAGCATCAGCACGGAGGTGCTCGAGCTGCTGGTCTCGGAGCTGGGCATCGACGAGTCCGAGATCTACCGCCTGCCCGCCCCGCTGGACCTGCGCGGGCTGGGGGTGATCGCCGGCGTCGACCGCCCGGAGCTGCACTATCCCCGCCACGTGGCGCACACCTCCCGCTACCTCAACGCCGCGGAGACCGCCAAGGCCGCCGACGTCTTCGCCGCCACCCGGTCCCGGGACGTGCTGCTGCACCACCCCTACGACTCCTTCGCCACCAGCGTGCAGGCCTTCCTGGAGCAGGCCGCCGCGGACCCGAAGGTCCAGGCGATCAAGCAGACCCTGTACCGCACCTCCGGGGACTCCCCGATCGTGGACGCGCTGATCGACGCCGCCGAGGCCGGCAAGCAGGTGCTGGCGCTGGTGGAGATCAAGGCCCGCTTCGACGAGCAGGCCAACATCTCCTGGGCCCGCAAGCTCGAGCAGGCCGGGGTGCACGTGGTCTACGGCATCGTGGGGCTGAAGACCCACTGCAAGCTCTCGCTGGTGGTGCGCCAGGAGGACCAGGGGCTGCGCCGCTACGTGCACATCGGCACGGGCAACTACCACCCCTCCACCGCGCGCTTCTACGAGGACCTGGGCCTGCTCACCTGCGACCCGGAGGTCGGGGAGGACGTCTCGCGGCTGTTCAACCAGCTCTCCGGCTACGCCCCGAAGACCACCTTCCAGCGCCTGCTCGTGGCGCCCCGGTCGGTGCGCTCCGGGCTGATCGACCTGGTCGAGGCCGAGATCCGCCACCACCGGGCCGGCCGGTCCGCCCGGATCCAGGTCAAGTGCAACTCCATCGTGGACGAGGCCGTCATCGACGCCCTGTACCGGGCCTCCCAGGCCGGGGTGCCCGTGGACGTGGTGGTGCGCGGGATCTGCGCGCTGCGCCCGGGGGTGCCGGGACTGAGCGAGAACATCCGGGTCCGCTCCGTGCTGGGCCGGTTCCTGGAGCACTCGCGGGTGTTCGCGTTCTGCAACGCCGGGGAGCCGCTGGTCTACATCGGCTCGGCGGACATGATGCACCGCAACCTGGACCGCCGGGTGGAGACCCTCGTGCGGATCACCGACCCGCAGCAGGCCGAGGCGCTGGTGCGGCTGCTCGCCCGGTACGCCTCGGACGCCACGAGCAGCTGGCACCTGGGCGCGGACGGGGTGTGGACCCGTCACCACCGGGACGCCGAGGGGCGTCCGCTGGTGGACGTCCAGGAGCACCTCCTGCGCAGCCGGACCCTGGGCCGCCCCACGATCTGAGCACCGGTACCATCGTGGGGGTGCCACCCGACGACCCCGGGCCGGGGCGGGGCGGTGCACCACGGACACGGGACGAGAGAGGGACCATGCCCAGGACCGCCGAGAAGACCGCTCCGAGGACCGCCGCGACGACCGGCGGGCCGACCCCGGAGCAGGCCGCGGAGCAGGCGCCGGAGAGCGGCCTGAAGCAGGCCCCGGAGAAGGACGCGGAGCAGGTCCCGGGGAGAAACACGGAGAGAGAGCTGGAGAAGAACGCCGAGAAGACCGCCGGACGGGCCGCTCCGCGGGAGACCGCGTCGTCCGCCCGCCCCGCCGACGTGCTGGCGGCGGGGTGCCTGTGCTGGCGCCGGGCCGGCACCGGGGTGGAGGTGCTCCTCATCCACCGCCCGCGCTACGACGACTGGTCCTTCCCGAAGGGCAAGCAGGACGCCGGGGAGACCCTGCCCGAGACCGCCCACCGGGAGGTGGGCGAGGAGATCGGGCTGCTGCCGCGCCTGGGCGTCCCGCTGCCCACCATCCGCTACGGCGTCAAGGACGGCGTCAAGGACGTGCACTACTGGGCGGCGGAGTTCGGTCCCGGCGCCCGGCCCGAGCCCGACGGGCGCGAGGTCGACGAGGTCCGCTGGACGGACCCGAGGACGGCGGCCCGGATGCTCACCAACCCCTCCGACCTGGAGCCCCTGGCCGCGCTCGTGGACCTGCACGCCCGCGGCGACCTCGCCACCCGCCCGGCCATCGTGGTGCGCCACGCCAAGGCCAAGCCGCGCTCGACGTGGTCGCGGGCCGAGGGCGACCGCCCCCTCGCCGCGACCGGGAAGCGGCAGGCGCTGGCGGTGACCCGGCTCCTGCGGGCGTGGTCCCCCGAGCGGATCATCACCTCCCCCTGGCTGCGCTGCCTCTCCACCGTGGTGCCCTACGCCCGCAAGGCCGGGATCACCGTGCGGGAGCGGCCCCAGCTCACCGAGGCCGCCCACAAACGCCACCCCAAGAAGGCCGCCGCCGTGGTGCAGACCCTCTTCGACAAGGACGTCCCGGCCGCGCTGTGCACCCATCGCCCGGTGCTGCCGACCGTCCTGAAGGTGCTCGCCCGGCACATGACGCCCGAGCTCGCCGGGCAGCTGCCCGCCAAGGACCCGTACCTGACCCCGGGCGAGATGATCGTGCTCCAGATCTCCCGGCGGCACCGCCGGCGGGTGGTCTCCGTGGAGCTCGTGAAGCCCTTCGACGACTGACCCTTCCGCCTCCCTGCCCGAGGAGCCCGCATGACCTCCCTCTCCCCCGTGCCGACCCCCTACGAGGACCTCCTGCGCGAGATCCTCGGGACGGGCGTGCACAAGCCGGACCGCACGGGCACCGGGACCCGCAGCGTCTTCGGCCGCCAGATCCGCTTCGACCTCGCGGACTCCTTCCCGCTGCTGACCACCAAGCGGGTGCACTTCCGGTCCCTGGCGCTGGAGCTGCTGTGGTTCCTGCGCGGGGACTCCAACGTGCGCTGGCTGCAGGAGCGCGGGGTGTCCATCTGGGACGAGTGGGCCGACGAGGATGGGGAGCTCGGGCCCGTCTACGGGGTGCAGTGGCGCTCCTGGCCCACTCCCGGGGGCGGCTCGATCGACCAGATCGCGAAGGTCGTGGAGCAGATCCGCACGAACCCGGACTCCCGCCGCCACGTGGTGACTGCGTGGAACCCGGCCGAGGTGGACGAGATGGCGCTGCCGCCGTGCCACGCCCTGTTCCAGTTCTACGTCCAGCCCGCCGAGGACGGGCCCGGACGGCTCTCGTGCCAGCTCTACCAGCGCTCCGCGGACATGTTCCTGGGCGTGCCGTTCAACATCGCCTCCTACGCGCTGCTGACCGTCATGGTCGCCCAGCAGACCGACCTGGTGCCCGGCGAGTTCGTGTGGACCGGCGGGGACTGCCACGTCTACGACAACCACGTGGAGCAGGCCCGCGAGCAGCTCTCCCGCACGCCCTACCCCTATCCGCGGCTGCGGCTGGCGCGGCGGCCCGACTCCCTCTTCGACTACGCCTACGAGGACTTCGAGGTCCTCGGCTACCGCCACCACCCGGCGATCACGGCACCGGTGGCCGTATGAGCACGGACCACGGCCAGCACGCGCCGCAGCCCCCCGCGGGGACCGTCGGGGCGATCTGGGCGCAGACCGCCGAGGGCGTCATCGGCCGCGGCGGCACGATGCCCTGGTCCCTGCCGGAGGACCTGGCCTTCTTCCGACGCACGACCACCGGCCACCCCGTGATCATGGGCCGGCGCACCTGGGAGTCGTTCCCCGAGCGCTTCCGCCCGCTGCCCGGGCGCACCAACATCGTGGTCACCTCCGCCCCGGAGCGGGTGGCCCCCGGCGGCGGGGGCGTGCGCACGGCGGCGTCCTACCCCGAGGCCGTCGCGCTGGCGCGGAGCAGCCCCGGCGCGGAGCGGATCTGGGTGATCGGGGGCGGGGAGGTCTACCGGCAGGCCCTGTCGGACCCCCGCGACCCCGTGACGGAGGTGCTCGTGACGGTCATCGACCTCGTCGTGGAGGGGGACACGCACGCCCCGGTGCTCGGCGAGGGGTGGACCACGGAGCCGGTCGTGGGGCCCTCCGTCTCCCGCACCGGACTCGGCTACCGGATCGACCGGCGCACCCGCCCCTGACCCGCCGGCCTGTTCCGTCCGTCCCGGCGCTCCGGTAGCGTGAGCCGCACCACGACCAGGAGGACGACCGTGACCGCACCGCACCCCGACCCGGCGATCCGCGACGACGAGCAGCTGCGCGTCGTGGAGAACGCGGACCTCGACCGCTACGAGCTGTGGAACGGGGAGCAGTTCATCGGCTTCGAGGGCTTCGAGAAGCACGAGGACGGCACGGTGGAGCTGCAGCACACGATCATCGGCGAGCAGTTCGGCCGGCAGGGCTACGCCCGCACCCTCGTGACGCTGCTCCTGGAGCGCTTCCGGGCGCAGGGGACCACCGTGCGGCCCACGTGCACCTACGTCCAGGACTACCTGCACCGCTTCCCCCAGTACCAGGACCTCATCGCCGCCGGCTGCGCGCTGCCCCCCGCCCCGGCGGTCAAGGAGAAGCGGCGTCGCTGGGCGCTGCACCGCTCCCACTAGACTGGGGGCCATGACTTTTCGCTCGGGTGATCAGGTAGGGTTCGTCGGCTGGCGCGGCATGGTGGGCTCCGTGCTCATGCAGCGCATGCAGGAGGAGGGGGACTTCGCGGGCATCACCCCGGTGTTCTTCTCCACCTCGAGCGCCGGCCGGCCCGCCCCCTCCTTCGCCGGGGACGCCGGGGAGCTGCAGGACGCCTACGACCTCGAGTGCCTCGCGTCGCTGCCCGTGATCGTCACGGCCCAGGGCGGGGACTACACCAAGGCCGTGCACGGCCGGCTGCGCGCCGCCGGGTGGGACGGGCTGTGGATCGACGCCGCGTCGACCCTGCGGATGAACGACGACGCCATCATCGTCCTGGACCCGGTCAACCGGGACGTCATCGACCGCGGCCTCGCGGCGGGCGTGAAGGACTTCGTGGGCGGCAACTGCACGGTCTCCTGCCTGCTCGTGGGTCTGGGCGGGCTGTTCCGCAACGACCTCGTCGAGTGGGCCACGTCCATGACCTACCAGGCGGCCTCCGGCGGCGGGGCCCGGCACATGCGCGAGGTGCTCACGCAGTTCGGCGCCCTGCACGGCGCCGTCGCCGACGAGCTCGCCGACCCGGCCTCCGCGATCCTGGAGATCGACCGCAGGGTCCTCGAGACGCAGCGCGGTGACGCCCTGGACAGCTCGATGTTCGGCGCGCCCCTGTCCGGCTCCCTGATCCCCTGGATCGACGCCGACCTCGGCAACGGGCAGTCCCGCGAGGAGTGGAAGTCCGCGGCCGAGACGAACAAGATCCTGGGCCGCACCGACCGCTTCGCCCAGAACTGGGTGCCCATGGACGGGCTGTGCGTGCGCATCGCCACGATGCGCTCGCACTCCCAGGCCCTGACGCTCAAGCTGCGGGAGGACCTCCCGGTGGAGGAGATCGAGCGGATCATCGACGCCGACAACGAGTGGGCCACCGTGGTGCCCAACACGAAGGAGGACACGATGCGGGCCCTGACCCCCGTGGCCACCTCCGGGACGCTGCAGATCCCCGTGGGTCGGATCCGCAAGCTCGCCATGGGTCCCGGCTACATCAGCGCCTTCACGATCGGCGACCAGCTGCTGTGGGGCGCGGCCGAGCCGCTGCGCCGCATGCTGCGCATCGCCACGGGCACCCTGTAGCCGTGGCCGGGACCGGGGTCCCCGCGGCGCTGACCCTCGACCCCGCCGATCGGCGCCCGCCCTCCGAGCAGCTCCGGCAGGCGGTGCTGCGGGGCCGGGAGGACGGCACCCTGCCGGCGGGCACCCGGCTGCCGCCGGTGCGCCGGCTCGCCGAGGCGCTCGGCCTCGCGGCGAACACCGTGGCCAAGGCCTACCGGGAGCTGGAGTCCGCCGGCGTGATCGAGACCCGCGGCCGGCTGGGCAGCTTCGTGCGCGCCGGGGACCCCGGCGAGGAGCTGGCCGTCGAGGCCGCCCGCCGCTACGCCGAGACGGTCGCCGGGCTGGGGATCCCGTCCGCACGGGCCCTGGAGCTCGTCGCCGCCCAGCTGGACCGGTCGGGCTGAGACCCGGTCGGGGCCGGGCGCGAACGGTCCCCGGTCTCCTCGAGGCGGGCCCGGCTGAGCCGCGGCCCTGTCGGCGCCGCGCCGGCGGAGCCCGTCCGGGTGGTCAGGCCCCGGGGCTGCGCAGGTGCCGCGGCCCCGGCACCAGCCCGCCCGGACCGGCCAGCGCCCGGCGGTGGCGGCCCTCCGCGGTGCGGGCCAGCCACCAGCGCCACCAGCGCATGACCTGCGCCTTGGCCCACGTGTTGAGCCGGTGCGCCCAGTGGTACTCGGTGCTCAGGATGCCCAGGCCCAGGAAGACCGCCAGCCAGCCCGGCCCCGGGGCGACGAGCATGATCAGCCCGGCCAGCACGAACACCCCGCCGAGGAGCGTCACGACCGTCTTGTAGGCGACGAAGAGCAGCGGGTGGCCCCGGGCCCAGGTGCGCACTCGGCCCAGCGTCCGGCGCACCCGGCCCTCGGAGTCCTCCCCCTGGGCGATCTCGTCCTCGAGGCTGCTCACCGCGGCCGCCTCAGACGCCGGTGCCCACGATGACGGGCTCGGCGACCAGGTCCACCCCGTAGACCGAGGCCACCCCGTCGCGCACGGTGCGGGCCAGGGCCATGAGGTCGGCCGCCGAGGCGTCCCCGCGGTTGGTCAGCGCGAGCGTGTGCTTGGTGGACAGCGAGGCCCGGCCCCCGGCCACCGCGGCGCCGTCGAGGCCCAGCACCTCGTTGCGCGTCCCGGGCAGCCCGAAGCCCTTGCCGAAGCCGGCGTGGTCGATGAGCCAGGCGGCCGAGAGCTTCACCCGGTCCTCCAGCGGGTGCCCGGCGGTGTCCGCCACGGGGAACCGGGGGGCGTCGGCGGGCAGCCGGTCCCCGAGCGCCTCCACCGGGAGGATCGGGTTGGTGAAGAACGAGCCGGTGCTGTACGTGTCCCGGTCGGCGGGGTCGAGCACCATGCCCTTGCCGGCCCGCAGGGCCAGGACCGTCTCGCGGACTCGCGCCAGGGGGGCCCGCTCCCCCACCTCGACGCCCAGCCGGCGGGCGAGCTCCCCGTAGCGCACGGGGGCGCCGTCCGTCCCGCGCGCGAGCCGGAAGCGCACGGCCAGGACCACGTGGCGGGGTGAGCCGTCCACGGTGCTGCGCTTGAGCGCCGAGTCGCGGTAGGCGAACGCCAGCTCGGCCGGGGCGAACTCCCGCACCCGGCCCTCGTGCCGGTCCCAGGCGCGCACGAGCTCCACCGTCTGGACGACCTCCTGGCCGTAGGCGCCCACGTTCTGCACCGGGGTGGCGCCGGTGGTGCCCGGGATGCCGGAGAGCGCCTCGATGCCCACCAGGCCCTCCGCCACGGCCTGCGCCACGAGCTCGTCCCAGGAGTGCCCGGCCTGGACCTCCAGGAGCACGCCGTCCGCGTCCTCCGCGACGACCTGCACGCCGCGCGAGGCCACGTGCACCACGGTGCCCGCGTACCCGGCGTCGGCCGCGATGAGGTTGGAGCCGCCGCCCACCACCAGCACGGCCCGCCCGGCGGCGTCGGCCTCCGCCACGGCGTCGACGACCGCCCGCTCGGTCTGCGCGCGCACGTAGTGCCGGGCGGGACCGCCCACGGCGGCGGTGGTGAGGTCTGCGAGATGAGGGGACGTCATGGCGCCCAGTTTATCGGCCGTCCCGGGGGGAGCCTGCGCCGACCGCCCGCGGCGCCGCGGAGGGGCCCACCGGGCGCAGGGCGGGGACCAGGAGAAGGGACACGACGACGAACAGGGCCACGGCCCCCAGCGCCGGGCGCACCCCGACCGCGTCGCCGAGCAGGCCCAGCAGCGGCGGCCCCCCGAGGAAGGCGCCGTAGCCGATGGTCGAGACGACCGAGACGTTGGCGGCCGCGTTCCGCGTGTCGTCCGCGGCGGCGGACATGCCGACCGGGAAGCCGAGGGAGACCCCCAGGCCCCACAGGAACAGTCCCACCAGGCCGAGCCACAGCCACGGGGAGAGCACGAACACGCCGAGGCCCGCCGCGGCCAGGGTGCCCGCTGCCCGGAGGATCGTCACCCGCCCGAACCGGTCGAGCAGCGGGGTCCCGGCGAGCCGCCCGGCGGTCATCGCCGTCACGAAGATCCCGTAGCCCAGGGCGCCGAGCGCCTCGGTGGTGCCGTAGCCCTGGGTCAGGGCGAGCGCGACCCAGTCGCCGGCCGCGCCCTCGGCGAGCGCCACGCCCAGCACGAAGAGCCCGACCACGAGGTTGCGCGGGGTGCGCCACGCCCCGCGCACCCCGTGCGTGCGCGGGGACGCCGCGGCGACGGCCTCGAGGTCCAGGGACCCGGTGTCGGTGCGCGGCTCCGGCCGGGCCCGGGGGTCCTCCCCCCGGAAGGAGCGCACCGCCGTGCCGACCACGGCCAGGACGACCACGGCCACGGCCCCCGTGTGCCAGGCCACCGGCACCCCGGCAGCCGCGGCGCCGGCGCCGATCCCCGCACCGAGCACGGTGCCGACCGAGAAGAACGCGTGCATGACCGGCATGACCGTCCGGCCGAGCGCGCTCTCGCAGGCCACGCCCTCGACGTTGGCGGCCACGTTCCAGGTGGCCAGGCCGGTGCCGAAGAGCAGGAACCCGGCCGTGGTCACGGGCAGGGACCCGAGCGCGGAGGCGCCGGCGCCGATGAGCACGAGCCCGGCCGCCACCAGGGCGGAGGTGAGGCGCAGGGCGCGGGCCGGGCCCAGCCGCGCCACCGTGACCCCGGACAGGGACACGGACACGAAGGCCGCCACCGTCTGCGTGAGCAGCAGGGCCCCCAGGCCCGCGGGCGAGAGCCCGAGTCCGTCGGCGATGGCGGGCAGGCGGGTCAGCCAGGCCGAGAGCGCCAGCCCCGAGGCGAGGTAGACGGCGAGGACCGCGTCCCGCCACGCCCTCATGCCAGCCGCACCACGGCCTGGGCCTTGACCAGCACCTTGAGCGGCGCGGCGGTCGCCGGGTCGGCGTCCGGGGCGGTGAGGTCGGGGGCGGTGACGGTGAGGTCGACGCGCGCGGTGCGGGCCGCGGCGTCGAGCGCCCCGATCCTCCCGCTGACCGTGAGCGCCGTGGAGGCCTCCACGGTGGTCCCGAAGCGGTTGGGCACGACGACCGGCTTGGTGAAGCGGGTCTGGTAGTCGACCACGGCGCCGGGGTCCCCGGCCCAGTCGGTGACGAGCTGCACGGCGGCGCCCATGGTGAGCATCCCGTGCGCGATGACGTCGGGCAGGTCCACGGCCCGGGCGAACTGCTCGTTCCAGTGGATGGGGTTGAGGTCCCCGGAGGCGCCGGCGTAGCGGACCAGGTCCGCGCGGGAGAGCTCGATGCGGCGCTGCCCGATCTCCTGGCCCTTCTCGAGGTCGTCGAAGGCGATGCTCACGCGTCCTGCTCCTCTCCGCGCACCAGCAGGGACGACACGGTCGTGGCGACCTGCTCGCCGTCCGCGGTGCGGATCTCGGCCCGGGACGTCACCATGGCGCCCGCGCCCATGACCCGGACCTGGTCCACGTGCAGCTCGGCCACGAGCTCGTCGCCGGCGACGATCGGGCGGTGGTGGGTGAAGCGCTGGTCGGCGTGGAGCACGCGCGAGAAGTCGATGCCGGCCTCGGGGTCGGCGATGAGCGCGGCGTCGGCCCGCTGGGCCACGACGATCGCGAAGGTGGGCGGCGCCACGAGGTCGGCGTGCCCGAGCGAGCGGGCGGCCTCGACGTCGTGGTGGGCGGGGTGGCCGGCCCGGACGGCGCGGGCGAACTCGCGGATCGCCTCCCGGCCGACGCTGTAGGTCTCGGTCGGCGGATAGGTCCGCCCGACCAGATCGGGGTTCAGGGGCATGGCAGCTCCTCGCTGGACGGCGCCGCGGTGGGGCGGCAGGAACCCGCCCAGTCTACGGCGGGGCCGCACGGCGCCGTGGTCCGCCGTCCGGCGGGGTGCGGGGCGGTGGACTCCCCGCCCGGAGCTCACCGGGCCCGTGCCGCCGGTCCGGTGCGGGGTCGCGGAACGACAAAAGCCCGCGACCGGCAAGGGTCACGGGCTTTTCGCCGTAGCGGTGGACGGGCTCGATCCGTCGACCTCACGATTATGAGTCGTGCGCTCTAACCAGCTGAGCTACACCGCCAGGTCGATGGGAAACCGTGGTGCGCGGCACGGTGGCCGTGCACCACGGGATCTCATCACGAGAGCCCCGACCGGGAATCGATCCCGGGACCTCCATCTTACCAAGATGGCGCTCTACCACTGAGCTATCGGGGCAACGACGAAGACTCTACCAGCAGGTTTCGGCAAAACAAAAATCGTCGGGGGCACCCGGCCCCGCCCTCCCGACGGCGCCGTCCGCCCAGGTCGGACGCGGTGTCCGGGGCCGCCGGCGCCGTGGCGGCCGGCCCCGCTCAGTCGTCGTCCCCGTCGACGTCGCCCCCGTCGTCGTCCAGGTCGCCGGCCGTGTCGTCGTCCAGGTCGTCGTCCGTGCCATCGTCCGTGCCGTCACCCGGCAGGGCGGGATGGACGGGCGGAGCGGGCTGGACTGGCAGGGGCACCTGGGCCGGAGGACCGGGGACGGGCGCGGCGGGCGGGACCGGCGCCTGCTCGGTGGGCGGGACCGGCACGGCGGGCGCCGGGGGCTCCCCGGCCCCGGCCTCCGGCGCGTCCTCCCGGGCGGCGGAGGCGCCGGGAGTGCCGGTGGGAGCCGGCGGCGCCGGCGAGGAGGCCTCGGCGGTCCGTGCCGGGCCGGGCGTCGGAGCGGGACCGGGCGTGCCGCTCACGGAGACGCCGCCGCGCACGACCTCCACGCGGTCCGTGCCGCTCGCCACCCCCCACAGCAGGACGGACAGGGCCGCGACGGCCAGGAGCGAGACTGCCGACCAGAGGATCCTCATGGTCCTCAGTGTCCCGGAACGGCTTGAGGCGGGCATGAGAACATGAGAGGCCTCTCAGGAAAGCAGCGCGTCGAGCAGCTCCTGCGCCAGGGCCCGCCACCGCGGGCGGAACGCGTAGACGCAGGCGAGCCGCAGCCGGGTCGCGTCGGCGTGGACGGCGAGGCGCCCCGGCTCGGCGCCCAGCCGGCCGGCCACCACGGCCACGGCCTCCTGTCCCGCCGCCCGCAGCGGGGCGTCGAGCAGTCCCTGGGCCGCCCGCAGCTCCAGGTGGACGGAGAGGTTGGCGAGGTCGAGCTCCGGCTCGCCGAGAGCCGCCGTGTCGAAGTCCAGCAGCCCGAGCCGGGCGCCGTCGAACAGCAGCTGCTTGTCGTGCAGGTCCCGGTGCAGCACGGCCCGGCCGCGCCGGCCCGCGGGCGCGGCGGTGAGCTCCTCGCCGAGCCGGTGGGCCAGCGCGGCGACCGCTCCCCGTGGTGCCTCGAGCAGACCCGGGAACGCATCGAGGTGGCCCGCCCACCGGGCCAGGGTGCGGGCCTCGTCCTCGGCGGTGTGCCGGGGCAGGGACCCCGCCCCGGGCCCGGCGGCGGCCAGGTCCGGCCAGCGCTGCGCCCACTGCGCCCACGCGGCACGGTACGCGTCCGCCGCACCGGCGGCGCCCAGCTCGTGCAGGCTCCGCCCGGGCAGCACGGAGAAGTCGACCCGGTGCCCGGTCCGGTCCAGGACCTCGGGCACGGCGAGGCCCGCCGCGGTGCCCAGCCCGTGCAGCCGCCCGGACAGCTCGGCCACCTGCCCGGCCCGTCCCCGGGCGAGGACCTTCACGAAGCGGTCCGGGGCCGCGACCACGGCCCGTCGGCCGTGCCGGTGCACGACCACCCGCCCGCCCGCCGCGGCCGCGGCCGCGAGCCCCGGCAGGCGCGGGTCCTCGGCGTGGGGCAGGACCCGGACGGCCGCCGGGGCCCCCGCCCCGGGTCCGGCCGCCCCGGCCCGGACGCGCCCGTGCTCGTCCTCGAGCTCCAGCACGAGCCCGCCGCGGTCCGTGGGCCAGGCGCGGCGCACCCACAGGGGGCGCCCGTCGGCGTCCGGGACGGTCTCCGGCACGCGCACCGGAGCGGCGCCGGGGCGCGTGCGGACGGTGCGCCCCGGCACGGCCGGCGGTGTCCTCCGGGCCCGCGCCACCAGCCGCTCCGCCAGCAGGAGCCGCCGACCGGTGCGCTCCCGCCAGTCCGGCGCGGTGGAGCGGAAGGGCTCCATCGACCGCGCCAGGACGTGGAACGCGGCCCAGGCCAGGATCTCGGGCCACGGCGGGAGCGCCGCCACGGACCCGTAGCCGTCCGTCAGGGCGCCGGTCAGCGGGAGCTCCCCCGGGCCGGCCGGGGCCTCCACGGCCCCGGCCTCGAGCAGCTCGACGGCGAGGAAGCCGCCGAGGTCGTCCGCCGCCGCACCGGTGCGCACCCGGTCGAGGTCGGCGAGCCGCAGCCCCGGCGCCCCGCGGAGCGCGCCGCCGTGCACGAGCACCTGGTCCGCGGAGAAGTCCCCGTGGAGCAGGCGCACCGGGGCCCCGGGGCCCGCTGCGACCGCCGCGGCGACGGCCTGCCCCACGCGGGCGCCGCGCGCGGCCGCCCGCGGGTCGAGGGCCGAGAGGTCGGCGGCCAGGCGGCGCAGCTTCCGGCCGGCGTCCAGGGGGGCGCCGACCCGGGCGGCGCCGAGCAGCGACGGGCCCCGCACGTGCAGCGCGGCCAGGGCGGCGCCCGCGGCGGCGGCGGCCCCGAGCACCGGCCCGCCGGGTGCGGGCGGGCCGGCGGCGGCGTGGGCGGCGAGGTCCCCGTCCCCGAACCAGGGGTAGTGCAGCACGTGCGGTGAGACCGGGAGCCCGGGGACGGCCACCGGGGCGAGGACCGGCAGCCCGGCGGCGGCGAGCCGGGCCAGCAGGGCCGGGTCCGCTCCGGACGGGCCGGCCGTGATCTTCGTGACCAGGCGGGGGCCGGGTCCCGCGGGGGTCGTGAGCACCGTGCGGCGGCGGGGGTTGTAGCGCAGCAGCCGCGCGGAGTCCCCCGGCTGCCCGAGCCGCTCGGCCCGCCCCGGCCCGAGCGCGGCGAGCGGTCGCCGCAGGTCCGGGTCCGCGTGGACCCGCCCCACGGCCAGCCGGTGCCCGGGCAGCTCCGGCAGGTCCGCGACCAGCACGGGCGCGCCGCGCCCGGGCCGTCCGGGCCCGGTGCGCGCCAGGATCTTCTCCAGCCTGTCCCGCCCGGGCGCGGAGGGCGCGAAGGTCGCCGCCCAGTGCACCGCGCCGGTCGCGCCGACGTCCGCGCGGGCCACGGCCGAGACCCCCGGTTTGTACCGCAGCCGGCTCGTCCGCAGCCGTCCGCCCAGCGCGGGGCCGAAGAGCTCGGTGAGCCGGCCGGCGTCGAGAAGCACGGCCAGGGCGGGCAGGCTTTCCCAGGAGTCGGGCAGGTGCGAGCTCACGAGCGGACCTCCCGGCGGTCCTGCGCCCGCTGCTGCTCGACCCACGCGGCGAACACACCGTCCGGGCGGGCGTGCAGCTCCTCGGGCGTGCCGTCGAGCAGGATGCGGCCGTCCTGGACCCACAGCACCCGGTCGGCCGCGAGCGCCAGGGCGGCGTCGTGGGTCACGGCCAGGGAGGTGCGGCCGCGCACGAGGCGCCCGACGGCGTCCAGCACGTCCCGGGCCGCCCGGGGGTCCAGCCCGGTGGTGGCCTCGTCGAGCACCACGACCGGGGCGTCCCGCAGCAGGGCCCGCGCGATGGCCAGCCGCTGGCGCTGCCCGCCCGAGAGCGTCGCCCCGCGCTCCCCCACCGGGGTGTCGTAGCCCTGCGGGAACGCCGTGATGAACCCGTGGGCCTGGGCGGCCGAGGCCGCGGCCTCGACCTCCGCGTCGGTGGCCTGCGGGCGGCCGAGCCGGATGTTCTCCCGGACGGTGCCGTGGAACAGGACGGGCTCCTGCAGCAGCAGGGCGGTGCTGCCGCGCACGGTCCCGAGGCTGAGCCGGCGCAGGTCGTGGCCGTCGAGGGTGACCGCGCCGGCGACCGGGTCCATCATCCGCACGAGCAGGGAGACCAGGGTGGACTTCCCGGAGCCGGACGGGCCCACCACGGCCACGTGCTGACCCGCCGGGATCACGAGGTCGACGTCGCGCAGCACGGCACGGCCGTGGCCCCGCGGGCCGCCGTAGGCCGCGTCCACGCGGCGGAGGGCGATCTCGCCGCGCACCCGCGGCAGGACCAGGGCGTCCGGGGCCTCCCGCACGTCCACGGCCTCGTCCAGGAGGTCGGCCACCCGCTCCCCCGACGCCGCGGCGCGGGCGATCCGCCCGGTGTACTTGGCCAGGTCCCGCAGGGGCTTCATGCAGGTCTTCAGGTACGTCGTGAACAGGACCAGGTCGCCCAGGCTCATCGCGCCCTCGAGCACCCGCAGGCCGCCGCCGAAGAGCACCGCGGCGGTGGCCACGCCCACGATCACGTCGGTGACCCGCTCGAGCGAGGCGGCCAGCCGGCGGGACTGCACGCCCTGGACGAGGGCCTGCCGGTTGGAGCGGCCGAAGGAGTCCGCCATGTGCTCCTCCAGCCCGTAGGCCTGGACCGTGCGGATCGCGCCGAGGGACTCGTGGGCGGTGTTCGCCAGGGCGCCCTCCCCCTGCCGGGTCCGGCGCGAGGCCTCCGTGATCCTGGCGGAGGAGCCGCGCCCCACCAGCAGGAACGCCAGGATCGCCGCCACCACCACGAGGGCCAGCAGCCAGTCGAGGAAGAGCATCACCGTGCACATGACCACGAGGGTGATGACGTTGGCCAGCAGCGGCAGGCCCGCGGTGACGGCGACCTCCTGGAGCTTGCCGATGTCGGAGACGAGGCGCTGGACCGTGTCCCCCGCCCGGGAGACCGAGTGGTAGCGGTCCGAGAGCGCCTGGACGTGCGCGAAGACCCGTGCGCGCAGGGCGGTGGAGACCCGGGAGCCGACGAGCGCGAACGCGACCGTGGCGAGGTAGTTGGCGAGGGCGCGGAAGCCGACCACCGCGACCGTGGCCAGCCCGGCGGCCAGGAGCAGCTGCCAGGAGGCCTCCGGGATCCACGGGTCGACGCCGCCGGCGCCGAGGGACAGGGAGATCGCGTCGACGACGATCTTGAGCGGCCAGGGCTCGAGCACGCGCAGCGCCACCTCGGCCAGCAGCACCACGATCCCGCCGGCGGCGAGCAGCCGGTGCTCCCGCAGGTGGGGGCCGAGCAGCCCGAGGGTGCGCCGGAGGGACCGGCGGGCCGGCCGCCCGCCCCCGCTCACCGCGGCGCTCCGGCGGTGGCCGGGCGCGTGGCGGCGCTCCCGCCCGGCGGCGCTCCGCCGGAGCCCGGGCCGACGGGACGCGGGCCGGTCGCGGGCGGGCCGGCCAGGCGCGTGCCGGTGAGGATGTCGTCGAGCACCGCGGTCCAGGAGCGCCGGGCCACCGCGTCCCGCCGGCCGGCCCGCCCCATCGCCCGCCGCCGGTCGGGATCGGCCACGAGCGCGTCGACGGCCGCGGCCAGCGCGGCGGGGTCCGAGGGCGCCACGAGCAGACCGGTGACCCCGTCCCGGACGGCGGACGGCACCTGCCCCACGCGGGACGCGACGACCGGGAGGGCGGCGGCGGCGTACTCGTGGATCTTCAGCGGTGAGAAGTACTGGTCCTCGGCGTCCGCCGTGGCGGGGTAGGGCGCCACGGCCACGGCGCAGCCGGCCAGCAGCGCGGGCACCGCGGCCGGGGGCACGGCGCCGGTGAACTCGGCCTCGACGCCCAGCGCGGCGGCCAGCTCCTGGAGGGACGCCCGCTGCGGCCCGTTGCCCACCACGCGCAGGCGCCAGTCGGTGGCCGCGCCCGCCCGGGCGCGGAGCAGGTGCTCCACGCCGTGCCACGGCTTGAGCGTGCCGACGAAGACGACGACCGGCGGCTCGGGGTCCGGTCCGCGGGCGGCCGAGTCGCGGCTGGGGAGGATGCGCGCCACGTTCACGCCGTTGGGGGCGACCAGGACCCGCCCGGCCGTGCCGCCGGCGGCGGCCGCGGTGCGCTCCACCCAGCGGGCCACCGGCGCGGAGACGCAGGCCGTGCGCTCGGCCGCGGCGACCTGCGCGGCGAGCGCGGCCCGGGCGGCGTCCTCGTCCACGAGGTCGCGGTGGGTCCGCTGCTCGTCGACGAGGGGCGCGTTGACCTCCAGGACGCCCGGGACGCCGAGCGCGCCGGTGATCTCGGCCAGGGCGGTGGAGAACAGGGAGTACCGCTCGTGGACCGCGTCCGCGCCGTCGGCGACGACCCGCGCGGCGATCCGGCGGGCGGCGTCGGCCTGGGCGCGCTCCCGGGCCGCGACCCGCTGCGCCCGCCCGGGGCCGGTCCCGGCGGGGGCCGGCGGCACCGGGACGTGGACGACCGGGACGTCGGCGAGGTCGGCGGGCACCTGCTCCCCGAGGCGGGTGGCGTAGAGACGGACCTCGGCGCCGCGGGCGCGCCAGGCGCGCAGGATCTCCTGCACGTGGACGGAGGCGCCCTTCGTGCCGAACACGGGGACGCCGGGGTCGGCGCAGACGTAGGCGAGGCGCATCAGCGGTCGGCTCCTTCGGTGGCCGGGACGGGTCCGTGGGTGCGTCCCGGGCCGGGGGCCCGGACGGCGCCCGGGCGGGACGGGTCCGGCGGCAGCAGCGCCCGCAGGGCGGCGGCCTGACCGGCGGCGTCGTGGTGCCGGGCGACGACCGCGCGGGCGGCGCGGGCCGCGCCCACCCGGTCGAAGCCGGGGTCGGCGACCGCGGCGAGCGCCCCGAGGAGCGCGTCGTCGTCGTCGGCGGGCACGAGGATCCCGGTGCGCGGGGCCTCGTTGCGGACCACCTCGGGGATGCCGGTGACGTCGCTGGCGATCACGGGCACGCCCATGGCCATCGCCTCGAGCAGCACCGTGGGCAGCCCGTCGGCGTTGCCGTCGGCGCCGATCGTGCACGGGGCCGCGAAGACGTCCGCGGTGCGCAGCAGCCGCCCGACCTCGGCCTGGGTGCGGGGCCCGACCAGCTCGACGACGTCATCGGCCCCGAGCTCCGCGACCAGGGCGCGCAGCGGGGCCTCCAGCTCGCCCCCGCCGGCCACGGTGACGGCCGGGCGCCCGCCCAGATCCCGGTACCGGGCGGCCGCCCGCACGAGGCGGTCGAAGCCCTTCTTCTCCACGAGCCGTCCCACGGCGACGACCCGCAGGGTCCCGCCCACCGGCCCCGGGTCCCGGTAGGGGAAGCGGTCGAGCTCCAGGCCGTTGCGCACGAGCCGCAGCCGGTGGGCGTGCGCGGGGAACGCGGCGGCCAGGTGCCGCCGGTTGTACTCGGAGATCGTCACCACGTGCTCCGCCCGCTCGAGGGTGCGGCGCAGCCGGGCCGGGTCCACGGACTCGTGGAAGATGTCCTTCGCGTGGGTCGTCACCGAGAACGGCACCCCCGTGAGCCGGGAGGCGATCTCGGCCACGTGCGCGGCGAGGGTCGCGAAGTGCGCGTGCAGGTGGGTGATGCCCTGCTCCACGACCCGGACGGCCAGCGCCACCCCCTGGTGGACCTCCGAGGCCTCCGTGCCGGCCAGCTCGGGGAGCAGCGCGGCGAAGCGGGGCCCGAAGCCGGGGACCGTCCGCGCCGCGCGGGCCAGCACGGCCCAGCCGTCGGCGGCCCGCTCGGGGCGGTCCACGTGGTGCACCGGCGCCTGCACGCGGGCCAGCTCGGGGTGGAACCGGGGGTCGGTGCTGTGCCGGAGGGCGAAGATCGTCAGGTCCTCGCCCTGGGCCTCCCGGGCCAGGACCTCGGTGACGACGAAGGTCTCCGAGAAGCGGGGGTAGACCTTCAGCACGTAGCCGATCCGGTGGCCGCTCACCGGAGCCCCCCGGCACGGGCGGGGACGGCGGCGGCCGGCACCGGCGGCGGGGCCGCGGGCAGGAGCCGGGCGGCGAGCACGGGCACCGTGCGCAGCCCGTCGAGCTGCAAGTGCCGGCGCAGCCGCACGGTGCCGACCACCCGGTGCAGCCAGCCGCTGAGCGCGGCGCCGGTGAGGTCGTCGGCGCCGAGCACGTCCACGGCGCCGTGCGCCTGGAGGGCGCGGGCCCGGATCAGCTGCTCCTGCCGGGGCCGGTCGCGCGGCACCAGCAGCGCGGGGGTGTTCGTGGTGAGGATCTCGGCCACGGAGTTGTAGCCGCCCATGGACACGACCGCGCTCGCCTCCACCACCTCCGCGAGCGCGTCCGGGACGGAGGGCAGGACGAGGGTCCCCGGGCGGGCGGCGGCCCGCACCTGCTCGGCCTGCTCCGCGGGCATCTGCGGGCCCGTGATCACCACGTGCCGGTAGCCGTGCGGCACCGGGGCGCATGCGGCGGCGAGGGTCAGGCGGTGGCCGTCGCAGCCTCCGCCGGCCATGGTCAGGACGTAGGGGCGGTCCACGCCGCTCGTCCGCGGCCCGGCCGCCCGGCCGGCCGCGAGGTAGCCGGTGTGGCGGACCAGGTCGGCGAGCGCGGCGGGGATCTCGCCGGAGGCGACCGGGTCGTGCACCGCGCGGTCGCCGTAGACCCAGATCTGGTCGTAGACGTCCCGCACGGCGTCCAGGTCACCGAGCGCGGCCCACTCGCGGGCGGCGGCGGCGGGCTCGTCGAGGACCTCGCGCAGGCCGAGGACCACGACCGTCTCCGGGCTCTGCGCCCGCAGCCGCCGCAGCGGTGCGAGCAGCTCCCGGTCCACGCCCCAGGCGTGGCGGTCGACGACGACGAGGTGCGGGCGGAAGCCCGTGAGGGCGGCGTCCACCATGCCCGAGCGCAGGGCGGTCAGGTGGGCCATGTCCACGGAGAGGTTGCGGGGGGTGTAGCCGCGGTCGCCCTTGCGGATGCCGGGCAGCACCACCCAGTCGAAGCCGTCGGGGCGCCCGTAGGAGGTGGCGGCGTCGATGCCGGTCAGCAGCATGCCCGTCACGGGGCGCCCGGTCAGCGCCGGCAGGTGCTGGGCGAGGGACCGGGCGAGCGCCAGGTTCCGGCGGGTGTGGCCCAGGCCCTGGGAGTCGTGCGAGTACAGCACCACCCGCAGCTCGTCGTCGCTCATCGTGTCCTCCTCGGGGGTGGCGCCGGCGGTTCCGGCGCCGGTGCGGCTGCCGCCCACTGTGCGGGAGGGACATGATGAGAACATGAGCCGTCGATGAAAAGGTTCTCATCTGCGCCGTACCGGGCCCGCTCCCCTCACAGCTTGGCGAGCCGGTACCCCGCGCCGCGGACGGTGACGATGCGCTCCGCGCCGAGCTTGTTGCGCAGGTAGCGGACGTAGACGTCCACCACGTTGGACGAGCCGTCGAAGTCGTAGCCCCAGACCTTGTTGAGCAGCTGGTCTCGGGTGAGCACCTGGCCGGGGCTCTCGAGGAAGGCCCGGGCCATCGCGAACTCCCGGGCCGAGAGCTCGATCTGCCGGCCCTCGAGCACCGCGCACCGGGTCCCGGTGTCGAGGGCGAGCCCGCCGTAGCGCAGCTCGTCGGCGCCCTGGTCCCCGGCCGCCCGGTCCCGGAGCCGGGCCCGCACGCGGGCCAGCAGCTCCTGGAAGCGGAACGGCTTGGCGAGGTAGTCGTCGGCGCCCTGCTCCAGCCCGGCGACGGTGTCCTCGACGGAGTCGCGGGCGGTGCACATGACCACCGGGATCGAGAAGCCGAGGGAGCGCAGCGTCGAGAGCACCTGGAAGCCGTCCATGCCGGGCAGGCCCACGTCGAGGACGAGCAGGTCGAACTCCCCGGTGCTGGCGTAGTCGAGGGCGCTCGCGCCGTCCTCGACCACCGTGGTCGTGTAGCCCGCGGCGCGAAGGCCCTTCTGGATGAAGCGCGCGATGCGCTCCTCGTCCTCGGCGATGAGGATGCTGGCCATGGGGTTCCTCTACTTCCCGGGGGATGCGGTGGTGGCGTGGGGGCCCGGCGCCGCCGGCGCGGGCCCGGCGGGGTCGTGCCCGGTGGGGTCCTGCCCGGTGGGGTCGTGCCAGGCGGGGTCCTGCCCGGCGGTGCCGGAGGCGGCCGCGAGGACGGGCGGGGGGCCGGGCAGGCGGAGGGTGAACGTGGATCCGTTCCCGGGGCTCGAGCGCAGTCCCACGGACCCGCCGTGGCCGTGGGCGATGGCGGCCACGATGGCGAGCCCGAGCCCGGAGCCCTCCACGGTGCGCCCGGTCTCGGCCCGGGCGAAGCGCTCGAAGATCCGCTGCTGGTCCTCCGGCGCCACGCCCACGCCCGTGTCCCGGACCCACACCTCGAGCCGGCGCACGGGCACGTCCGTGCCGGGCGCCGCCGGTTCGGTGGCCCACGCGGCGCCCAGCGCCACGAGGTCCCCGGGGGCGGAGAACTTCACCGCGTTGGCCGCGAGCTGCAGGACGGCCTGGGTGAGCCGCTGCGCATCGGCCAGGACCCGCCCCTCCGCCCGGGCCTCGAGCTCCCAGCGCCGGTCCCCCAGCGCCCGCAGTCGGTCCATGGTGTCGTCGAGCCACGGGGACACCTCGACGGTGCCGGGGCGGACGAAGTCGGGGCGCTGGGACTTCGCGAGCAGCAGCAGGTCCTCCACGAGCCGGTTCATCCGCTCGATCTCGTCGAGGAGCATCGCCCGGACCTCCTCGACGTCCTCCGGGTCCCGCTCGTCCATCAGCTCGAGGTTGCCGTGCAGGATCGTCAGGGGGGTGCGCAGCTCGTGGGCGGCGTCGTCGAGGAACTGGCGCTGCTGGACGAAGGCCGTCTCGATCCGGCTCAGCATCGCGTTGAAGTTCGAGGCGAGCTGGCCCACGTCGGAGTCGTCCTGGGCCACGGGCACGCGCCGGCCGAGGTCGTCCGGGCTGATCTGCTCGGTGGCCCGGCGCAGGCGGGTGATCGGGGCGGTGACCCGGCCGACGAGCACGTAGGCGGCGAGCCCGGCCACGACCATCGTGAGGGTGCTGATGCCCAGATAGCGCCACAGCGAGTCCAGGACGATCCCGCGCTGGGCGCTCATGTCGAAGCCGACCACCAGGTAGCCCTGCCGGGGGTCCTCGTCCAGGACCACGGAGATGACACCGAGGCGCAGCGCCCGCCCGTCCTGGTCGTGCTCGAAGACCACGGTCTGCCCCGGCCGCGCCCGGTCCCGGACCGCGGCCAGCGTGGCGGGGTCGTCGAGCTGGAACCGGGACCGGTCGGCGTGCTGGAACGCGGGCTCGCCCCCGACCAGGGCGAGGATGCTCTCGTGCTCGCCGGGGACCGTGGTGGTCATGAAGGTGTAGAAGAGCTGGGACAGGTCGGTGAACGGCTCGTCGGCGGGGGTGTCCAGGTCCTCGGAGGGCGAGGCGTCGGGGCCCAGCGGGCCCCGCTGGGCCAGCCGCTGCAGCTCCCCCGCCTCCTGGACGATGTCCTGGCGCGCGGACTCGTCGAGGTCGACCAGGCGCAGGTAGTGGGTCAGCCCGCCCACCGTGAGCAGCGCGACCGCCAGGAACACCAGGGTGGTGGCGAGCACCCTGCTGCGGACGGACTTCAGCTCCGCCCGCAGCCTCTCCCACCGCGGGCCCGCCGACATGAGCCCAGACTATCGGCGGCACATGAGAGGGGGATGAGCCGTGCGGCCCATCCCCCTCGAAAGCCCCGCTCCGGGCTCAGTAGTTCTTGTGGCGCGGCTTGCGGTGCGGCCGGTCGCCGTCGCGCTCCCCGGCCGCGTACCCGGGCTTGCGGCCCTGGTAGCCGCCGCGGGACTCCCCGCCCCGGGGCCCTCCGCGGCGGGGGCGGTCCGGGGAGGAGGAGGTGCTGCGCGGCCGGGCCCGGCCGCCGGCGCCCGGACCGCGGTCGGCCTCGAGCTGGATGAGCTCGCCGTTGATGCGGGTGCGGGAAAGCCGGTCCAGGGTGGAGGCGGGCAGGTTCTCGGGCAGGCCCACGAGGGTGTGCGTGGAGCGGATGTCGATCGCCCCGATCTGCTCGCCGCTCAGGCCGCCCTCGTTGGTGAGGGCGCCCACCACGGAGCCCGGGGACACGCGGTGGCGGTGGCCCACGGCCATCCGGTACGTGGCCATGCCCTTCTCGGCGCGCGGCTCGCGCCGCGGCCGGTCGTCCCCGTCCCGGCCCGGGCGCTCGCGGTCCCGGCTGCGCTGCGGCGGCTCGGGCAGCTCCTCCACGAAGAAGGGCCGCCCGTCCTGGGCCATCACGGCGATCGCGGCGGCGATCTCCACGGCGTCGACGTCGTGCTCGGCCTGGTACTGCTCGACGAGCTCGCGGAACTGGGCGAGGTCCTCGGACTCCCGGGTGTCCGTGATCTGCTGGGCGAACTTGTCCTTGCGGGTCCGGTTGACGTCCTCGGTGGAGGGCATGCGCATGAGCTCCACCGGCTGGCGGGTGGCCTTCTCGATGGCCCGCAGCAGGTACTTCTCGCGCGGGGTCATGAACAGGATCGCCTCGCCGGAGCGCCCGGCGCGGCCGGTGCGCCCGATCCGGTGCACGTAGGACTCGGTGTCGTGGGGGATGTCGTAGTTGACCACGAGGGAGATGCGCTCGACGTCGAGGCCGCGGGCGGCGACGTCCGTGGCCACGAGGATGTCGACCTTGCCCTCGCGCAGGGCCTCCACGGTGCGCTCGCGCATGTTCTGCGGGATGTCGCCGTTGATGGCGGCCGCGGCGTAGCCGCGGGCCTTGAGCCGGTCGGCGACCTCCTCGGTGGCGGCCTTGGTGCGCACGAAGACGATGACGCCGTCGTAGTCCCCGACCTCGAGGATGCGGGTCATGGCCTCCATCTTGTGCGAGCCCATGACCTGCAGGTAGCGCTGCCGGGTGTTGGTGCCCGTGGTGGTCTTGCCCTTGACCGCGATCTCCTGCGGGTCGCGCAGGTACTGCTTGGCGATCTTGCGGATGGCCGGGGGCATGGTGGCGGAGAACAGCGCGACCTGCTTCTCCACCGGCGTCTGGGCGAGGATCTCCTCGACGTCCTCGGCGAAGCCCATCCGCAGCATCTCGTCGGCCTCGTCGAGGACCACGTACTGCAGGTGGGACAGGTCCAGGGAGCCCTTCTTGAGGTGGTCGATCACGCGCCCGGGCGTGCCGACGACCACCTGGGCGCCGCGGCGCAGCCCGGCCAGCTGCGGGCCGTAGGGGGAGCCGCCGTAGACCGGCAGGACGGTGAAGTCCTCGAGGTGGCCGGCGTAGGAGGAGAAGGCCTCGCCGACCTGCAGGGCGAGCTCGCGGGTCGGGGCGAGCACCAGCACCTGGGTGTCGCGGGAGACGCCGTTGACGTCGGAGAGCTCGGCGAGCCGGGAGAGGGCGGGCACCGCGAAGGCCGCGGTCTTGCCGGTGCCGGTCTGGGCGAGGCCCACGACGTCCTTGCCCGCCAGCAGCGCCGGGATGGTCGCGGCCTGGATGGGGGTGGGGTTCTCGTAGCCGACCTCGTCGAGGGTCGCGAGCACCCGGGGGTCGACGCCCAGCTCGGCGAAGGTGGTGGTGTGCTCCTCGGCGGAGCCGGGCGCGGTGGAGGTGTCGGTGGTCATGGAGCGGTGCCTCGTTCTGTGCGGGTGGCGGCCCGGGAGCGTTCCCAGGGGCGTCGGCCACGGTCGTGGTGTCCGGACGTCCCTGCCAACCACTTGGAGCCCCGCGCGGGGCGGGAGCGTCGGACACGGCGCGGACGGGCCGCGGCCGAACACGATGCGCGGCACGGCATCGCGTTGCACGAGAAAGTGAGGGAGTGACCGGATTCGGTCCCACCACTCTATCGCACGGGGCGGCTTGTTCAGCCCCGGCGCCGCACGAGCACGAGGTGGTCCTGGTCACGCACCACCGTGTACTCGGCCCCGTAGCGCTGCCCGGCGTAGGAGGCGACGTCCCCGGGCGGGTTCCCGCCCCACGTGGCGCCCAGCCGGTCGACCACCACGTACTCCGGGGCGGGGTCCCCCGCGGAGCCCAGCCAGTGCACCTCGGCGCCGGGGACGAGGTGGTGGATCAGCGTCAGGTCCGTGGCCACGCTCGCCCCCCGGGGGACGGCGGCGAGGACCGCCTCCTTGGCGGGCGCGCGGGGGTCCGGCCGGTACGCGGCCGGGTCGGCGAGGTCGGCCAGCGGCCGGCCCGGGAGCAGCAGCAGCGCCACCGCCAGGGCCAGGGCCGGGGCCGCGCGGGCGAGCCGGTGCAGCCGCCCGTGCCGCAGGCGCAGCACGGCGTCGAGCAGGGCGAGCAGGACGACGGGCATCAGCACCGCGCTGTAGTGCCACCCCGTGCCCCAGTAGCCGTGGTTCGGGGAGAGCATCCGCCAGGCCAGCGTGGGCAGGGCCACCAGCGCCAGGGAGGAGCGCAGCACGAGCACCACCCCGGTGGCCAGCAGCGTCAGCCAGGTCAGCGCCTTCTGCCACGGCAGCACGAGGGAGACCAGCGCCCCCAGGGGGTCGGCCGCCGCGGCCGCGAGGTCGAGCCGGTCGGCGTAGGCGAAGCGGCCGTCCGGGCTGAGCGCGGGCAGCACCACGGCGACGGCCAGGACGGACCAGCAGAGCCCCCACCCGGCGAGGCCGAGACCGAGCAGTACCGGGCCGCGGCCCCCGTCCCCCTCCCGGTGGGCCCGCCGGGCGAGCACGAGGCCGAGCACCGCCACGGTCACGCCGAGGTCCTCCTTGACGAGGACGAGGGGCGCGGCCCACAGCGCGGCCGGCGTCCAGCGCCGCTCCACCAGGCATCCCAGGGCGAGCACCAGCAGCGGGAGGGCGAAGGCGACCTCGTGGAACTGCACCGCCACGGCGGCCTGCAGCCCGAAGCTGAGCCCGTAGGCCAGCCCGAGCGCCGCACCCGGCGCCGGGCCGAGACCCCGGACGGCGAAGCCGGTCAGCGCCGCCGCGGAGACGGCCACGAGCACGTCCTGGAGCACCACCAGCGTCAGCGCGGAGGGGAAGACGGCGTAGAGCGGGCCCAGCAGGACGAGGATCGGGTGGAAGTGGTCGCCCAGCAGGTTGGCGCCGTGCCCCTTCAGGTGCACGACCGGCCCGTGCCCGCCCGCGTAGGACTTGGCCAGCTGGGTGAAGATCCCCAGGTCCCAGGACGGGACCTCCCAGCGGTGCCACTGCAGCAGGGACCACCACACGTACAGGACCAGCACGAGCGCCCCCACGCCCAGGGGCACCAGCCGCGCCCGCCCGGTGAGGGGACCGGGCGGCGGGGCCGGGGCGGCGGGGCGCCGGAGGGCGGTGGCGGGCATGGCCTCCTCGGTGGCTGGGCGGGCCTCCCGGACCGGCGCGGCGCCGTCGGACAGGACTGCCATCATGGTCTCATGACCGCCCCCGCTCCCCCGTCCGCCGGCCCCCGGCCGGCCCGGCCCGCGGACGCCGAGCGGGTGTGGGACCCTGCGGGTGCCCTGCACCTGGGGCAGACCCTCGGGGTGCTCTCCCGCGGGTCCGGGGACCCGCTGGTCCGGGTGACGGCGCCCGACTGCGTGTGGGTGGTCGCCCGCACGGCGGCGGGACCGGTGACGGCCCGGTTCTCCCGGACCGGGGCGGGCCGGCCGCTGCAGCGGCCGGTGCTGGTGCGCGCCTGGGGCCCCGGGGCGCAGGCGTTCCTCGCGGAGGCCCCCCGGTGGGCCGGGGCGGAGGACTCGTGGGCGGAGTTCGAGGCCTCGGACGCCTTCCGCGCGCTGCCGCACCGGCTGGCCGCGGCGCGGCACCACCACCCGGGCCTGCGGCTGCCCTCGACCGGGCGGCTGCTGGACCGGGCGGTGCTGTCGGTGCTGGAGCAGCGCGTCACCGTGCGCGAGGCCGTGGCCGCGCACCGCCGGCTCGTCCGCCGTCACGGTGAGCCCGCACCGGGGCCGGCCCCGGAGGGGATGCGGATCCCCCCGACGGCCGAGGCGTGGCGCGCGGTGCCCTCGTGGGAGTGGCACCGGGCCGGGGTCGACGGCGCACGGGCGGCCACGGTCCGGCGCGTGGCCGAGCGGGCCTCCGCCCTGGAGCGCCTGGGCGGGGGTCCGCTGGACGCCGGTCTGCACCGGGCCCTGCGCTCGATCCCGGGCCTGGGCCCGTGGACGGCCGCGGAGATCCTCCAGTGCACGCACGGGGACCCGGACTCGGTCAGCGTCTTCGACTTCCACCTCGCGGACACCGTGTGCTGGTTCTTCGACCGCCGGCCCGGCGACGACCGGCGGATGCTCGAGCTGCTCGAGCCGTGGCGGGGCGATCGGCAACGGGTCGTGCGCCTGCTGCGGGCCTCGGGCTTCCGCAAGCCCTCCTTCGCCCCGCGGCTGCACCCGGAGGACCACCGGCACCGGTGACGTGCGGTGAGGACTTCCTGTCCTTCCTGGCGGGACGGCGCCGCCGCGCGTTCAATGGAGCCATGACGACCGACCACGTGATCGAGGAACCCCACGGTGCGGGCTACACCGAGCGGATGAACAAGCTGCGCGCCGGGGTCCTGGGCGCCAACGACGGCATCGTCTCGGTGGCCGCGGTGGTGGTGGGCGTGGCCGGCGCCACGACGAGCACCAGCGCGATCGCCCTGGCCGGGGGCGCCGCCCTGGTCGGCGGGGCCCTGTCCATGGCCCAGGGCGAGTACGTGTCCGTGTCCAGCCAGGCGGACTCCCACCGGGCCCTCGTCGAGAAGGAGAAGCAGGAGCTGATCGACATGCCCGAGGCCGAGCTGCGCGAGCTCGCCGAGATCTACCGGGCCAAGGGCCTGTCCGCCGGCACCGCCGGGCAGGTGGCGCGCGAGCTCACCGCGCACGACGCCCTGGCCGCGCACCTGGACGCGGAGCTCAACATCGACCAGGAGGACGTCGTCAGCCCGTGGGGCGCGGCGGTCGCCTCGGCGCTGTCCTTCCTCGTCGGGGCGCTGCTGCCCATGCTGGCGATCCTGCTGCCGCCGCCGGCCTGGCGGATCCCGGTCGCCTTCGTCGCCGTGCTCGCCGCCCTGGCCGTCACCGGTTGGCTGGGCGCCCGGCTCGGCGGCACCCCCCACCGCGGCCGCGCGGTGGTGCGCGTGCTGGCCGGCGGCGGGCTGGCCCTGGTGGCCACCTTCGCGCTCGGCTCGTTGTTCGGCGTCACCGGGGCCGCCTGACCGGGGCCCGTGTCCCGACGACGCCGGGCCCCGCCTCCGAGGAGGCGGGGCCCGGCGTCGTGCGGGCGGACCGGCGCTCAGGCCCCGGGCGCGTCCTGGGCGTGCTTGGCGACCTCCGCGCGGACCTCGTCCATGTCGAGGCCCTTGACGGCGTCGATCACCTGGTCGAGGGCGGAGGACGGCAGCGCGCCGGGCTGGGAGAACACGAGGATGCCCTCGCGGAAGGCCATGAGCGTGGGGATCGAGGAGATCTGCGCCGAGGCGGCGAGCATCTGCTGGTCCTCGGTGTCGACCTTCCCGAAGACGATGTCCTCGTGCTTCTCGGAGGCGGCCTCGTAGGTGGGCGCGAACTGCTTGCACGGCCCGCACCACTCGGCCCACCAGTCGAGCAGGACGATGTCGTTCTCGGCGATGGTCTGGCCCAGGGTGTCCTGGGTGATGTCAACGGTAGCCATGGGACCCAGCGTAGGGGCCGGGCCGGCCGGGGGCGCCGGATTTCACTCGTGGCTCAAGAGGGGCCGGCGCTGCTCCTACACTGAGGGGCACGACCACTGCGAGGCACGACCACTGCGAGGCACGACCACCGAGGGGCACGACCGAGGCGGGCGGAGGCGCACCATGGCATTCGAGATCGGCATCTTCTCCCTCGGGGAGGTGGCCCAGGACCCCGTCACCGGCGCCCGGCCCGGCACCCGGCAGCGGCTGGGGGACATGATCGAGCAGGCCGAGGCCGCCGAGCGCGCCGGCCTGGCGGTGATGGGCGTCGGGGAGAACCACGGCACGGACGTGGTGGCCGCCTCACCGGTGGTGCTGCTGTCCGCGATCGCCGGGCGCACCACCCGGTTGCGCCTCACCACCGCCGTGTCCGTGCTCACCGCCGGGAACCCCGTGCAGCTCTACGAGCAGATCGCGATGCTGGACAACATCTCGGGCGGGCGCGCCGAGCTGGTGGTGGGCCGCGGCGCGTCCGCGCGGGTGCTGCGCGCCCTGGGGCTGGAGGACCGGGACCAGGACGCGCTGTTCGAGCAGAAGCTGCGGCAGCTGCTGGAGCTGCTGGAGACCAGCCCCTCGACCTTCGACGGCCGGCTCGTCGGCCGCGAGGCGGAGCTCGACCTCCAGCCGCGGCCCCTGCAGGCGCGGCTGCCGGTGTGGCTGGGCTCCTCCGGCACCCTGCGCTCGGTGGTCCGCGCCGGGGAGCTGGGCCTGCCTCTCGCGCTGCTGCGCACGCACGGACCCCTCGCCGAGGCCCGTCCGGCCGTGGCGGCCTACCGCCGGGCCCTCGACGGGTCCGGGCGGGACCCGGACACCCCGGTGAGCCTCAACGTGCCCGGCTTCGTCGCCCGCACCCCCGAGCGGGCGCGGGAGCTCAGCTATCCCTACTTCGCGGCGGGGGCCCGCAGCCACGGCCCTGTCCTGGCCCGCGATCCCCGGTGGACCCGCGAGGAGTACGACCGGCAGTGCGCCCCCGCGGGCTCCCTCGTGGTGGGGGACGTGGACGAGGTCGTCGCGAAGATCCTGGCCCAGCGGGAGGCGCTGGGCCACGGGCGGCTGCTGCTGCGGATGGACGCCGGCGGGGTCCCCCACCACCTGGCGCTCGAGGCGATCACGCTGCTCGGCACCGAGGTGGTGCCCCGGGTGCGGGCCGCGCTGGGCTGAGCGCCCCGGCGGCCCTCAGGCCTGACCGGGGGGCACCGGCGAGGCCGTGAGCACGACGTTCTTGCCCCACAGGTCCTCGGTGTAGCAGCTGACGACGACCAGCCGGTCCGGCACGATCCGCCAGATGTCGCTGTCCTTGAGGGTGTTCTTGTCGTGGGTCACCACGGAGTCCACCTGGTACTCGAGGGTCCCGGTCTCGGTCTCCAGCTCGATCCGGCTGCCGACGAGCCCCGGGTCGCTCAGCCGGTTGAACGGGGCGTCACGCCCCTCCCAGCTGTGGCCCGTGATGTACGTGGTGTTCTCCGAGCCCTCCCCCGGCCGGCCGTACGGGGTGAGCCAGTAGCCGTCCAGGGTGTCCGGGGGGACGAGCATCTCGGTGGCCAGCTCCTGCTCGCTGGGGGCCAGGGGCAGCACCGCCACGTCGAGCTGGGCGTCGTCGACCCGCATCCGGACGGGCGCAGCGGCCTGCGGGCGGGAGGCGTCGGGCTCTCGCGCGGCCTCGGCGGCCGGGGCGCTCGGAGCCGTCGGGGCGGGTGCGGCGGTCGCGGACGCGGCGGGCGCCGGCGGGACGGGCTGCGGCGGGGTCGCGCCCAGCGGGTCCGTCAGCAGCACCGTGGACAGGAGCGCCGCGGCGCCGAGGCCGCCGGCCGCGGCCGCCCAGCGCGCCCCGGACCGGCGGCGCGGTGCCTGTTGCTGGGTGGGGTCCATGCGGAAGGCCTCCGTGCTCGGGCGGGCAGACGACTGCGCCCTGGCGCCGCGCGGGGGCGGCGCCAGGGCGTTTCAGCCTAGCGGGATCAGGCGCGGGCGCGGCGCACGCGGAAGGCCACGGCACCGGCCACGGCCGCGACGGAGGCCAGCAGCGCGGCGAGCACGCCGGCACCGGGTCCGTTCTCCTCGGCCGTCTGCATGTTGATGCCCTGGTTCACGCCGGAGGCGGAGTCGCCCTCGGCGCCGGTCCAGTCGCCGGCACCGGTCCAGTCGTCGGTGCCGGTGAGCAGACCGCCGCAGTTGCCCTCGAACAGGGCGAGGAGCGCGGCGCCGTCCTCCATGTAGACCTCGCCCTGGGCGCGGGCGTCCGTGGCGGCGGTCTGGAAGTTCGCGGCGGCGGCGGCGGAGGCCGCGGCGGCCGCGTCGACCGCCGGGTCCTCGGTGGCGTCCGCGTAGCCCTGCTGCAGCCCGAGGATCGTGTTCCAGGCGTCGCGCGCCGGGCCCATGGTGTCGGAGTGCACGATGGCGTTCTCGAGGTCGGCCTGCGCGGTCTCGAGCTGGGCGAGGGTGCCCGCGTCGGCCACGAGGGAGTTGAAGTGCACGCTCGTGTCGTGGAGGTGGTCGGCGGCGGTGACCAGGTTGCTCACGGTGGCGCTCGCCGCGGGGGCGGCGCAGGTGTCGGCGTGGGCCGCCGGAGCACCCAGGAACAGCCCACCCGCCAGCACCGCGGCCGACGAACCGGCGGCCACCCACTTCTTCACAGCAGTCATATCGGTACGTCTCCTCAGATCGTTCAGAACCCCGGGCCTGCCCCTGGGGTACCAGCGCGCGGCACAGTTCTCCTGGCGTCCCGGGTTCACGCACCGGCGGGATCGCGGCAGGGTTCGTCGTGCTGCCGGTTCATCCGGTGTGGGGGGTCCCGGCGCCCAGCTCGGGGAGTGCTGGAGCGCGGCCGGATGATGCTGTCGGTTCAAGCTACAAGGGTTTGCATCTTTTTAGCAATTGTTAATGGCTGGTCGGCGCGGCGGCCCCGCCGTGCCGTCCCCTCTTGCGGGGGCGTCGACCGCGCCACGGCGCGGCCCGTGCGCCCGCGGCACGGCACCGGCGGCGCCGCGGCCGCCGGCCCTCCCCCGGCCGGGCCCGGTCCCGGAGGCGCCCCTCCCGTCCCGGCGGCGAGGGACCGGGGCGGGCGCCCGCGCGGCGGTGCTTCCGGCGGCGGCCGGGTCACCGGGGCCCGGACATGGAAGAACACCCCGGACCGTGGGTCCGGGGTGTTCTCGGTGCCGCCAGGCGGCACTCGTGTGGCAGATGAGGGATTCGAACCCCCGTAGGCAATGCCAGCTGATTTACAGTTAGCCACGGTCGGTATTGGCATGTGCCGCCAAGTACCGCCCTATGGTGTTGCACCTGGTCAGAGCCGGGGGCATGTGCCGCGCTGTTATGTCAGGCACCTGCGCGTAGTGGGGCGCATGTGAGCAGAATGTGAACACCGGAGGACATGAGAGAGCCGGTCTACCGCGACACGGAGCAGCGTCCACCTACGCCCGTACACGAGGAGGGACGATGGGACTCTCTCATCGGAAGGAGTTGCTCATGTCCCCCAATTTCAGTCTCGACAGTTTCCAAGAACCCCGGAGCCCGAACCAGTACCGGGTCAAGACCACCGGGAAGGTGATGGACGCGGTGGCCATGAACAGCCGAGTGGCCAATCCCATCGAGTACCGCAAGGTGGGTGGCAAGTTGAACGTGCACGTAGTCACCCTGGCAGATCAGGAGACCGGAGAGCTCAAGACCTACCTTGCGAGCGCTGTGGAGCCCCTGGAGGTCGACTAGGCCGGCCTGCTACAAAAGGGTTCCTGATGCCAAGAAGCGTCGAGCTCCTTGTCGTAGCTGCGGCGGGGTGGCGACGCCGACCGGGAGCATAGATAGCCGGATCTGCGCCCATGCCTCCTACCCTCCCTCTCCTCACTTCTGTCCGCGGTGACTAGGCAGAGGAACGGACCGAGTGTCGCTGACGCGCCTTTGCGCGCTGCTCCTTGAGGTCGGCAATGGATGCACTAGGAGCGTCGAAGTCTGCGGAGAACATTTGCAGGTACACACCGAACAGCCGACGTGCCACTGCTAGAAAACCAATCGCTAGGTGCCCAAGGATCGCTACGAGAACGCCGGTCCCTACAAGCTGAATCCACTCGTACTGGGAGACGATGGGCAACGTGAGTCCGAGAACCAGTGCCCCCACCACCACGAGCGCCACCAGCATGGAGTACAGGCACGCCACAGCGGCTTCACCGATGTAGCGAGACAGGGTCGACCGGTACTCCCGATCTTCGTAGACCTTGAGGCGAAGGTTGGTCAGAGCAATAAACGCTGCAAGCAGGCCTGAGACAAACAGCCCGGTGGCAGCTAGCAGTGGCGCGACGGCGGTTCGTGGCATGGAGATTTCAAGGGCAATTGTGAGGCCACCAAGTGCAAGGGGCACGACATAGAGAGCGCCAAGGACCCCGAAGACACCAGCCTTGGTCTCGCCCCTCAACATGGCGGTGTAGTGGGTCTTAACGATCGGCCAGACACTGAACTGCTTGGTGCTGTCCCGCATGGTCACCCATCCCCTCTGTAGTTAGTCTTCCAGGCCTCTGGCCCACCAATCCCGCGCCAGATCGATGTCCAGCTCACGCAGTGTGTCCTCTGCCGCCTCCCGGGTTTCGTCTAGGAACTCATTCAGGCTGAGCCTGTCCTCAGTATCCAGCATGTACACGAACCGCGGTAGGGACTCCCCGATCGAGATCTTTCGGCCAGCTCCGTCTTCGACCACCGTCGCTGACACGGTGTCGAAGTCATCATCATTAAAGTCGGCCCGTCCGACAGCCTCTAGAAGACCTACCGATCGGTTACGGCGCGCACTCTCCAGGATCCGCCGGGAGATCCTCTCCTGGGTCCTAGTACCTCGTGCAATGGAGAGCACCAGCTGAAGCTTAGAGGCGGCCTCGTCTCCAGGCAGCCGGTGCCGCCTCTCGGCCGGATTATTGGACGTGAAGATCAGCTCCGACACCTGAGCCTCACCTCTCTCGAAGAGCTTGGCCCACGCAACAGAGTCTGCGACCTCGTGACCTACGCGGAGCACCTTACCCGTCTCATCCCGCATCAGGCGGGACAAGCGGTTCGAGAAGGGAACTAAGTGATGCTTGTTCGACTTCACTTCCGTCACGATCAGACCTTGGGTTCCGTACTCGGGCACCACCATGACCACGCGACCCTCCCGCAGAAGGGCATCCGTTGCTTCAACGCGACCGCGATCGGCACCGGTGGTTGAGTCCACGATCGTGAGATCGTCACCATAGCTACCGCCTCGCACGTCAACTACCAGGCACCATCCGGCTCTCTGCACCCGCCTCACCTTGAGAAAATCACTGCGCCGCTCGTCCGCATCCCCGTTGGCGGCGCACATGTTCGTGAGGAAGTTCTCCAGCCACCCGATGATCCCCTCCCCGCCGAAGTCAGGGCTATCAAACGTGAGTCGATCATCCGGACGGTAGTTCGGAGTGACAGCGAAGGTTGCGATTTTGTAGCCGAAGCTGGACATGGGGGCCCCTGGATCTGTGGTTGTTTCTGCTATCAGTCGTAGCACGCTGAGTGGAGCAAACAGCGGAACTCGCATGCGACGCGGCGCTCGGCACCCCTGCGCGAGCCACAATCACTCAGCTTGAGGTCCAGACAGGCGCGGGAGCGCCCTTGTCCGCGATGCCACAAAAGGGTTCCTAAGGGCAGGATGCGGCAGGCGTGGAATCAGAGCTGCGGTGGGGTGGCCATGCCAATCGGGGGGCGTAGCCGGCTTCGTGCCTCGGCCTCTGCCCGTTGGGCCTCAGTCGGCTCGGGCGCGGTGGTCATGAGCGCCAGGGCCTGGCCGACGTCGAGGGCTTCGGGGTGTGCGTTGAGGAAGGCCGCGAGGTCGGCCGCCCAGATCAGCGGGTTCTCGTCGGTGTCGGTCGGGAAGCCGTTGCGGAAGCGTTCGGGGATGGGGGCGCTGGAGGCGCGGCGGCGGCGTCGTGCGGGCATGGGTCAGGCTCCTGGGGTGTAAACGCCGCGGACCCCGTTGGAAGGCGGCAGGTCCTGGCCCTCGTCGTCGACGCCGAGCACGCCGAGGGTGGCGAGCAGCCGGGCCAGAGCGAGGCGCTGCTGGCGCTGCTCTCCGATGGCCGGGTGCAGGCGCGAGCCCTGGGAGCTGGGGATCATCAGCCCGTCGTTGTTGACGGCCTCCTCGAGGCCGGCGATGCGGTCGCGGACGCGGCAGGCCTCCTCGAGCACGGCGAGATCGTGGGCGGGGAAGTAGAACTCGGTGACGACGGAGCGCCACAGCTTCCGGCCGGCGCCGCCGAGGTGCGGTGGTGCCGGCGGGATGCGCTCGGTGCGGGAGGCCATCTCGGGATCTCCAATCTGGAAGGGCCGATCGGTGCGGGGCAAGGGCCCATCATTTGGGCGCCGGGGGGAAAAATGCGCCTATGCCCGGGGAGGCGCATCGGCCCCGGGGAGGGGGTCTCCCCCCAGGGGGCCGGCGCGCGCCGGGAGACGCCGCGCGCCGGCCGTGGTGGGCGTGGGATCAGCGGAACGTGAGGTTGTGCATGCCGATCTTGTGCATGTTCTCCTGCAGCTGCTTCTCGGTCAGCGGCTGCCGGGTGGCGGCCTTGGCGGACGCGGCGGCCTCGGTGGCCGTGAGCGGACCGACGTCCACTCCCAGGCGCACGGCCGTCCACAGCTGGTTGTCCGCCTTGGCCGCGGCCACCTGCTCGGCCTGCTCCGGATTCTCGAAGCGCATCACGCGGGCGTTGGTGGCGTGGGGCCCGGAGACGCTGGCGTAGTAGCGCAGCACGGTCAGGAACGCGCTGATCTGGTCGAAGCGCGCCGCCAGCCCGATGGCAGCATTCACCTGTCCCCATGCGGCCGCGGCCTCGGGGCCGGCCTGCAGGATGGACTGGGCGTCGGTGAGGTCCTCGGGCAGCGTCTCCCGGTGGGCGGTGAGCGGATCGCTGACACGCTCGGCGTACCAGGCCTGGCAGTTGCTGAGGAACTCCTCGAGGGTGTCCTGGTCACGGGTCAGGCGCCGGCCGATGGTGTCGATGATGGACTGGGACTGCTTGGTCCAGGTGTCGGCGGCGTAGGCCTTGGTCACGCGGGACGGGGCGGTGAGGACCTTCTGCGCTGCGGTGAGGTCGCCGTCGAAGGCCGCGTCGAGCAGGTCGTCGGTGATGTTCTCTGCCTCCTCGCGCAGCTTGCCGGCAGCGTCGTTGAGCTGCTTCACGACGGCTCGGGCCTGGGCGTAGCGCTCCAGGCTGGCGCCACGGGGGATGTCGAGGCGCTTGGACAGGGACAGGATCTGGTCGAGTGCGATGGTTTCCATCGTGGGGTGTGTCCTTTCGGTCAGGCGCTGGGAGCGCCGGGGTTGGTGGTGGCCTCGTCGGGGATGAGGCCAAGGACGCGGGCCGCGGCGGCCTGCTCCTCGTCGTAACCGTGGTTGGTCACGGTGGGCTCAAAGCCCAGTAGCTGGAGGGCTGCTCGCTGGCGGGCAGTCTGCTCCTCGGCGCTGGGCGGGTTCTCCAAATCCGAGATGCCGGAAGCGTTGATCATGGGTGGTTCCTCTCTGTGTGTCCGGCGGCGAGCGCCGCCGGGTTGGGGTGGTGAGCATCTCCTCGGCTTGGGCGCTCATGCTCTGCGGCCTCCCTTGCGGCCCTGATCCTGGCGGGAAGCCCGCGAGCGCTTGTAGGCACGCACGAGGTCCTCGGGCAGGGCCCGATGGGCGCGGGCGCGTTCTAGCTGAGCTACGGCATCCCGTAAGGGTTCGGTGGCCATCAGACGGCCGTAAGCGTTGTAGCGGCCGGCGTCGCCGAGCTCGGCCTCCCACACAGCCGAGAGCTTGCCGAGGGTGCGAATTGCCGCGTCAATCTCGGAGACGGTGAGCATCTGCTCAAGCGGGTCCGGGGCGGTGGCCGGCTGGATTCGGGCGGGTTCCTGATAGGTCATCGGTTGTCCTCAGTGGTCGGGGCTCGGCGGGTGATCGCCCAGCCGTCCGGACGATGGGTCAGATGCGGCCGGCACACCGGGCACGGGGCCGGGTGGTCCTCGTCCCCGATCCAGCCGCGGCGGCAGCGGTGAACGGTCCTGGGCTCGGGAAGGATGCTCAGGCCGAGGTCGGTGCGGTCGCGCTCGGGGCGGGCGGTCATCACGACGGCCGCTGATCGACGTGGCCCGCGAGCGCCCGTGTCCGTTCCTGGGCGCCTTGAGCATGCAGGGTGTCCCAGCGGGCCGGGTCCACCTGGCGGAGATCTCCGGGACGTTCCACCGGCCCGGGAGCACTCACCAGCGCTCGCGGCCCAGTGGTGAGGGGCCGGCCTGCGAGCTCACGGGGACGGTGGCCGGCGAGGACGTCGGCGGCGCAGCACCTGCAGGCGCGTGCGGTTTCCTCGGGGTGGTCTGGGCACATCTCCTCGCGGAAGCGGCCGGAGGCGATCAGGGAGCGTACGGCGGCCGCGATGGTGGCCGGTGCAACCTCCCGGGGGTGGTTGCGCTCAAGGAACCACAAGCAGCCGGCTTTCACTGCACGGCCGTCGAAGTTCCGCAGTGCGTAGGCCCACGTCTCCTCGGCGTCCTCGCCCAGCTCGATCCAGACGCCGTTGGCCTTGAGGAAGCGCAGCAGCGCGGGCATCTCGTCGCGTCTCATCGTTCGGGCTCCCATCCGGCGCCGGGGCGCAGGCCCTTGCGGCGCTCGTAGTCGGCGATCTCCTGTTGGCGGCGGGACAGTCCGGGTCCGCCTCCGGGGTGCAGATGGCCTTCGAGGACCTGAGCGACGGTCTGCTTGGTCACGGCGCGGCCACCGCGCCACAGCGAAGCGATGGCGGCTTCCACGGCATCAGGGGTGGCCGCCTTCTTCTCGATGGCCCACTTCGCGATGCCCTGCATGCCCATGAAGTTCAAGGCCCCGTCGGTGCCGTCGTAGGCAGCCTTGGCGACGACCGCCCATGGCTTGGGATCCAGGTCCACGGCGGGCAGTAAATCGAGGGCGTCGGTCTGCCCGTCGAGTCGGCTCACGCTGACGTCGGTTCGCGCGTCCGCGACAGCGACGCCACTGGGGTTATCTTTTTGGGTTGTTCCCGTAGGGAACTGGGGTTGTGTGACACAGCTGTCACCCCCTGCGACCTGATTTGTCACCCCCTGTTGACCCGTTTTGTCACGGTGACAATCTGTCACCGTGACACCCGTGTCACCCCCTGGTCGTGGCACAGGCCCCCCTGTGGAGACACCCGGCAGACGGTAAATGGTGGTCCCCCCGTACTGACGGGCTACCCCCTCCCGGACGAGTTGGCCGGACTCCTCCAGGACCCGCAGCGAGCGCCGGACGGTGCGCACGGACACTCGCGCCATGTCGGCGATAGTGGCGGCAGACTGGCACGAGCGCTCGCCAGCCGCATTCGCGGCGTCTGCCACGGCGAGCAGCACAAGCAGGTCGTTCCCAGCGGCAGTGGAGTGTTCCCATGCCCACGTCGTGGCTTGAACGCTCACCCCTCCCCCTTCCCCATGCACCTCGCGCAAATCCGCATGACCACGCGGAGTGCAGTTCCCACAAGGCCTAGGTACACCGGTGTCAACGGGCCAGTGATGGCCCCGCAGCTGTCGCACTCCATGGCCGCGTTCTCAATGAGTTCGTGACCCGTAGATGCGCTCATTCGTTGATCTCCTCTCGGCGCCGGGGCCGCCCCGTGTGCTGTGGCGCGTGGATGTCCTCTCCGCGGTGCCATGCGGCCACGGTGTCGTCCATCCGTCGCTTGGCCTTCGCGTTCTCGCGCAGCACCCGCTCGAGGGCGCCCTGCAGGGTGCGAGCGCTGGCCGGTTCGAGGTACAGGCTGTGGTCGATGCTGTAGTTGAAGCCGTCCTCGGGGTGCCAGGTGGTGCTGACGGGCCCGTAGGCGGGGAACTCGAAGTCGAGCAGCGTGCCGTCCACGTCGCGGTCCGGGATGGTGAGGTCGGTCGGGGCGATGCGCTCGCGGCGGCCGTGTAGCTCGGCCACGATGCCCGCGGCGATGCGGTGGCCGGCGGCGCGGGCGGCGGCCAGGGCCGCGGCGAGCTGGCCCAGCAGCTCCTGGGCCGCTTCGGGGGTGAGCTCGCAGGGGCCGCCCTCGATTTCATAGCGGAAGCCCTCGTCGTAGGCCCATGTCGAGGACACGGGGCCGGCGTGCTCGGCGTCGGCGTAGAGCAGTACGCCTTCGTCGTAGTGGGGGGCCCAGTTGGCCGGGATGAAGATCGGGCATCGGCCGCCTTGGTCCTTGTTGCAGACGTCGGCGGAGCGGGGCGTAGGGGTGGGGGTGGCAGTATCGTTGCTCATGGCTGGGTATGCCTTTCGAACGTGCAGCGTGCGGGGGGTGTGCTGAGTCGAGAGAGCGGTTCCGCGCAGTTTGGAGACAGGGCGGGGCCGCTTTTCTCGTGCCTGAGGGGATGGGCACGAGGTGGCGTAGTGGTGAATGAGCTCAGGCAGCGGGGGCCTCATCTGCGTCGACTCCTCGCAGGTAGGCATCAAGGTCATGGCGGCTGATCCGAATGGCCTTGCCGAGGCGGAGGACACGCACGGGGAACTGTCCCTCCTCGATCAGGCGGTAGCCCAGCGACCTGCCGATGCCGAGAGCTGTGAACGCCTCAGCTGCGCTAAGCGTCTGTGGCGTGAGCTGTGTACTCATCGTTGCTCCTATCGCGTTTCCGTATCTCAATGTTGCATGTGTGAGGAAAGCGTAGCACCAAACGACAAACAGCGATATGGCACATGTACAGTTGGCATATGACGCCAGAGACCCAAGATTCCTGGGCGGATACCGCCATCGGTCACACAATCCGCCGTGCCCGCGAAGCCCGTGGATTGGAGCAATCGCAGCTCTCGGATCTGCTCCGCGATGAGGGAGTGAACTGGTCACAAGGGACGATCTCTCGCGTCGAGCAGGGCAAGCGTCCCGTTCGGCTTACAGAAGCGGGCGCCGTGGCGGGAGTTCTCGGGCTACTAGTCGATGAGCTAGTGCCATACCGTGGTGTTTCCATCGGCCGTGAGCTTCAAGCGCTATTGCGCCACGGGGAGAGGCTTCAGCGCCGGTGGGAGGAGTGGCATGCAGAGCTGGCCGAGAAGTCAGAGCAAGTCGCCATATACACGCTGTTCAACTACCTGCAGAAGAACCCCGAGTTGCGTGCGATCGTCAACGGCACATGCTTGGACTTGGCTACGTCCACGAAAAACCGCGTTCAGGACATGCCAGCTGCTATGGCCTTCCTGGCGATCCTCGAGGAACTCCTGCCGGACTTTCAGGAGCGTGACGACCTCCCAGACCTGTTGCCTTCCGATGAGCACACCGCGGTGTTCGTCTCCCCTGCTGCGGCACAGGCTTGGGAAGCGCTCTGCGGTGTGTTCTCCCGGTCGTTCCCCAACGTGGAGTTCGGCAAAGAGCCTCTGCGGCGTGGCGAGCGCATCACGGTGAGCTATCCGGACGGTGAGCCGGCGTGAGCGGGCGGGTGTTCAAGCGGTGCTCGTGCGCGGCCGCGGAGCTAGTGAACCCTGAGACGGGGCGCCGGCGGGCGTGCAAGCGCCGGCATGGGTCCTGGGCATTCACTTTGGACGTCGGGCCGGACCCATCGACAGGGAAGCGCCGGCAGCTGTCCCGGTCCGGGTTCGCGACGGCCCGTCAGGCGGAGGAAGCCCTGGGCGCTGAGGCGCGGCGCGTGGCCGAGGGCTCGTGGACGGATGACCAGAGCATGACGGTGGGCACGTGGCTGGACCGGTGGCTTGAGCGGAAGCAGGCGAACGGGTTGCGGCCGGCCACGGTGCGCATCTACCGGCAGCACGTCGAGGACTACTTGAAGCCCCATCTGGGGCACCGGAAGCTGCGGGACCTGCGCCCGGGGCACGTGTCGGACCTGTTGCAGACGTTGCTCACGGCGCCGGGCGCGAACGGGCGCACTCTCTCCCCCACCACGGTCACGCGCGTGCACGCGTGCCTGCGCTCGGCCCTCGCCACGGCGGTGAAGATGCGCCTGGTGTCCTACAACGCGGCCCGCGACGTGGAGCTACCGAAGGTGCAGCGAGCACGGGTGAAGCCGTGGCAGCCATATGAGCTCGGCGCCTTCCTGGACGGCTTGCAGGGGCATCGGCTGGCGGCGCTATTCGAGGTGATCGCCGGGACTGGTCTGCGGCGCGGCGAGGCGCTGGGCCTGCGCTGGGAGGACGTGGACCTGGCCCGGGGTGTGCTGACGGTGCGGCAGCAGCTCACGGAGCGCTCAGGGGTGGTGGAGGTCTGCCGGTCGTGCGGGGCAGTGCACAAGGGGCTGCGGTTCGCGGTGCCGAAGACGGACAGCGGCGAGCACCGGCGCGTCGAGCTGGACCAGCTGACGGCGGGCGTGTTGCTGGGGCATCAGCTGGCGCAGGCCGGCGAGCGCGAGCAGTGGGGCCAGGCGTATGCCGAGCACGGCCTGGTGTTCGCTCAGGAGGACGGGAATCCCTTGCGGCCGCACGGCGTGGATAGGCTCTTTCACCGGCTGACGGATCAGGTGCAGGTGCCGGCGGATCCGGAGAGGCCGGACGGGCCGAAGGTGCGGCTACGCCGCGTGCGCCTGCATGACTTGCGGCATGGGCAGGCGTCGTTGATGCTCGCGGCCGGTGTGGACATGCACGTGATCTCTAAGCGCCTGGGGCACTCCCGGTCCTCGTTCACGGCCGATACTTACGCTCACATGCTCGACGGGGTGGGCCGGGAGGCGGCCGAGCGGGCGGCCGCGATGATCCCCCGGCGGGCCCGCGCTGAGGCGGCCTCGTGAGCAGATCGGGAACCGATGTGAGCAGATTGTGAGCAGATCGGCGCTCACAGAAGGCGGCTCCGGACACGAGAAAACCCCGCCTGCCCTGTTTTCGCAGGTCAGGCGGGGTTTTTACTTGCTGTGGCAGATGAGGGATTCGAACCCCCGTAGGCAATGCCAGCTGATTTACAGTCAGCCCCCTTTGGCCGCTCGGGTAATCTGCCGGGGTGCTGCCCCCGCGTGCGGGAGCAGTTCAACAGTACAGAAGATCGGGCGGGATGCGAAATTGCCCGGCGCCCGTCCCGGCGGGCTCAGAGCGCGATCCGGTGGTGGACCTGCTGGAGGAAGCGTTCGGCCTGCTGGGTGGTGATCTCCCCGTGGGTGACGGCCTCCGCGAGGTCCTCGGCGATCCCGGTCAGCCGCTCCGCCGCCTCGGGGCCGAGCGCCGCGGGGGCCGCGGTGACCGTGCTCCCCGGGGCGGTGTCCGGGTCGGCCGCCGCCGGGCCGAGCCCGACGCCCATCAGCAGCGCGGCCGCCAGCACGGTCGCCGCCACGGCGGTCCCGCGCAGGCTCCGAGCCGGACCGGGCACCACGTCGTCGGGGTCCTGGGGTGTGCTCATGCCGCCATCCTGCGAGGCCGACCTGGACGGATCCTTGGGCGCAGGTCACGAAACGGTGACGGGAACCGCCCGTTAGACTGGCGCCCAGTCCGGCGGGACGCACGTCGCCCGCCCCGCAGCTCACAGTCCGGGAGGCACAATGGCCAGCGATTCCTCGTTCGACGTCGTCAGCAAGGTGGACAAGCAGGAGGTGTCCAACGCCCTGAACCAGGCGCAGAAGGAGATCGCCCAGCGCTACGACTTCAAGGGCGTGGGGGCGGAGATCGACTTCTCCGGCGAGAAGATCCTCATGAAGGCGAACTCCGAGGAACGGGTCGCCGCGGTGCTCGACGTCTTCCAGTCGAAGCTCGTCAAGCGCGGCATCTCCCTGAAGTCCCTCGACGCCGGAGAGCCCTTCGCCTCCGGCAAGGAGTACCGGATCGAGGCCTCCGTGAAGGAGGGCATCGCCCAGGACCAGGCGAAGAAGATCACCAAGCTCATCCGCGACGAGGGCCCCAAGGGCGTGAAGGCCACCATCCAGGGCGACGAGCTGAGGGTGTCCTCCAAGTCCCGCGACGACCTGCAGGACGTGATCGCCCTGCTCAAGGGCTCCGACCTCGAGGTCGACCTGCAGTTCATCAACTACCGCTGAAGTACCGGCGCCGCCCGGCGCCCGCGGAGGGGCCGCACGACGTCGGACGGCGACGTCGCCGCGTCTGGTCGGCGGCTCCGGTACGCGGTTATCGTCGGTGCATGATGACCGCGCACCGGCTCGAGGAGATCCGCAGCTTCCACGCCGCGCTGTCGACGAGGTACCGGGCGGATCCCGCCGCGATCAACGCCCTGGAGCGCCACGCCGTGCTCAGCATGATGGCCGAGCTGCTCGAGCACGCCGAGCAGACGCTGGAGCGGTGACGAGGACGCCCCGCCTGCAGCACGGCAGGCGGGGCGTTCTCGTGCCCGGCGTGGGCCCCGGGCGCCCGTCCGGGAGCGCGGGCCGCACGACCGCGCCGGCCCCGGATGGAACGCGCGGCTCAGCGGCGGCCCAGCCCGGCCATGCCCTCGAGCCGGGCCACCCGGTCGGCCGTCGGCGGGTGAGTGCGGAACAGGCTGGACGCCCCGCCGCCCCGGAACGGGTTGGCGATCATCAGGTGCGAGGTGTTGACGAGCTTCTGGTCCGCCGCGCTGAGCGGCCGCGCGCTCGTGCCCGCCTCGATCTTGCGCAGGGCGGAGGCCAGGGCCAGCGGGTCGCCCGTGAGCCGGGCGCCGTCCTGGTCCGCGTCGTACTCGCGGGTCCGGGAGACGGCGAGCTGGATGATCGTGGCGGCCAGGGGGGCGAGGAAGGCCAGCAGCAGCCCGACCAGCGGGTTGCCGCGCTCGCCGTCCCGGCCGCCGCCGAAGATGGCCGTGAACTGCAGGAACTGGGCCGCGGAGGTGATGATGCCGGCGACCGCCGCGGCGATCGAGGACGTGAGGATGTCGCGGTTGTAGACGTGCATCAGCTCGTGGCCCAGCACGCCGCGCAGCTCCCGCTCGTCGAGCAGCTGCAGGATGCCCTCGGTCACGCACACGGCCGCGTTCTCGGGGTTGCGTCCCGTCGCGAAGGCGTTGGGGCTCATCGTGGGGGCGATGTAGAGCCGCGGCATCGGCTGGTTCGCCCGCCGGGACAGCTCCCGCACCATCCGGTGGTACCCCGGGGCCTGCTGCTCCGTGACGGGAATGGCGCGCATGGACCGCAGCGCGAGCTTGTCGCTGTTCCAGTAGCTGTAGGCGGTCGAGGCCAGGCCGATGAGGGCGAAGAGCCAGATGAAGGCGCTGCTGCCCGTGCCGCCGGCCACCACCCATCCGATCGCGAGCAGCACCCCCCACAGGCCGCCGAGCAGCAGGACGGTCTTCAGTCCGTTGTGGTGCTGGTGCATCGTGGGCGCGACTCCTTCTGGCGGGGCGTGGACTACTGCTCATGACAACGGCCTCCGGGGCCGCCCTCTTCCCTCCCCGCCGTGCGCACGGCGAGTTCCCAGCCGATTCCGAGCATCGCCCGGTCGGTCCTGCCTCGTCCGCGGGCCCCGGGGCCGAGGACTCCCGGGACCGGCGGCGCGGGAGCGCCCCGGCTCAGGCGCTCGGCACCGGGCCGGGCGTGCCGTCGCCGGGCGCAGGGTCCGTGGCGGGTGCGGTGGTCGACCCGTCCGGGACCGGCGGACCCGGCTCGGCCGCCGGCGGCGTGCCGGGATCGCCGGCGGCCGGGAGGCTCGGCGACGGGGCGCCGGGCGGTGGCGTCGGATCGGGGCTCGGCGGCTCCGGCGATGAGCCGTCCGCAGGCGTCGTCGGCGACCCGTCCGGAGGCGTCGTCGGCGGGACACCGGGCGACTGCACCGGAGCGGGGTTCGGCGACTCGGCCGGGCCGCCGCCGGGCCGGTCCCGGACCGGCGGTCCGTCCGAGCCGCCCGGAGCCGGGGCGGGATCGCCCGGGGGCGCGGAGGTCCCGCCGCTCCCTCCGCCCGTCACGGCACCGTCCGAGCCGCTCCGTCCGTCCGAAACGGCACCGTCCGAGCCGCTCCGCCCGCCGGCGGTACTGCCGTTGTCCGACGTGCCGCGGTTCTCCGGGGCGCTGCCGTCGTCCGACGTGCCGCGGCTGCCTGCGGCGCTGCGGCTGTCCGGTGCACCTCCCCCCGCCGGCACGTCCGGATCGACGCGCTCCGTCGCCGCGCCGCCCGCGCTCCCGGGAGTCACGGTCCGGTCGCCCTCGCCGGCCGGTGCCGCCGGCCCGGCGTCCGCGGCCGCCCCGCGCGCCGTCCCGTTCGAGCCGCGGGCCGTGCTCCGGGCGGCCGCGGCGGCCTCCGTCAACGGGCCCGGCGAGGGATCGACGACGGGCAGGGACGGCACGCCGGCCCCGGAGGCGCCGGATCCGCCCGCGGGCGCCCGGCCGTCCCCGTCCTCGGCGGCGGACGTCGGCGCGGCGCCGCTCGGGGCGCCCGCACCCGCGCCCCCGCTGTCGGCGGCCCGGGTCGTCCCGTCGCCGGGTCCGCCCGGTCCCGTCACCGCGAGACCGGCGAGCGTGGCGGCCGCCGCGAGCGCGCCCGCGCCCAGCAGAACCTTCCGGCCCCTCCGTGCGGTGCCGACGGCGGCCAGGGACCCTCCGGCGAGGTCCGCCCCGGGCGCTGCGGCCGGGCGCTCCGCCCCGGTCCGGCCGGCCGTGCGCACGATCTCGCCGAGCTCCGCCACGGCGTCCCCCCACAGGGGCACCCCGGCGAGGACCGGCAGCACCCAGCCGCGCAGGCTGGCCTCGGTGTCCTGCAGGTACAGGAGGTCGGCGGTGCAGCGCGGGCACTCGTCCAGGTGCGTCTGCAGCTCGCGCCGCCGCGGTCCGGGCAGGGCTCCGTCGACCAGGGCCCCGAGCCGGCCGGCGCACTCGTCGCAGGCGGACGTGCGGGGCTGCTCCAGTCGGAGCCGCCGGTAGGCGGCCCGGAGCCCGGCCCGCGCCTCGAGGTGCAGCGCGGTCGTGGCGGCGGAGCTGAGACCGAGGACCGCGGCGGTCCGCTCCAGCGACAGCCCCTCCACCTCGGTGTGCCACAGCACGGCCTGCCAGGACGGGGGCAGCCCCAGGTAGACGCGGGACACGGCCTCCGCGGAGCGCGGCGGCTCCGCCCCGGCCCGGCCCACGACGCCGACCAGCCGGGCGCGGAGGAAGGCCTCCGGCGCCGCGCCGTCGGGCAGGTCCGCGACGACCTGGTCCACCGCGGTGCCGGCCAGCTGCTCCGCGTCGGGGCGGCTGGGGGTGTGGAGGCGGGCCAGGGCCACGGCCGTGGGCCAGTGCCGGTCCCTGAGGTCCTGGAACGCGTGGGGCTCTCCGGCCCGCACGGCGGCGAGCAGCTCCTCGTCGGTGGTGCGCGTCATGGGTCTCCGTCGCTCTCGGGAGGGGGCGGCTGCAGGCGGTGCGGGCGAGCCGGACGTCCTCCCGTGACGCCCGGCCCCCTGCCCGGACGGTGACGGCGCGCGGCCGAGACGTGCGCCTGCCGCTGCGGATCCCCCGATCCCCCGCCCCCATGCTAGGCGCGCGGCCGGACGGGGGCACGGCGCCCGCGTCACGCCGCCTTTTCGTTCGTCACACGGGCCGGGGGCCGGCGGGCCCGGACGCCGTCCGCACTATTGTGAGTTCATCGTGATAACGCTACGGTGGGGGCATGCAGACAACGGAACGCCCCGCCCCGGACGCCGGCCGCTCCGCCGCGTGGTCGGACCGGCTGCGCTCCCACGGCCGCCGCGTCACCAAGCAGCGGCTGGCCGTCCTCGACGCGGTGGAGCGCCGCCCGCACTCCACCGCGGAGGACGTCGTCGCCGAGGTCCGCACGGTGCTGCCCGCCATCACCGTGCAGTCCGTCTACGTGGTGCTCTCGGACCTCACCGCGGTCGGCATGCTGCGCAAGTTCGAGCCGCCGGCCTCACCGGCCCTCTACGAGACCCGCACCGGGGACAACCACCACCACGCCTACTGCGTGCGCTGCGGGGCGGTCGTCGACGTCGACTGCGCCGTCGGGCACGCTCCCTGTCTCACGCCCTCGGAGCACCACGGCATGCGCCTGCTGGCCGCCGACGTGGTCTACCAGGGCATCTGCGCCGACTGCCTGGCCGCCGCACCGGCACCGCTGTCCGACGCCGACCGGACAGCGCCGACCAGATAGCGCCGGCCGGACGGCGCCGGCTGAACGACGGCCCCCGGGCTCAGCCCTCCTCCGTGCCCGCCGTCTCCGCGTCCTGCGTCTCCACGAGAGCCAGCAGCTCCCGGAGCTGCTCGGCGGTCAAGGTCGCCACGGGCGGGTGCGCGTTGATGCACACCTTCGCCGCCCCGGAGTCCAGGGCGAAGCGCAGCGCCTGGCGCGACGGCGCCGAGCGCACCTCCAGGGCCGGGTCCAGGGCGGCGACCTCCGCCGCGGAGGTGAACAGAAGCAGGGTGTCGGGGACCGCGCCCTCCTCCTGCGGCTTGGCGTAGACCGGGACGGCCCGCTCCCCCTGCACGCGGGCGCCGAGCAGCAGCACCCCGTCCGGGGCCAGCAGCCCCGCGAGCAGCTGGGACATGTTGTTCTCGAGCATCGCCGCCTTGACCACGTCGTTGTGCGGCGCGCGCACGGCCCACTGGATCTGCGGCCGGCTGATCCGGCAGCCCCGGTGGGCGGGGTCGATGACCAGGTGGTCGTGCTGGGGGTCGTCCACCAGCATCCCCAGGACCTTCAGGGCCGACTCGCGCAGGAGCACGGGCCGGCCCCCGTCCGGGTGGTGCCGGTCGAACATGGCCTGCGCCTCGGCGGCCGACGTGTAGGCGGCCAGCGACCGGGTGCCGTCCGGCTCCGTGAGGGTCTGGACGCGCAGGGTCGAGCCGGGCCCCACGGCCTGCCCGCCGGGGCCCTCCACCAGCGTGCTCGAGGTGACGTCGAGCAGCAGGGATCCGGCCATGCACTGGCGGATGACCTCGATCATCGCCCTGTTGTCGGGGGCCTCCACGAACCGGTCGATCGCCGCCCGCACCAGCGGGTGGACCACCCCCTCGCGGTCCGGCTCCTGCTCGGCGCCCGGGTCAAGGGCCGGCAGCTCGACGCCCTCCCGCGCGGCGAGCTCGGCCGCCCACCCCGGGATCCGGGCCCGGGTGCGCGGGAAGCCCCGGAGGTGCTCCAGCACGTCCTGCGCCGTCCAGGGCCCCTCGGCGCCCCACGGCCGCGGCTCGCCGTCGAGGTCGTAGGTCCCGCCGATCCGGTGGGTGGGCTCGGGCCAGCCCTCCGCGAGGATCACCACGGTCGCGGTGATCCAGGTCCCGCGGCCCGGCACGTAGGAGCGTTCCCGCAGCTGCTCGACCGCCGGGATGACGGCGCTGTCCTCCTTGATGGGGCCCACCGTGCCGGGCACCACCTCCTGGCCGCGCTGCTCGCGCACGCGCAGGTGGACGCGACCGCCCTGGAACCTGAGGTCCACGAGCATCCGGTCCCATCCCGGCTCCGTGCGCAGCACCGAGAGGACCCAGGTGCCGATGGTGTTCAGCAGCTCCTGCCGGCCCGGTCCGGCGGGCGGGGTGGCGGGGGTCTGGCTCATGCGGTGGCTCGTTCCCGGCCCGCGCGGGGCCTGCTCGGGTCGTGGTGGTCCCACCGGGCGGCCACGGGCAGGACGCGGCGCCGCGGAGCCCGGAGGCTGCGCGCTCCAGCCTACCGAAGGCCCCCGGCCGCACTCCTGCACGGCGGCGCGGGCGGGCGCCCGGGTGCCCGGCGGAGGCCCCGCCGTGACGCTCCCGCGCCCGGGATGGTTGCTAGCCTGGACGCATGACGAAAACGCTGCAGGATCTGATCGACGAGTCGATCTTCATCTCCACCGAGTACCAGGCCAGGCTGGCCGAGCTGACCCAGGGCGCCGAGTGGGACGTCGACTTCTCCGCCCCGGCGTTCACCCTGCAGACCGACCCGCCCGTGAGCCTCACCCCGTACCTGCTGGGCACCGAGTCCGCCTCGCGCGGGACCTGGATCTGGTCGTGGCAGGAGCTGGGCCACTTCCCGGACACCGTGGTCTCCGCCGCGGTCCAGGCGCGGGAGGCCGGCCGGCGCCTGGGCGTGGAGGAGCTGTCCACCGACGAGCTGCCCGCGGCGGACGGGCTCGCCCGCCGGCTGACGCTCGCGGCCAAGGCCGTGACCGGTGTCTACGCCCACTACCCCGCCGGCGCCGGCGGGGGCGTCACCGCGTGGCTGCTGCTGGAGGGTCCCGAGTTCGAGCTGCCCGAGCTCACCGTGGAGCGGATGATGCGGGTCATCGCCGAGGCGCTGACCACCGACACCGCGGTGGACCACAACCTCGCGGTGGACTCCTACGCCAAGCTGCGCGGCGCGCACATCGAGTGGGACACCGAGGCCACATGCGTGGTCACCGTCGCGGACGGCGCCCAGCGCTTCTGGTTCGACGACCACCAGATCTCCGGCGTCGAGCCCGCCGAGCCCACCGTCGGCCCCGACGTGCTCGCGGACCTCGCCGCGGACGCCCGGGCCCGGGCCGTGACCCTGCGCGAGGACCGGGCCGCCGCCGAGAGCGCGGCCGCCCGCGAGGCGAGCCGGCCGCAGGCCGAGGCGGCCCCGGCACCCGCCGACGCCCGGCCGGAGCAGCCCGAGCCGCTGGAGGTCCCCGACTTCGTGGAGACGGAGCACGTGGCCGCGGAGCACGCGGCGCCGGTGCGCGAGACCGGTCGGCCCCGGGAGACCGCGGAGCCCGTCGCGGCCGCCGCGGACGGCGATCTGCCCTTCGACCAGGAGCCCTCGGACCGGGACGTGCGCCCAGGCCGGGTGAGCACCACGGTGGTGCCCGAGCCCGCGCGCCCCGCCGCGGAGGAGATCCCCGAGCCGGTCGTCGAGCCGGCCCCGGAGCCCGCCCCCGAGCGCGAGGTGCGGCGGGAGGTCGTGGCCGGTCCCGGTGTCCCGGGCAGCGCCGAGGCCGAGCCCGTGGTGGAGGGCGAGGAGCCGGCCGAGGAGGAGCAGGGCGAGCGGAAGAAGGGCTTCTTCAGCCGATTCTTCGGCCTCTGAGCCCGGGCGTTACGCTCGAGCGTGACCGCATACAACACCACGCCCGGCCCGGATCCCGACGAGCGGTCGAGGACCCGGGCCGGTCTGCTGGCCGGCTTCGGCGCCTACGGCATCTGGGGGCTGCTGCCCCTCTACTTCGTCGTCCTGGACCCGGCCGCGCCCCTGGAGATCGTGGCGCTGCGCGTGCTCTTCTCCCTGGTGTTCTGCCTGGCGCTGCTCGCGCTGACCCGGCGGCTGGGCGCGCTGGGCCGGGCGCTGCGCACCCCGCGCACCCTGGCCGCGCTCGCCCTCGCGGGCCTGCTCATCGGGGTCAACTGGTTCCTCTACGTGCTCGCGACGACCACGGGGCACACCATCGAGGCCTCCCTGGGGTACTTCATCAACCCGATCGTGGCCATCCTGCTCGGCGTGGTCGTGCTGCAGGAGCGGATGCGGCGGCTGCAGTGGGCGGCCGTCGGGGTGGGGTTCATCGCCGTCGCGGTGATGGCCGTCTTCTACGGCAGCGTGCCGTGGCTGTCCCTCGGCCTGGCCTTCTCCTTCGGCCTCTACGGGCTGGTCAAGAACCGGGTGGGCGCCTCGTTCCCCGCCGTGGTCACCCTCACGGTGGAGACCCTGGCCCTGACCCCCGTGGCCGCGGTCGTCGTGGCGGTGCTGGCGGCGGACGGCGCGCTGACCCTCGGCACGGAGGGCGCGGGGCACGCCGCGCTGCTGCTGGCCGCCGGGGGCATCACGGCCGTGCCCCTGATCCTCTTCGGCGCCGCGGCGAGCCGGCTCCCGCTGTCCACCGTGGGGATGATCCAGTACATGACGCCGATCATGCAGTTCCTGCTGGCGGTGCTCGTGCTCGGCGAGCGGATGCCGCTGGAGCGCTGGGTCGGCTTCTGCTTCGTGTGGCTCGCCGTCCTCCTGCTCGTGCTCGACGCCGTGCGCGCGCCGCGGGCGCGGCGGGCCTGAGCCCGCACCTGCGGGCCGCGCGGACGCGAGAGGGCCCCCGGCGCCGTGCGGCGCCGGGGGCCCTCGTGTTGTCCGGGCCTGGGGCCCGGAAGGACGCTCAGGTGGTGCGGGGGTAATCCTCCGCGCCGAAGCCCTGGTCGTCGTCGGTCTCCTCCGGCACGCTGCGCAGGTGCAGGACCGCCGCGACGAAGCCGCCCCACACGGTGAGCACGGCGACGACGAGCATGACGATGGCGGAAGCGGTCATCGGGGGTCCTCCTGGGATCCGGTCGTGCGGGTCGGGGTGTCGGAGCTCCACGGCGCCTGCCCGGCGGCCGCCGCGGGGGCCGCGCCGGTGCTCTCCCCTACGGTGCGGTAGGAGAAGTCCTGGTCCAGGGCCGGGGTGCGCAGGGCGGTGTCGGACCAGCGCGAGAGGTGGCCGTCCCCCTGGATCCGGTTGCGGTCCGTGAAGGCGTCCAGGATCGCCGGGGAGGGGCTGAGCTCGTTGGCCCGCGAGGCGGCCGGCCACGGCAGCTTCGACAGCACGTACGCGATCACGACGAGGCCGACGGCCATGCCCCAGCCGAAGGTGTTCACGAACCACGTGGGCATCTCGCCGTAGCCCTCCGCCACGGTCGTGGTGAGGGTGTCGATGAGGATGTAGCCCAGCACGATCGGGGTGATCCCGCCGGCCACGACCATCCACGTGCGGCCGAGCTTGAAGGAGGACACCGAGTTGAGGTGGTCCCGCAGCGTCGGCAGCGCGGAGAAGCCGGCGGTGAGGAGCATGACCGACACCAGGGCCGCGGCCACGATGCCGAACTGGTTGACGAAGTTGTCCGTGACGTCCAGCAGGTTCAGCCCCGTGGTGGTGGTGAACAGCCCCAGGGAGATGACCGCCATCGGCACGACCACCGCGACCACGGCGGTGCGGCGGCGCAGGCCGAGCTTGTCCTGCACGGCCGCCACGACCACCTCGGCGATCGAGACGAGGGACGTGAAGCCGGCGAACGTCAGCGAGGCGAAGAAGAGCACCCCGATGAGGGTCCCGAACGGGGCCTGCGAGATGATCGTGGGGAACGCGATGAACGCCAGGCCGATGCCGGAGGTCGCCACCTCGTCCACGGCCGTGCCCGACGCCGAGGCCATGAAGCCGAGGGCCGCGAACACCCCGATGCCGGCGAGGATCTCGAAGCTCGAGTTGCCGAAGCCCACCACGAGCCCGGAGCTGGTGAGGTCGGTCTTGGGCTTGAGGTAGGACGAGTAGGTGATCATGATGCCGAAGCCCACCGACAGCGAGAAGAAGATCTGGCCGTAGGCGGCGACCCACACCGCGCTGTCCCCCAGCGCCGCCCAGTTCGGGGTGAACAGGGCGTTGAGCCCGTCCGTGGCGCCGGGCAGGGTGAGGGAGATGACGACGATCACGAGGAACATCAGCACCAGCAGCGGGATGAGGACCAGGTTGACCTTCCCGATGCCGTTCTGCACGCCCAGGAGCAGCACCACGAGCAGCGCCAGCCACGCGACGCCGGTGGCGAGCAGCACGCTCGGCACGAAGTCGAAGCCGACGGTGACCTCCTCGGAGACCTGCAGGAAGTCGCCGGTGAAGAACGCCCCCGGGTCCGTGCCCCACGCCTTGTCGATCGAGAAGAACGTGTAGAGCATCGCCCAGCCGAGGATCACGGCGTAGTAGACGGCGATGACGAAGCTGATGCCCATCTGCCACCAGCCGATCCACTCGGTCTTGGGGTGCAGCCGGCGGTAGGCCAGCGGTGCCGAGGCGCGGAAGCGGTGGCCCACGCCGTACTCGAGCATCAGCAGCGGGATGCCGGCGGTGAGCAGCGCCACGAGATAGGGGACGATGAACGCGCCGCCGCCGTTCTCGTAGGCGATGTACGGAAACCGCCAGATGTTGCCCAGCCCGACGGCGGAGCCGATCGCGGCGAAGATGAAGACCGTGCGGCTGGAGAACGCCTCGCGGGGCGCGGCGGCACGGCCGGGTGGGGACTGAGGGGTCATGGTCGTCCTCGGATGGGAAGTGGTCTGTGAACGGCTACAGGCTAGTCCGTCCGACCGCCGCGACACACCGGGGGGCGCGGCACGTCCCGGGCTCAGGCCTCGCGGTGCACGACGGCGTGTGCGAACGCCACGAGCGCGCGCTTGGCCACCGAGTCCGGCAGCGGCCCGAGGGAGGCGATGGCCTCGTCGGCCCACCGGCGGGCGATCCGCCAGGCCTCGTCGGTGGCCCGGTGCCCGGAGACCGCGGCCACGGCCTCGGCCAGCGCCTCGTCGGACGCGAGGTCGCCCTCGAGGAGCTCGACGGCGCGCCGGGCCTCGGCGTCGCCCTCCCCCGCCATGCGGCGCAGGAGCAGCACCGGCAGGGTCGGCACGCCCTCCCGCAGGTCGGTGCCGGGGGACTTCCCGGAGACCTCGTCCTCGCCGGTCACGTCGATGACGTCGTCCGCGAGCTGGAAGGCGATGCCGACCTTCTCCCCGTACTCGACCATGACCTCCACGACCTCCTGCGGGGCGCCGGCCAGCACGGTGCCGAAGTGCCCGCAGGCGGCGATGAGGGAGCCGGTCTTGCCCGCGAGCACGTCGAGGTAGTGCTCCAGCGGGTCCTGCCCGTCGCGCGGGCCGACCGTCTCGTGCAGCTGGCCGAGCACGAGGCGCTCGAAGGTGTCCGCCTGGATCCGCAGGGCGCGCTGGCCGAGGTCGGAGACCATGGAGGAGGCGCGGGCGAAGATGAGGTCCCCGGTGAGGATCGCCACCGAGTTGCCCCACACCGTCTGGGCGGTGGCCACACCGCGGCGCAGGGGCGCGGAGTCCATGACGTCGTCGTGGTAGAGGGTGGCGAGGTGGGTGAGCTCGACCACCGCGGCGGCCTCGAGCACGGCGTCGTTGACGCCGCCGCCGATCTCCCCGGCCAGCACGGTGAGCAGCGGGCGCACCCGCTTGCCGCCGGCCTGGAGCAGGTGGCGGGAGGTGACGTCGGCGAGGTGGTCGGCGCTGCGCACCGCCTCGTCGAGGCGCTCCTCGATCCGGGTGAGCGCCTGCAGCACGACCGGACCCAGCCGGTCGTCGGTCGCGATGAGGTCGAAGCCGGCCGGCAGCTTCACCTGATCGGTGCCGAGACCCGTGGAGGGGCCGCCGGCGCTCGAGGAGGAGGATTCAGTCACGGTCCACCACTGTAGCGAGTTTTCGGGGGGCGGGTGTTGTCCGTGGGGGGCGTCAGGGCGTCCAGCAGGGCGATCACGCGGTCCTCCCACGCGGCGGCCGGGCGGTCGGAGAGCTCCGTCATCACCCGCACCACGAAGCGCATCAGGGCGGGCACCGCCATGCCGGTGCGCACGGCCGCCTTCATCACGGCGGGGCTGCCGATCAGCTGGGCGAGGACGCGGCCCTGCGTGAAGTGGGCGCCCCACTCCTGCCGCACCCGGCCGGGGTAGCCGGCGAGCGCGCGCTCGCGCTGGGCCGGGCCGTTGGCGGCCGCCGCCGCCACGACGTGCTCGGCGGCGTAGCGGGCGGACTCCATCGCGTTGGAGATGCCCTCGCCGTTGAACGGGGAGACAAGGCCGGCGGCGTCGCCGAGCAGGAGCATCCCCGGGACGTGGTGCGGGGTGCGGTTGAAGGCCATGGGCAGGGCCGCCCCCAGCACGCGGCCGCGGCGGTGCTCCTCGTCGAAGGTCCACTCGGCGGGCATGGACGCGGTCCAGCCGGCGAGGACCTTCCGGTAGTCGAGGGCGCCGAACGCCGGGGAGGTGTCCAGGATGCCGAGCCCCACGTTGGCCGTGCCGTCCCCGACGCCGAAGACCCAGCCGTAGCCGGGCAGCAGCGCCCGGCGCGGGTCGTGGCCGTCGGTGAGCTCCAACCAGCCCTCCATCCAGTCCAGGTCCGAGCGGGGGGACTCGTAGTAGGCGCGCACCGCCACGCCCATGGGGCGGTCGTCGCGCTTGTGCAGCCCGGCCGACACGGCGGCCCGGGCGGAGTTGCCGTCGGCGGCGAGCACGACGTCGGCGTGGTACTCCTCGGTCTCACCGGTGCGCCGCCCGGCGTCGTCGAGGACGTTGGCCCGGGCGCCGACGACCCGCCCGGTGCCGTCGCGCAGCACCTCGGTGACGGAGCGGCGCTCGAGCACCCGCGCCCCGGCGGCCCGGGCGTGCTCGGCGAGCTGCTGGTCGAAGCCGGTGCGGGTGCGCACGAGCCCGTAGCCGGGGAAGTCGCCGAGCTCCGGCCAGGGCACCTCGACGGTGCGCCGGCGGGCGACCAGGCGCAGGCCCCGGTTGCGGGCGTAGCCCAGCTCCGGCCCGTGCGGCAGGTCCATGAGCTGCATCTCCCGCACGGCCCGCGGGGTCAGCCCGTCGCCGCAGACCTTCTCCCGGGGGTAGGCCGTCTTCTCCAGGACCGTGGCGCGGATCCCGTGCGCCGCGAGCCAGTACCCGGCGGTGGCCCCCGCCGGGCCGCCGCCGAGGACGAGGGCCCTCATCGGGCCGGGGCGGGCTTCACGGCCCGGTGCACGGCCACGATGCCGCCGGTGAGGTTGCGGTACTGCACGCCCTCCCAGCCGGCCTCCAGGATCTGCGCGGCGAGCTCCTCCTGGTCCGGCCACGCCGCGATGGACTCGGCGAGGTACTGGTAGGCCGCGGGGTTGGAGGAGGTGCGCGCGGCGATCCCGGGCAGCGCCTTCATGAGGTACTCGGTGTAGACGGTGCGCAGCGGGGCGAGGGTGGGGGTGGAGAACTCGCAGATCACCAGCCGCCCGCCCGGGCGGGTGACGCGCAGCATCTCGGCCAGCGCTCGGCGGTGGCCCTGGATGTTGCGCAGGCCGAAGGAGATCGTCACGGCGTCGAAGGAGGCGTCCGCGAACGGCAGCTGTGTGGCGTCGGCCTGCACGAACTCGATGTCGGGGCGACGGGCGCGGCCCACCTCCAGCATCCCGAGCGAGAGGTCCGCGGCCACGACGTCCACGCCGGCGTCGGCGTAGGGCTCCGACGAGGTGCCGGTCCCGGCGGCGAGGTCGAGCACCCGCTCCCCCGGCACCGCCGCGACGGCCTCCGCGACGACCCTGCGCCACCCGCGGGCCCGGCCCAGGGAGAGGATGTCGTTGACGAGGTCGTAGCGCGGCGCCACGTCGTCGAACATGGCGGAGACTTCGTGCGGCTGCTTGGACAGGTCTGCTCGGTTCACCCGGTCATTGTCGCACCTCCCTCCGACCCCCCGGCCCGCCCCGGGGGCGCCGCGGAGCGCCCGCGCCCGGCGGTCCGGGCCCCGCGGGAACGGGCCGGGGCTGTCGGCCGCGCGGCTTAGACTGGGGGGCGATGTCCTCCACCGACCCCGCCACCGCTCCCCCGGTCCCCGTGCTGCACGCCCTCACCGTCCCCCTGTCCGCCCTCGGCGCGGACCCCGGGGACGCCCCGGACCTGCGGGAGCTGCTGGACGGGCCCGACCTGCTCGCCTGGACCGTGGACGGGCGCGGCCTCGTGGCCCACGGCCGGGTCGCCGAGCACACCGTGCGCGGGCCGGACCGCTTCACCGCCGCGCGCGTGTGGTGGGACGACGTGGTCGCCGCCGCCGTGGTCGAGGACCGGGTGGGCGTCCCGGGCACCGGGCTCACCGCCTTCGGCGCGTTCGCCTTCGCCCCGGCCTCCGGGGCCGACTCCGGGCTCGTGGTGCCGGAGCTGCTCGTGGGCCGCCGCGACGACCTGGCCTGGGCCAGCCTCGTGGTGGCCGTCGCGCCCGGCACGCCCTTCGCGCTGGGCGCCGACGACGTGGCCGCGGCCTGGCTGCGCCGCTTCGGCGCCGCCTCCGGCCGCCCGCCGGCCGCCGGGGACGGCCCGGCGGCGGTGCCCGCCGACGTCCGGCTCTCCCCCGGCACCCTGGGCGAGCACGAGTGGACCGGGGCCGTGCGCGACGGCGTGGACCTCATCCGCGCGGGCCGGCTGGAGAAGCTGGTGCTGGCGCGCGACGTGGTGGCCCGCACCGACGAGCCGCTCGACCCGGTGGCCGTGGTCCGGGACCTCGCCCACCGCTACGACCAGTGCTGGACGTACTGCGTGGGCCTCGGCGGGGGCGCCGCGGGCCGGCTGATGGGGGCGACCCCCGAGATGCTCGTGCAGGTGCTCGACGGAGCGGCCCACGCCCGCGTGCTCGCGGGCACCCTGGACCGGGACGCGGCCCCGGCGGACGAGGACCCCCACGAGTACGCCGCCCGGGTGCTCGGGGAGTCCGAGAAGCAGCAGCACGAGCACAGCTTCGCGATCGACTCCCTCGTGGCGTCGCTGGCGCCCTACACGGACGCGGTGACCACCTCCCCCGAGCCGTTCATCCTGGAGCTGCCCAACGTGTGGCACCTGGCCTCCGACGTCACCGCGGCGCTGCGCCCGGGCCCGGCCGGGGACCCGCCCTCCGCCCTGGAGCTGGCCGAGGCGCTGCACCCGACCGCCGCGGTCTGCGGGACGCCCACCGCCGTGGCGGCGGCCACCATCCCGGAGCTGGAGCAGATGGACCGGGGTCTGTACGCCGGTCCGGTCGGCTGGCTGGACGCCGCCGGCAACGGGGACTGGGGCATCGCCCTGCGCGGCGCGGTGCAGGAGGACGAGCGCACCGTGCGGCTCTACGCGGGGTGCGGCATCGTGGCCGCCTCCGACCCGGAGGCCGAGCTCGCCGAGACCTGGGCGAAGCTGCGGCCCATGCTCCAGGCCCTCGGGCGGCGCGCCGACGGCGCCCCCGAGCGGCTCGTGCCCGCCCCCGGGCTCTCCGCCCGCTGAGCCCGGCGGGCGCGGGCCGCGGCGTCGGCGCGCCCGGATGCCCGGATCGCACCGTATCCTTGTGTCCCGAACGCAGTCGGGGGTGACCACCCCGTAGAGCCGGCTCCTCGCGCGGCCCGACCGCGCCGTCGACCACCGCTCCCACCGGAGGAACCGCCCATGCCCCGTCCGCCCCGCCGCCGCGCCGCCGGCCTCCTGTCCGTCGCCGCCGCCCTCGCCCTCACGGCCTGCTCCGGAGGCTCCTCCGAGGACACCGCCGCCGAGCCCGCGACCCCGGTGGACGGCGGGTCGGCCGCCGTGGCCCTGGTGGAGCCCGGCTTCCTCACCGTGTGCTCGGAGTCCAACTACCCGCCGTTCGAGATGGAGCAGGGCGGGGAGATGGTCGGCCTCGACATGGACCTGGGCCGGGAGATCGCCGCCGACCTCGGGGTGGAGATGAAGAACGTCACGCTCGCCTTCGAGTCCATCCAGTCCGGCGCCGCCCTCGACACCGACCAGTGCGACGTGGCGATCTCCGCGCTGTCCATCACCGAGGAACGACGGACGGTGATGGACTTCTCCGACCCCTACTACGACAACGAGGTCGGCCTCGTGACCGACGGGGAGGACGGCGTCGACTCGATCGACGCCGCCCGCGAGGAGCAGGTGCGCGTGGGCGTCATGCAGGGCACCGTCGGGGAGACCCAGGCCCGGGAGCTCGGCCTCGACGCCGTCCAGTTCGAGGACGCCACCACGCTGTTCACCGCGCTCAGCACCGGCACCGTGGACGCGGTGCTCGACGACGTCACCGCGATCGCCGAGCACGCCCAGGACGACCCGGACTTCGTGGTCCAGGAGACCGCGGACCTCGACGACCAGCTGGGCGTGGCCGTCCAGAAGGGCGACGCCGCGATGCTGCAGGCCGTCGACGCCACCCTGGACCGCATCGAGGAGGACGGCACGCTCGAGCAGATCGTCGAGCAGTGGATCCCCGTCCAGGAGAAGGACTGACCGAAGGACCGGTGCCCCGCACCCGGGGCGCCGGCTCCGCCACCGCCCGCCCGTACCATCCAGAACGGACCACCCCATGGCCATGACCATGCACCAGAGAGCCCGTCTCTCCCGCGGCATCCAGTACGCCGTCCTGATCCTCGTCGTCGTCGCGCTGCTCGCGATCGCCGACTGGCCGCTGCTGATCGAGAAGGTGTTCAACCCGGAGATCGCGGCCCAGCAGTTCCCCGCCATCATCACCACCGCGCTGAAGAACACCGTCATCTACACGCTGCTGGGCTTCGTGGTCGGCCTCACCGGCGGTGTGGTCCTGGCGCTGATGAAGCTCTCCTCCGTGGCGCCGTACCGGTGGCTGGCCACGCTCTACATCGAGTTCTTCCGCGGCGTGCCCGCCCTGCTGGTCTTCCTCGCCTTCGGCTACGGCATCCCCCTGGCCTTCGGCGTGCGCTTCAACCACTACGTCACGGTCATGGTCGCCCTGGGCCTCGTGGCCGCGGCCTACATCGCGGAGTCGCTGCGCGCGGGCCTGCAGGCCGTGCCGAAGGGCCAGTACGAGGCCGCCCGGTCCCTGGGCATGTCCCACGCGCGGGCGATGGTCACGATCGTCATCCCGCAGGCCCTGCGGATCGTGCTGCCGCCGCTGACGAACGAGGTGATCCTGCTGACGAAGGACTCCTCCCTGGTCTACCTGCTGGGCATGGGCGTGGGCCAGTACGAGCTCACCAAGTACGGCCGCGAGGCGATCTCGGGCGCCGGCGCCGGGCTGACGCCCCTGGTGGTGGCGGGCATCTGCTACCTCATCATCACGGTGCCGCTGGGCGTGCTGACCCGCCGCTTCGAGTCCAAGACCGACCGCATGAAGAAGTCCTAGGAGCCAGACGATGAGCACTGCATCCTCCCCGCAGCCCCGGTCCGCCGACGGCCTCGCCGGCGCCGCCTCCGTCGTGATCGAGGGCCTGCACAAGTCCTACGGGTCCCTCGAGGTGCTCAAGGGCATCTCCCTCGGCGTGGAGGCCGGCCAGGTGGTCTGCCTCATCGGCCCCTCGGGCTCGGGCAAGTCCACCCTCCTGCGCTGCGTGAACCTGCTCGAGAGGCCCCAGCAGGGGCGGATCACGATCGGCGACTTCGACGTCACCGACCCCGAGGCCGACGTGGACCGGATGCGCCGGCACGTGGGCATGGTCTTCCAGCAGTTCAACCTGTTCCCGCACCTGAGCGTCCTCGAGAACTGCACCGTGGCCCAGGTCAAGGTGCTCAAGCGGGACAAGGCCGAGGCCGAGCGGGTCGCCCGGGCCAACCTCGACCGCGTGGGCCTGTCCGAGAAGGCCGGCAGCCACCCCGACCAGCTCTCCGGCGGGCAGCAGCAGCGCGTGGCCATCGCCCGGGCCCTGTCCATGGACCCGTCCCTGATGCTGTTCGACGAGCCCACCTCCGCCCTCGACCCCGAGACGGTGGGCGACGTGCTGGCCATCATGCGCGACCTCGCCGCCGAGGGCATGACGATGCTCGTGGTCACCCACGAGATGGAGTTCGCCCGCGACGTCGCCGACAAGGTCGTCTTCATGGACGGCGGCGTGGTCGTCGAGGAGGGCCCCGCCGCCCAGGTCATCGGCGCCCCGAAGGAGCCCCGCACCCAGTCGTTCCTCTCCCGGGTGCTCAACCCCACCCAGGTGCAGGCCCCGGAGAGCTGACCCGGCGCCCGCTCCGCCCGCAGGGCGCGGAAGGGCCCCGTCCCCGCCCGGGGACGGGGCCCTTCCGCGCCCTGCGCCGCACCGCCCGTCCCCGGGACCGGCCACGGGGACGGGCGCCCCGCCGGCGGCGCGGCGGCGGCGGGCTCAGTCCGCGGGCCCGGCCACCGCGGCCCGGATCCGGGCGTGCAGGCCCCGCAGCTCCCGCCGGTCCACCCGCACCTCCAGCACGGAGCGGCCGCGCACCGGCCCGGCGAGCGCCGCGGCGAGCTCTGGGAGGCCGCCCACCTGCCGGTGCGGAACCCCGTAGCCCGCGCAGAGCGCGTCCAGCTGCGCCTCGTGCGGGGTGCCGAAGAAGCGCTCGACGACGTCGCGGTACTCCTGCTGCTCCCCCAGCGCCCCGTGCTCGAGGGTCGCGAAGATCCCGCCGCCGCCGTCGTTGAGCACCAGCACCTGCAGGTTGGGCTCCCGTTCACCGGCGCCCAGCAGCAGGGAGGAGGCGTCGTGCAGGAAGGTCAGGTCCCCCACCAGGGCCCGGACGGGGCGCCCGGTGCCCAGCGCCACGCCCGCGGCGGTCGCCACCGTCCCGTCGATCCCGGCGAGCCCGCGGTTGGCGACCACCAGCGGGGACGCGGGACCGGGGCGGGCGGCGAGGTCGAGGTCCCGCACGGGGTTGGAGGAGCCGGCGACGAGCACCGCCCCGTCCTGCCGGCAGGCCTCCCACAGCGCGGCGGCCACGGCCGGACCGGTCGGCCGCCCCGGGGGCTCCGCGGCGAGCAGCCGCGCCACGGCCCCGTCGGCGGCCGCTCCCGCCGCGCGCCAGGCGGCGGCCCAGCCCGGGGCCCCGCGGCCGGTGAAGGCGGCCGCCTCCGCCCAGCTGCCCAGCACGCGCTCGCGCCGCCGGCCCGGGTCGTACCAGGCCACGGGGTCGGGCTGGACCGCGGCGGTGGCCACGTCGGCCCGGGCCAGCAGCGCTGCGACCGGGCGGGAGAGCGTCGGCCGCCCGGCCAGCAGGACCCGCTCGATCCGCCGTCCGAGGGGCGCCTCCAGCAGCAGCCGGTAGGCGCCCACGGCCTGCGGGCCGGAACGGGCGTTCGAGGACGGCTCCGCGAACAGCGGCAGCCCGCAGGCCTCGGCGAAGCGGGCGGCGGCGGGGCCCGCGCCGTCCCCGGCGACGACCACGGAGCGGGCCTGTCCCGCGGCCGGGGACGGGGCCGTGACGGGGCCGGCGGCGACGGCGCGCGGCCCCGGGTCCGGGGCGGCCGCGGTGCGGGCCGCCAGCCGGCAGGCGTGCCCGGCGAGGGCGGCGCCGTCCTCCGGTCCGGGGTGCAGCGGTTCGCGCAGGGCCACGTTGAGCTGGACGGGCCCGGCGGGGCGGGGCCCGCGGCCGGCGAGCGCGGCCAGGGGCGCGGCGAGGCGGGCGGGGACGTCGTCGTCCTCGGGCAGGAGGTCGACGGCGGCGCGCACGTGCGCGCCGAAGAGCCCGGGCTGGCGGGTGGTCTGGTTGGCGCCGGTGCCGCGCAGCTCCGGCGGGCGGTCGGCGGAGAGCACGACGAGGGGCACCTCGGCGTGGTCGGCCTCCATGACCGCCGGGAGCAGGTTGCCCACCGCGGTGCCGGAGGTGGTGACCACGCCGGCCGGCCGGCCGGTGGCCCGGGCGATGCCGAGGGCGGTGAAGGCGGCGCCCCGCTCGTCCACGCGCACGTGCACCTCCAGGGCGCCGGCGGCGTGGGCGGCGGCCGCGGCGTAGGCCAGGGGCGCGGAGCGGGAGCCGGGGGCGACGACGAGGTGGCGCATCCCGGCGCCGACGAGCTCCTCGAGGACGGCGCGGGCGGTGTCGAGGGACGGTGTGGTCACAGGAGACCAGCGTAGTCCCGGGAACGGGACGGTCCCCGTCCCGCCGGGCGGCGGGACGGGGACCGTCCGGTGGGCCGTGCGCTCAGTAGGAGCGGGCGGCGGTCCGGGCCGCGCTCTTGGTCTCGGCGGTGGCCTTGCCCTTGTAGCCGCGGTAGCGGGGCCCGCGCTCGCCGTTCTTGCGGCGCCGGCCCGCGTTGCGCTCCCGGCCGGGCCGGTCGGAGATCGCCCCGGGGAACTCGGGTCCCTTGTCGCCGTCCGCGGGGAAGACCTGGGCGACGGACGGGCGCGGCAGCGCCCACTCCCCGCCGCCCTGCCGGGTGGGCAGGACGTAGTCGGGGAAGTAGGAGCGGGGCTCCTCGAACGAGCCGTCCTCCCCCGGGTGCTGCACGGCCACGTAGACCATGCGCTCGCGGTCGTGGATCACGGGGCCGCAGGTCTCGGCGTCCTGCGGGACGGCGAGGAACTGCTCCACGTTGCCGCGCCGGCGCCCGGTCAGACCCACCCGGAACAGCCCGTCGTTGTAGCCGATGGTGCCGGGGGCCCCGTCGGTGGAGATCCAAAGATTGCCGGCGGAGTCGAACGCGAGGTTGTCCGGGCAGGAGATCGGGGAGACCTTGTCCGCCGGGTAGCCGGAGAAGTAGACGGACGCGTTCTTCGCGGGGTCCCCGGCGACCAGCAGGATGTTCCAGTCGAACTCCAGGGCGGCGGCGCGGTTGTTCCGCTCGGTGAGCTCGATGACGTGCCCGTCGCGGTTCTGGGTGCGGGGGTTGGCCTCGTCCGGGCCGGCCTTCCCGGCGGTGCCGCGCTGGGTGTTGTTGGTCAGCGCCACGTAGAGCTTGCCGGTCAGAGGGGACGGCTCGACGTCCTCGGGGCGGTCCATCTTGGTGGCCCCGACCCGGTCCGCGGCGAGGCGGGTGAAGACCAGGACCTCCTCGACGGACATGCCGTCCACGGCCGACTCGCCGTCCACGACCAGCGGCAGCCACCGCCCGGAGCCGTCGAACGCGCCGTCGGAGGGCAGCCGCCCGGAGCCGTCGATCTCGGCGGCGGTGTCCCCGGTGAACTGCGCGACGTAGAGGTCACCCTCGGAGAGCAGGGTCATGTTGTGCGCCCGGTCGCCCTCGACGTACTTCTGGGCGGAGACGAACTTGTAGAGGTAGTCGAAGCGCTCGTCGTCGCCGGAGTAGGCGACCACGGTGCCGTCCTCGGCCACGCGCACGTTGGCGCCCTCGTGCTTGAAGCGGCCCAGGCTCGTGTGCTTGACCGGGGTGGAGGACGGGTCCTGCGGGTCGAGCTCCACGATCCAGCCGAAGCGGTTCGGCTCGTTCTCGTAGCCGGGCAGGGTCGAGTCGAAGCGGGGGTCCACCTCGTGCCAGCGCCGGCTGGGGGCGTCGGTGGAGATGCCGTAGCGCTTCTGCTCGGCGGTGCCGTTGCCCTTGAAGTACTGGTTGAAGTTCTCCTCCCCCGACAGGACGGTGCCCCACGGGGTGGTGCCGCCGGCGCAGTTGTTCTGCGTGCCCAGCACCACGGTGCCGGTGGGGTCGTCCCGGGTCTTCAGCAGGTCGGAGCCCGCGGCCGGGCCGTCCACCGCGAACGGGGTGCTCAGGGTGATGCGCCGGTTGCGGCTGCCGCCGCGCACGTAGGACCAGGGCCGGCCGGGTCCGGTGCGGGCGATCTCGACCACGGACATCCCGTGCGCGGCCATGGCCACCCGGGCCACGCGCTCCAGGTCCCCGAGCTGGTCGGCCGGGAACATGGTGGTCTCGTTGGTGTACTCGTGGTTGTTCACGAGCACGCCCGTGCGCCCGCCGCGGTCCTGCAGGATGTCGAGGTAGTCCGAGTTGTACCCGAACTGGCGCGCCTGCGCCTCGGGGGTCTGCTGCAGCGGGTCGAACTCCGGGGAGTCGGTGAACAGCGGGTCGCCCCAGCGGATGATCGGGGACCAGTCGTAGCCCTCGGGCACGGTGAGGTCGTCGACGGTGTTCGGGACGGGGGCGATCGGGGTGAAGGACAGCCCGGAGCGGCCGCGGCCGTGGGCCTGGGCCGCCTCGGGGGTGGCCCCGACGACACCGACGGTCACGGCCGCCGCGGCGCCCAGCCCGAGCGCGGAGCGGCGGGACAGGGCGGCGCCGGCGATGTCCCGGAAGTAGCCGTTGCCGGAGGTGTTGCACTCCGGGCCGGCGCAGGCGTTGCCGCACTTCAGCTGGCAGGTGAGGGGGCTGCGCTTGCCGCGGGCGTGGCCCAGCATGGGAAGGAGGGGGCGCTTGGCGAGATCGGTCATGGCTCTCCCAGGGGATCGGTCCCGCGGGACGGCCGCGGGCGGGGAACGGGTGCTTCGCCACTGCACCACCGCGGCGTGAGGCGCGGGGGGTGCCGAGGGAAAGCCCACGTTAACGGGCGGTGACGGCACGGGGTCGCGACGCCCCCGCCGGGTCCGGGCCCGCGGGTGCCGGTCTGGTGCGGAGGCCGGGCCGGTGCGGGTCAGCCCGGCGCGGCGCCCGCGGCGCGGGCGTGCACCCGGCGCACCCGCTCCAGCCACCACCGGCGCCGGTCCTCCGGCACCGCCCGGGCCGCCAGCAGCCCGGGGTCCGGGACGGCCTCCCGCAGCTCGAGCGCCCCGTCCACCGGGCGCAGCGGCTCGCGCAGGACGTCCTCGCGCATGAGCGAGACCGTGCCCAGCCCGCACGCGTAGGGCAGCTCGGGCAGCGCGGCGGCGAGGGCCAGCCCGGCCCGGATGCCCACCGAGGAGTCCAGCGCCGAGCTGACCACGGCGGGCAGCCCGGCCTGCGCCACCACGTCCAGGGCCCGGCGCACCCCGCCGAGCGGGGCGGCCTTGACCACGAGCAGGTCCGCCGCCCCGGCCCGGGCCACCGCGAGGGGATCGCTCTCCTTGCGCACGGACTCGTCGGCGGCCACGAGCACCGGCACGCCGCGGTCGGCGAGGCCCTCCCGCACCGCGGCCAGGCCGGCCACGGTCGGCACGGGCTGCTCCGCGTACGCGAGACGGTGCTCCCCCAGCCGCTCCAGCGCCGCGAGCGCCGTGGGCACGTCCCACCCGCCGTTGGCGTCCACCCGCAGCTCCGCGTCCGGGAGCCGGTCCCGCACCGCCGCGACGCGGGCGGCGTCGTCGTCCAGGTCCTGGCCGCGCTCGGCGACCTTGACCTTCACGGCGCGCACACCGGCCCCGAAGCGGGCCAGCACCTCGGCCACCTGCTCCGCCGGCACGGCGGGCACGGTGGCGTTGACCGGGATCCGGGTGCGCCGGGGCGCCGGGAAGCCGTGCCACGCGGCGTCGACCGCGGCGCGCAGCCAGGCGGCGGCCTCGGCGTCCCCGTACTCGGGGAACGGCCCGAACTCGCCCCACCCGGCCGGCCCGCGCAGCAGCATCGTCTCCCGCACGTCCACCCCCCGGAAGCGCACGCGCATGGGCAGGGCGACGACGTGCGCGTCGGCGAGCAGCTCGTCGGGCGGGGGCAGGGGCACGGGCTCGGTCATGGCCACCAGCCTAGGCGCGCTCGCCCAGCCCGCTCCGATCCGCCCGTGGAACAATGAGGGCTCTGCGGGCCCGGGCCCGGCCGCACCGGGACACCCGCCCGCCCGACCACCAGGAGCTCCATGACCACGACCGCCCACCACCGCCCGGCTCCGACCGCCCTCCAGGCGCTCGCCCACGTGCTCGGCGCCGCCCTGCTGTTCGGCGGCGCCGTGGCGGTGGGCGTCGTGGCGCTGACCACCCCGACCGGCCAGTGGCTCGACGAGCTCGCCCTGCGGCAGGCCACGGGCGCGTTCCCCGGTCTCTCGGACCGGGCCCGGGAGCTGCTCGACCTCCTCCCGTGGGCGGTGGGGGTGGTGTCCGCCGTGTGCCTGGCCGTGCTCGTCGCGCGGTCCAGGCGCCTGGCCCCCGCGCTGACCGGGGCCGCGGTGGTGGTGCTGTCCAACCTCACGGTCCAGCTGCTCAAGCGCGTGCTCGTGGAGAAGCCGGACCTGGGCATCCAGGAGGCGGCCGGCAACTCCTTCCCCTCGGGGCACACGGCCGCCGCGGCCGCCGCCGTGGCGGTGGTGCTGCTCGCCGCCCCGGCCCGGTCCCGCCCGTTCGTGGCCCTGCTGGGGGCGGCGGCGACGACCGCGACCGGAGTCGCGACGCTGCTCAACGGCTGGCACCGGCCCTCCGACGTCGTGGCCTCCCTGCTCGTCGTGGCGGGGTGGGCCGCGCTGGGCGGGCTGGTGCTGCGCGTGACCGGCCCGGTGGAGCGGCCCGGGCGCGGCGGGGGCCTGGTCGCGCTGCTGGCCGTCCTCGGCGCCGGGGCGCTGGCCGCCGGGCTGCTGCCCCTGTGGGCCGCGCTGCGGGTGCCGGGCGGCGGCTGGGCGGCGATGGCCGGCTGCGCGGCGATCTTGGGGGTCAGCCTGCTCGCGGCGGCAGCCCTGGCAGCGCTGCAAGCGCCGCGGTCGCGGCGTCCTCGACCCTGATCCGCTCCAGCCGGTCCAGGAGGATGCGCGCCGCACCGGGGTTGTAGGGCAGGCGGAACATCGAGGCCGTCACCGGCCGCATGCCCTCGGGCTGCGCGGCGGCGGCCTCGCTGGCGTCCACCCGCTCGATCGCCGCGCGCATGGTCTGCGCCTGCTGGAGCACGAAGCCGCGCTCCACGGGGTGGCCGTGGCCGGGGACGAAGACCCGGTAGCGGTCCAGGGCGGCGAGGTGCTCCAGGGCCGTGGCCCAGCCGCGCGGATAGGAGTCGTCGAAGCTGGGGTCGGAGCCCTGCTCCACGACGTCCCCCGTGAACACGACGTCGTCCACCCCCACGCACACGTCGTTGTCGGTGTGCCCGTGCCCGAGCGAGAAGAGCACCGCGCCGCGCCCGCCGAGGTCCACGCGGGTCAGCGCGGGACGCCGGCCGGTGCCCGGCAGGTGCCGGTTGGGCACCACCAGGCGGGTGTCCGGACCGTCCGCGGCGGCCATCTCGGGCTCGTGGGTGCCCACGTAGGAGCGCTGGAAGTCGCCGTGCTCCTGGATCGCCTCGGCGCAGCCGCGGTGGGCCCAGAACTCCTCGGCGCCGTCGCGCTGGAACACCGCGTTGCCCATGAAGTGGTCGTAGTGGGCGTGGGTGTTCACCACCGTCAGGGGCAGGTCCGTCAGCGAGCGCACGGCCCCCAGGATCTCCCGGGCCTGCCGGGGGCCGGCGCCCGTGTCGATCACGAGGGCGCGACGGGCACCCAGCACGAGACCGGAGTTGAGTCTCCAGTTGTCCGTGCTCACGGCGAAGACGCCGTCGCGCAGTTCGTTGATGCGGGCCACCCTGCCAGGGTACCGACCGGCGCTGTCTATCCTGGCACCCATGACCACTTCCTCCCCGGGGCGTGCGGCCGGAGGCGCCGGTCGCTACGCGCCGTCCCCCTCCGGGGACCTGCACCTGGGCAATCTGCGCACGGCCCTGGTCGCGTGGGCCGCCGCCCGCTCGAGCGGGCGGCGCTTCGTGCTGCGCGTCGAGGACATCGACCGGGTGCGACCGGGCGCGGCCGAGCGGCAGCTGGCCGACCTCGCCCGCCTGGGCCTGGACTGGGACGGCCCGCCGCTGCTGCAGTCCACGCGCGAGGCCGCCCACCGTGCCGCCGTCGCGGAGCTCACCGCGGCGGGGCGCACCTACGAGTGCTACTGCACGCGCCGGGAGATCCAGGAGGCGGCCCGTGCCCCGCACGGGGCACCGGGCGCCTACCCGGGCACGTGCCGGGACCTCGGCGACGCCGAGCGCGCACGCCGCCGCGACCGGCCGCCGGCGGTGCGGCTGCGGGCGGACGTGCGCTCCCGCACGGTCGTGGACCGCTGGGCCGGCCCCTGCACGGGCCTGGTCGACGACTTCGTGCTGCTGCGCAACGACGGGCGGCCCGCCTACAACCTCGCGGTGGTCCTGGACGACGCCCACCAGGGCGTGGACCAGGTGGTGCGCGGCGACGACCTGCTGCCCTCGACGCCGCGGCAGGCCCACCTGGCGGCGGTGCTCGGGCTGCCCGAGCCGCAGTGGGCGCACGTGCCGCTCGTGCTCGCCCCCGGGGGCCGGCGGCTGGCCAAGCGCGACGGGGCGGTGACCCTCTCCGAGCTCGCCGCGGCGGGCCACGGCACGGCGGAGGTGCTGGGCTGGATGGCGGCGTCGCTGGGCCTGCCCGGCCCGGTCCGCACGGCGCAGGACGTCCTCGCGGTCTTCGCCGAGGACGTCCTGCCGCGGGCGCCCTGGGTGGTGGACCCCTCGGCCTGGGCGCCTCAGGCGGGAACCCGGGACCGGGGACCGGCCTCCTCCGGGGCGTGCGGGTCCTCGGGCTCGGCCAGGAACCGCTCGTAGGCCGGGGTGGTCAGGAACGCCGGGTAGTCGTCGCCCAGGGCGACCTCCTCGAAGAGCGCGCGGGCGTCGTCGAAGCGGTCGCCCTCGGTCCGCGGGATCCGCCCGAACTCCTCCTCGAGGAGCTCCTGCACCCACTCCCGGGTGATCTCCTCGCCCTGGTCGGTGATCGCCCGGGAGTTCACCCACTGCCAGATCTGGGAGCGGGAGATCTCCGCGGTCGCGGCGTCCTCCATGAGGTGGTGGATGCCGACCGCGCCGTGCCCGCGCAGCCAGGCCTCGAGGTAGCGGACCCCGACCTCGACGTTGTTGCGGATCCCGGCCTCGGTGATCCTCCCCCGGGCCGAGGCGATGTCGATGAGCGCCCGGCCATCGGGCACCACGTCCTCCCGCCGCCGGTCGAGCTGGTGGGGCCGGTCGCCCAGCACCGCGTCGAAGACCTCCCGGCACACGGGCACGAGGTCGGGGTGGGCCACCCAGGACCCGTCGAAGCCGTCCTGGGCCTCGCGCGTCTTGTCGGCCCGCACCTTCTCGATCGCGGCCCGGTTGACCTCCTCGTCGCGGCGGGACGGGATGAACGCGGCCATCCCGCCGATCGCCATGGCCTGCCGGCGGTGGCACGCCCGCACGAGCTGCTCGGTGTAGGCCCGCATGAACGGCTGGGTCATGGTCACGGCGTCGCGGTCCGGGAGGATGAAGCGGGGCCCCCGGGTGCGGAAGTTCTTGATGATCGAGAAGATGTAGTCCCAGCGCCCGGCGTTGAGCCCCGCGGCGTGCTCGCCGAGCTCCCACAGGATCTCCTCCATCTCGAACGCCGCGGTGATCGTCTCGATCAGGACGGTCGCCCGGATGGTGCCGTGGTCCGCGCCGAGCACGGACTCGGCGCGGGTGAAGACGTCGTGCCACAGCCGCGCCTCGCGGTGGGACTCGGTCTTGGGCAGGTAGAAGTAGGTGCCCAGTCCCAGCCTCCGGAGCCGGCGGACGTTGTGGAAGAAGTACAGGCCGAAGTCGACCAGCGCCCCGGCGATGGGCTCGCCCCGCACGCAGAGGTGCCTCTCCTCCAGGTGCCACCCGCGCGGCCGCACCACGATCGTGGGGTTGGCCCGCGGGTCCGTGTTCTGCAGGGCGTAGCGCCTGCCGTCCGGGCCGGTGTGCTCGATGGTCCCCTCGAGGGCGTCGATCAGGTTCAGCTGGTTGGTGACCACGTTGGTCCAGTGCGGGGTGCTGGCGTCCTCCATGTCGGCCAGCCACACCTGGGCCCCGGAGTTCAGGGCGTTGATGGTCATCTTCCGCTCGGTGGGCCCGGTGATCTCGACCCGCCGGTCCTCCAGCCCCGGCGGCGGCGGGGGGACCCGCCAGCAGTCGTCCTCGCGGATCCTCGCCGTCCCGGGCAGGAAGGTGGGGTCGGTGCCGCGGGCGATCGCCCGGCGCCGCTCCTCGCGGGCGGCCAGCAGCTCGCGGCGGCGCGGCTCGAACTCGCGGTGCAGGGCCGCCAGGAAGGCCAGCGCGTCGGGGGTGAGCACGCGGTCCTGCCGGGGCACGTGGTGACCGGTGAGGGTCACCCCGTTGATCGTCACGGGGTCGCTGGTCATGGTCATCATGGCTGGTTCCTCGCCTGGGAAGGGTCCGGGAGCGGATCGGGAAGCGATCCGCAGGAGGGTGGGCAGAGATCGGGTGGGGCGCCCCGCCGGGACGCGGCCGTCGCCGGGGGGTCGCGGCGGCCGGGGACCCGCTCGGGTCCCCGGCCGCCCCGCCCGCGGGCGGCTCAGAACTGGGCGGCCTCCGTGGAGCCGGCCAGCGCCGTGGTGGAGGAGGCCGGGTTGAGCACCGTGGAGACCAGGTCGAAGTAGCCGGTGCCCACCTCCCGCTGGTGCCGGGTGGCGGTGTAGCCGCGCTCCTCGGCCGCGAACTCCCGCTCCTGCAGCTCCACGTAGGCCGTCATCTGGCGGCGGGCGTAGCCGTGGGCCAGGTCGAACATCGAGTGGTTCAGCGCGTGGAAGCCGGCGAGGGTGATGAACTGGAACTTGAAGCCCATGGCGCCCAGCTCCCGCTGGAACCTCGCGATCGTGTCGTCGTCCAGGTGCTTCTTCCAGTTGAAGGACGGCGAGCAGTTGTAGGCCAGCATCTGGTCCGGGTGCTCCGCGTGGATGCCCTCGGCGAACTGCCGCGCGAGCTCGAGGTCCGGGGTGCCGGTCTCCATCCACAGCAGGTCGGCGTACGGGGCGTAGGCGTTGCCGCGGGCGATGCACGCCTCCAGGCCGTTGCGCACCTTGTAGTAGCCCTCCGCGGTGCGCTCCCCGGTGACGAACGGCCGGTCCCGGTCGTCGACGTCCGAGGTGATCAGCGTGGCGGCCTCCGCGTCGGTGCGGGCGATGATCAGCGAGGGGACGTCGGCGACGTCGGCCGCGAGCCGGGCCGCGCTGAGCGTGCGGATGTGCTGCTGGGTGGGGATGAGCACCTTGCCGCCGAGGTGGCCGCACTTCTTCTCGGAGGCCAGCTGGTCCTCCCAGTGCACGCCGGCGGCGCCGGCCGCGATCATCGACTTCATCAGCTCGTAGGCGTTCAGCGGGCCGCCGAAGCCGGCCTCGGCGTCGGCGACGATCGGGACCAGCCAGTCCTCGACGGTGCGGATGCCCTCCGCGTGCTCGATCTGGTCGGCGCGCATGAGCGCGTTGTTGATCCGCCGCACGACCGCCGGGACGGAGTTGGCGGGGTAGATCGACTGGTCGGGGTAGGTCTGGCCCGCGAGGTTCGCGTCACCGGCCACCTGCCAGCCGGAGAGGTAGACGGCCTGCAGGCCGGCCTTGACCTGCTGGACGGCCTGGTTGCCGGTCAGGGCGCCCAGGGAGTTGACGAAGTCCTCGGTGTGCAGCTTCTGCCACAGCCGCTCGGCGCCGCGGCGGGCGAGGGTCTGCTCCTCCTGCACGGTGCCGCGCAGGCGGACGACCTCCTCCGCGGTGTACTCGCGGGTGACGTCCTGCCAGCGCGGGTCGGCGTCCCACTCCTGGCGGATCTCGTCGGCGGTCTTGGGGGCGTTGGGGTAGGACATGTCAGCTCCTCGTCGAGTGGTCCACGGTGGTGCGGAAGGGCTGCGAACGGGACCGCAGATGGTCCGGAAGTTCGCGTCCTCCGGGTGACACACACCACTGTGCGCCCGGATCGGCCGGGGTGGACCTCGATGTTCCCGCGAAGATTCCCGATTGTTCGCCTAGGATGAAGAAATGACGACCAGTGCGTGGGGCTACGAGCCGCCGTCCTCGGAGGAGCCGCCCCGGACCACCGACCTCATCGGCCTGGGCCGGCGCATCCGTTCCCTGCGCAAGGACCGGGGCCTGACCCTGGCCGAGCTCGCCGGCCGCGCCGGCACGGCCCCCTCGCAGCTGTCCGTCATCGAGAACGGGCGGCGGGAGCCGCGGCTGAGCCTGCTGCAGCGGCTCGCCGAGGTGCTGGGCACCGGCGTGGACGCCCTGCTCGGGGCCGAGCCCGCCACCCGGCGGGAGGCCCTGGAGATCCGGCTCGAGCGCGCCCAGCGCTCCCCGTTCTACGAGCAGCTGGGCCTGCCGGCGGTCCGGGTGAGCTCGGCCCTGTCCACGGAGGTGCTCGAGGCGCTGGTGGCCCTGCAGGACCGCCTGGCCCAGGCGCTGGAGAAGAACTCGGCGACCCCGGAGGAGGCCCGCCGGGCCAACGTGCAGCTGCGCCGGCTGATGCGGGAGCGGGACAACTACTTCCCGGACCTGGAGCAGGCCGCCAAGGAGCTGCTGGCCCTCGGCGGGTACTCCTCGGGACCGGTGTCCAACTCGGTGATCTCGGAGATGGTGGGCCGGCTCGGCTACAGCATCCACCACGTCACCGACCTGCCCCACTCCACCCGCTCGGTCACCGACCTGCTCAACCGGCGGATCTACCTGGTGCAGAGCCCGCGGGCGGACCACGACCCCCGCGCGGTGCTGCTCCAGGCGGTCGGCCATCAGGTGCTGGGGCACGAGCCGCCGAAGGACTACGCCGAGTTCCTGGCCCAGCGGGTGCAGGCGAACTACTTCGCCGCGGCGGTCATGCTGCCCGAGGACCAGACCGTCCCGTTCCTGCTCGAGGCGCAGAAGAACCGCGACCTCTTCCTGGAGGACCTCAAGGACCGGTTCGCCGTCTCGCACGAGACGGCGGGCCACCGCTTCACGAACCTCGCGACCCGCCACCTGGGCATCCGCACCCACTTCCACAAGGTGCACGCCTCCGGGGTCATCCACAAGGCCTACGAGAACGACGGGCTGGCCTTCCCCACGGACCACACCGGCGCGATCGAGGGGCAGATCTCCTGCCGCAAGTGGACCGGGCGCACGGTGTTCGACCAGCCCAACCAGTTCACCGCCTACGCCCAGTACACCGACACCCCCTCCGGCACCTACTGGTGCTCCACGCGCACGGAGCTCTCCGGCCAGGGCACCTTCTCGATCGGCGTGGGCGTGGGCTTCACGGACGCCCGCTGGTTCCGCGGCCGGGACACCCCGCACCGCACCGTCTCCAGCTGCCCGGACCCCTCCTGCTGCCGGCGCCCGCCGGAGGAGCTGAGCCGGGTCTGGGCCGGCCACGCGTGGCCCAACACCCGGGCGCACTCCCACGTGCTCGCGGCCCTGCCGGAGGGCGCCTTCCCCGGCGTGGACGAGCGCGAGGTGTACGAGTTCCTGCAGGCCCACGACGGCGCCTGAGCCGCCCCCGGGCGGTCCGCTCGTCCCCGCCCCGGCTGGTCACTGCCCGGGAGCCTGCGTAGGGTTGCGGGGTCTCCCGACCCACCCACCCCCTCCTGGACGCCGTGCTCCACCGGGCCGGCGCCGGGCGGAAAGGACGCCATGACCCAAGAGATCTCCCAGACGATCGCGATCGTCGTCTACTTCGCCGCCATGATCGCGATCGGCCTCTACGCCAACAGCCGGACCAAGAACCTCGACGACTACATGCTCGGCGGGCGCAACCTCAAGCCCGGCGTCGCCGCGCTCAGCGCCGGTGCCTCCGACATGTCCGGCTGGCTGCTCCTCGGCCTGCCGGGCGCGGTGTTCCTCTCGGGCATGGTCGAGGCGTGGATCGCCGTCGGGCTGATCGTCGGCGCGTGGGTGAACTGGAAGTTCATCGCGCCCCGACTGCGCTCCTACACGGAGGTCTCGCACAACTCGATCACCATCCCGTCCTTCCTGGACAACCGGCTCAAGGGCGGGACCCGGATGCTGCGCATCGTCTCCGGCCTGGTGATCCTGGTGTTCTTCACGTTCTACGTCTCCTCCGGCATGGTCGCCGGCGGACTGTTCTTCCAGTCGTCCTTCGGCTCGAGCTACCACGCCGGGCTGCTGCTGGTCGTGGGCGTCACCATCGCCTACACCCTCTTCGGCGGGTTCCTGGGCGCCACGTACACCGACGTGGCGCAGGGTCTGCTCATGTTCGCGGCCCTGCTGCTCGTCCCGGTCGTCGGCGTCGTCAACGTCGGCGGCCTCGGCCGGATGGCCGAGAACATCCGCGCCGTCCAGCCCGACGCCCTCTCCATGGTCTCCGGGGCCACGGCCATCGGCGTGGTCTCGGCCCTGGCCTGGGGCCTGGGCTACTTCGGCCAGCCGCACATCATCGTCCGCTTCATGGCCATGCGCTCCCCCGCCGACGCCAGGACCGGCCGCCGGATCGGACTGGCCTGGATGGTGCTCAGCGTCCTCGGGGCGATCGCCACCGCCCTGGTCGGCATCGCCTACTACGGCAGCCGCCCCGACGAGAGCCCGACCGATCCCGAGTCCGTGTTCCTGGACCTCGCCCAGCTCTTCTTCCACCCGGTCGTCGCCGGCTTCGTCCTGGCGGCCGTGCTCGCGGCCATCATGTCCACGGTCTCCTCCCAGCTCATCGTCTCCTCCTCCGCGCTGGTGGAGGACCTCTACAAGCTGACCGTCAAGGAGTCCCCCTCCGAGCGCAAGCAGGTCTGGCTGGGCCGCGCCGGCGTGGCCGCCGTCGCGCTCGTGGCGGTCTTCCTGGCCTGGGAGCAGAACAACACGATCCTCGGCCTCGTGGCCTTCGCCTGGGCCGGCTTCGGCGCCTCCTTCGGGCCGATCGTGATCCTGGCCCTGTTCTGGCGCAGGCTCACCGACCTGGGCGCGATCACCGGCATGGTCCTGGGCGCGGTCACCGTGTTCGCCTGGACCGTGACCCCGTGGGCCGACCTCTACGAGATCGTCCCCGGCTTCGTCGTCTCCCTGGTCTCCGCCGTGCTGGTCTCGAAGGCCACGTACCGGCACGACGAGGACGTCGAGCGCGAGTTCGACGACGCCGTGCGCCTCACCCACGCGGCGGAGGACGAGATGGCCGCGCGCTGACTCCCCCCGCGCTGACTCCCCGCGGCACGACCGGGGCCCGTTCCGCCGGAACGGGCCCCGGTGCCGTCCCCGGGCCCGGCGCCCGCCCGGCGGTCAGTACCCGATCGAGGCCAGGCTCGCCCGGATCGCCTCGGCGGAGCGGTGCAGCATGGCCAGTTCCTGCTCGTCCATGGGCACGACCAGGCGTTCGACGACGCCCTGCCGCGCGACGACCGAGGGCACCGACAGGGCGACCCCGCTGATCCCGCGGTAGTCCTCCAGGACCGTGGACACCGGCAGCACGGCGTGCTCGTCGCGCAGCACGGCCTCGGCCACCCGGGTCGCGGCGAGCCCGATCGCGTAGTTGGTGGCGCCCTTGCCCTGGATCACGGTGTACGCCGCGTTGATCGTCCGGTGGGTGATGTCCTCCAGCCGATCCTCGGTGAAGGGCCGGCGTCCCTCCACCGTCCAGTCCCGCAGCGGGATCTGCCCGATGTTCGCGTTCGACCACAGCGGGAACTCGGTGTCCCCGTGCTCGCCCACGATCGTGGCGTGCACGCTCGTGGTGGACACCCCGCCCTCCTCGGCCAGCAGCCAGCGCAGCCGGGAGGTGTCCAGCACGGTGCCCGAGGCCATCACCCGCCCCGGGGGCAGGCCGGTGAGCTGCTGCGCGATCACCGTGAGCACGTCGCACGGATTGGTCACCAGCACGTACACGGCCTCGGGCGCCTGCTCCACGAGCCGCGGCATCAGCGACTCCAGGATGCGCGCGTTGGCGCCCGCCAGCTCCATCCGGGTCTGCCCCGGCCGCTGCTTCGCGCCGGCGGTGACGACGACGAGGTCCGCGCCGGCCAGCACGGCGACGTCGTCGGAGCCGGTCACCCGGGAGCTGGGGGTGAACATGGCCCCGTGGGCCAGGTCCAGGCCCTCGGCGCGGACCCGGTCCCCCGCCAGGTCGTAGAGGGCGACCTCCTGGGCGACGCCCTTGATCAGCGCCGCGTAGGCCACGGACGAGCCGACGGAGCCGGCGCCGACCACACCGATCTTGGTGCGCGCGGAAGTGGGGGGAACGGTCTCGGGCACGGGGAGCTCCTGTCGGGGTCGGGGTGCGCGGCGGACGGGACGTCCTCCCCCATCCTCCGCCGACCGGGCGCGCACCGGAAGGGCCCGCCCCGTCCGGGTCGCCGCCTCAGCCGGTGCGGGCCTCGGCGGCGGCCGCCAGGAAGTCGCGCATCAGCGGTCCGCCGGTGATCGAGCCGAGGTCGCCGTCCTCCACGAAGACCGCGACGGCCAGGTCCTCGTGCTCGGCGATCACCCACGAGTGGGTCCGGGGCGGGTCCTCCTCGCCGAACTCGGCGGTGCCGGTCTTGCCGATCGCCGTGTCCGGCTCGAGCTCCTGCAGCACCTCCAGGTGCCCGGAGGAGACGACGGCCCGCATCATGGTGCGCAGCTGCTCCGCCTCCGCAGCGGTCAGGGGCTGCTCCGGGCCGGGCCCGGTCGTGGCGGTGCCCTCGAGCAGGCCCTCGGTGGTGACCAGCCGGGGGGTCACCGGCTCGCCGGCGGCGACCGAGGCCGTGAGGGTGGCCATGGCCAGCGGCGAGACGAGCGTGCGCCCCTGCCCGAACAGGGCGGCGGCGTGCTGGGCCGGGTCCTCCTCGGCCGGGACGGCGCCGGTGAACACGGGCACCCCGAGGTCCGGCTCGGCGCCGATCCCCAGGGACCCGGCCGCGGCGGCCAGCTCGGCCTGGCTGATCCGCTCGTGCTGGTCCACGAAGGCGGTGTTGCACGAGTGGGCGATCGCCTCGGTGAGCGTCACGGCGCCGGTGAACTCGGCCGGGTAGGACTCGACGTTGTCGACCCGCACGCCCGCGGCCGTGGTCGAGGGCGGGCACTGCACCTCGGTGTCGGGCGTGTCCCCCGCGCGGAGCATGCCCAGGGCCGTCACCACTTTGAAGGTGGACCCGGGCGCGTACTGGCCCAGCAGCGCGGTGGAGTAGCCCTCGGAGCCCGGCCCGTTGGCCGAGGCGACGATCTCGCCCGTGGAGGGCCGGACCGCCACGATCGCGGACGGGGACTCGACGCCGGCCAGCAGCTTCTCGGCGGTGTCCTGGAGCCCGCGGTCCAGGCTCACCGTGACCGGTTCGCCGGCCTCCGCGGGCACCTCGAACAGCGGCGCGCCGGCGGCCTGCACGCCGTCCCCGCCGGGCACGACCTCCTCGACCACCACGCCGGCGGTGCCGCGCAGCCGGTCGTCGAAACGCTCCTGCAGCCCGCCGCGGCCGACCAGCGCACCGGCCGCGAGGTCGCCGCCGGAGTCCTCGAGGTCCTCGGCGGTCGCCGGGGACACCCCGCCCAGCAGGTCGGCGGCGAAGCCGCGGGAGGGCGCCAGCGGCAGCTCGTCCTCGACCACGAGCAGCCCCGGGACGGCCTCCGTCTGCCGGGCGTCCAGCGCCCGGAAGTCCTCCAGCCGCAGGGGGACGGCCTCCACGAACGCCTCGGGTCCGGCCTGCTCGACGGCCTCGGCGTAGGCGTCGGCGTCGATGTCCACGGCCGCGGCGAGCCGGCGGGCCGCCGCGCCCGGGTCCGCGCCGTCGAGCCGCGACCGGTCGATCCCGACCCGGCGGATCGGGCGCTCCGTCACCAGGGTCTCCCCGTCCGCGCCGAGGACGTCCCCGCGGTCGGCGGCCACGGTCCGGGCGCGCAGCGCCTCGCCCTGCTGCAGCCCGGGCTGCACCACGCCGGCGGACCACTCGGGCACCCACTCCCCGCCCTCCGCGCGGACGAGGGGCAGCACCGCGTCGTACGCCCAGTCGCGGTCCGTGCCGGGCAGGTCCCAGGACCAGGCCAGCGTGGCCTCCCGCCGGTCCTCCTGCCCGGTGTCCTCCACCGCCGTGACCTCGACGGACGCGGCGGCCCCGCCCAGCCCGGCGGTGGCCTCCTCGTACTGCTGCTGGGCGGCGGGGCCGGCGACGGCGCCGAAGCCCAGGTCCTGGACGCTGCCCGCGGTCAGTGCCGCGGCGACCCGTTCGGCGCTCTCGCGCCCGTCGTCGGCGGTGAGGCCCGAGCAGCCGGACGCCAGGAGCCCGGTGCTCAGCGCGAGCGCCGCGGCCCGGCGCCGCGGCCCGGGCCGGACGGCGGGGGTGGAGGACTGGTTGGTCTGCACCCGCCCAATCTAGCGGGACGGGCCCCTCCGGGAGCGGACCGGCCGCGGCACGGCAGGGCGCCGCCCACGGGTCCCCACCGGGTCCGTGGGCGGCGCCGGCGGTCAGCCGCCGAGGCCCACGACCGCGATCATGACGGGGACGACGGTGACGATGAGGATCACGCCGAGGATGTCGAAGACGATGCCGGTGCGGATCATGCGGGTGATGGGGACCGCGCCGGTGCCGTAGACGATGGCGTTCTGCGGGGTGGAGACCGGCAGCATGAACCCGAAGGACGCGGCGAAGGTCGCCGCGAGGGCGGGGACGAAGGGGTCGACGCCGATGGCCTGGCACAGCGGGATGACGATCGGGACGATCACCGCGGCCGAGGCCGTGTTGGAGGTGGTCTCGGAGATCAGCACCGCCAGCACGGCGGAGAAGATGGTGATGGCCACGACGTTGGTGATGGGCAGGCTCTCGGAGGCGCCGGTGCCGATGGTCTCGGCCAGGCCCGTGGCGGCCAGCAGGGAGCCGAAGATGATGCCGGTGCCGAAGAGGATGATGGTGCCCCAGTCGATCTTGGCCGCGTCGGTCCAGGTGAGCGTGGCCTCGCGCTTGGCCCAGTTCGTGGGCAGGATGAACAGCAGGGCGGCGCCCAGCACCGCCACGATGCCCTCGTCGAGGCGGTCGTCGAGGAAGATGTAGGCGGCCGACTCGGTGCCGCCGAACAGGCTGACGACGGCCGGCAGCAGCCACAGGGTGACGGTGATGCCGAAGGCCACCAGGGTGTTCTTCTCCGCCCGGGACATCTTCCCCTGGGCCGCGCGGTGCTCGCGGATGTACTCCTCCACGCCCTCGATCCGGCGGATCTCGGGCTTGTTGAGCAGCAGCATGACCAGCGCCAGGACCACGAACATGGCCAGGCAGACCGGGAAGGCGATGGCCATCCACTGGGCGAAGGAGATCCGGGTGCCGGTGGCCTCCTCGATCAGGCCGCGGCCGATGAGGTTCGGCGGGGACCCCACGGGGGTGAGCAGACCGCCGACGGAGGCGCCGTAGGCGAGCATGAGCAGCAGCGCGGCCCCGACCCGCAGCCGCAGGGGGTCGAAGTCGGCCTTCACCACGCCGCGGTCCTGCATCATCTCGGCGATGACGGCCAGGATGCCCAGGGCGGTGGGCATGAGCATGGCCACCGTGGCCGTGTTGGAGACGAAGGCCGAGAGCATGCAGGTGATCACGCCGAAGGCGATGATGATCCGGTAGGTGGACCTGCCCACCCCGGGCAGGGACAGCACCGCCAGCGCCAGGCGCTGGGCGATGCCGTGCTTGAGCATGGCCTGGGCGAGGATGAACGCCCCGATGAACGTGAAGATCGTGGTGGAGCCGAACGGCTGGAGCACGTCGGAGGCCGGGGCGACCCCCAGGACCACCACGGCGGCCACGCCGATCAGCCCGCCGATCGGGATGGGCACCGGCTCGCAGATCCACAGGATGATCACGCCGAGCAGCACGGCCGCGAGCAGGTGCTGGGTGCGGTCCAGGTTCAGCGGCAGCAGGGCGAAGATGATCGCCACCGCCGGGGCCAGGAACAGCCCGGTGGTCTGACGGGCGCGCTCGAACCGCTCCTCCTGCGGGGAGAGCGTCTGCTCGCTGAGGCTGCGGAAGGTCTTGCCCCCCAGCAGGGCGGCGCGCACGTCGGTGCGCGCCGCGGTGGTGGAGCGGGAGGGTGGGGGCTGCTGTGTCTGCACGGTCCTGGTCCTTCCTCGACGGGATGGCTCTACCATGCACTGTGACGTGCATCACGTCCAGCACTGTCTGACTACTACGCTGATAGGCAGGAACGATGGGTGCCGGAACGCCCGGGCGGCACGACCCGTGCCCCCGAGCCGTCCGGACCCGCGGAAGGAGGGCGCACATGGACGTCCGGCAGCTGAGGTACTTCCTGGCGGTGGTCGACCACGGCGGCTTCACCCGTGCGGCGGAGCACCTGCTGATCGCCCAGCCGTCGCTGTCGCAGACCGTCAAGGGGCTGGAGCGGGAGCTGGGCGTGCCGCTGTTCCACCGGATCGGCCGGCGGGTGGTCCTCAGCGGGGCCGGCGAGGAGCTCGTGGGCCCCGCCCGGGTGGTGCTGCGGGACCTCGAGGCCGCCCGGGCGGCCGTCGACGACCTGCGCGGGGTGCGCAGCGGCCGCCTGGACCTGGTGGCGATGCCCTCCCCGGGCGTGGAGCCGCTCACGTCGATGATCGCCGCCTACGCGCGGTCCCACCCCGCCGTGACGGTCGACGTCGAGGCGGCGTTCACGACCGAGGAGGTGACCGCCGCCGTGCGCACCGGCCGGGCCGAGATCGGGATCCTGGGCTCGGACCGCCCGTTCCGCTCCGCCGAGGTCGACGTCCGGCACCTGGAGGAGCAGCCGCTCGTGCTGATCGTCAGCCCGCCGGCGGACGCCTTCCCCGCCGGGGACGCCGTCCGGCGGGAGGAGCTCGACGGGCACCGGGTCGTGGTCTCCCAGCGCGGATCCCTGATGCGGTGGCTCGTCGACGACGCCCTGGCCGCCGGGATCCGCGTCGAGATCGCCGCGGAGGTCGCCCACCGCACCTCCGTCCTGCCCCTGGTCCTGGCCGGGGTCGGGCACGCCGTCCTGCCCTCCTCCTGGACGCCCCTGGCGCGCCGGATGGGCCTGCGCGTGCTCCGGATCGAACCGGTCACCGCGCTGCACGTGGCGGTCGTGAGCCGCCCGGCGGACCTGACCCCCGCCGCCCGCGCGTTCCTCGCCGTCGCCGAACAGCACGCGACGGCCCCGGCCCGGCCGGCATAGGCGCCGGCTATGCGAAGGATGCGAACCCGGTCTTGGACCGCAGGTGCCCGTGCCCGTTCTACTGGAGCACGACGCCGCGGCACCCGGCGGCGAGCCCACGGACAAGGAGAGCACCAGCATGGCCGAGCACCGCGTTTTCACGATCGCCTCGATCCCCGCCGACGGGGTCGGCCAGGAGGTCGTCGCCGCCGGCCGCACGGTCCTGGACGCGCTGGCCGAGCAGTCGGAGGGCGCCTTCGCCTTCGAGTGGACCGAGTTCCCCTGGGGCTCCGCGTACTACGCCGAGCACGGGGTGCTGATGCCCGCCGACGGCCTGGAGACCCTGAAGCCCTTCGACGCCATCTACTTCGGGGCCGTGGGCTGGGAGAATGTCCCCGACCACGTGTCCCTGTGGGGGCTGCGGCTGAACATCACCCAGAACTTCGACCAGTGGGCCAACATCCGCCCGGTGCGCTTCCTCCCCGGGGTGGTCTCCCCGCTGCGCAAGGCCGACGACACCGAGCTGGACTGGGTCGTGGTCCGGGAGAACAGCGAGGGCGAGTACGCCGGGCTCGGCGGGCGCAACCTCTCCGGCCGGGGCCCCGGCAACGAGGTGGCCGTCCAGTCCTCCCTGTTCACCGAGAAGGGCTGCGAGCGGATCATCCGCTTCGCCTTCGACCTGGCCCGCACCCGCACGGTCAAGAAGGTCTCCAGCGTCACCAAGTCCAACGCCCAGCAGTACGGCATGGTGCTCTGGGACGAGGTCTTCGCCCGCGTCGCCCAGGACTACCCGGACGTGGCCACGGAGTCGGTGCTGGTGGACGCGATGAGCGCCAAGTTCGTGCTGCACCCGGAGGAGCTCTCGGTCGTGGTGGCCTCCAACCTCAACGCCGACATCCTCTCCGACCTCGGCTCCGCGCTGGCCGGCAGCCTCGGCCTGGCCGCCAGCGCCAACCTCAACCCGGAGCGCCGCTTCCCGTCGATGTTCGAGCCCGTCCACGGCTCCGCCCCGGACATCGCCGGCCAGGGGATCGCCAACCCGATCGGGGCCATCGCCAGCGCGGCCCTGATGCTCGACCACTTCGGCCTGCACGCCGAGGCCCGCCGGCTCGAGGCCGCGATCGAGGCGACCACCGCCGCCGGTCACCTCACCCGGGACATCGGGGGCACCGCCGACACGGACGAGATCACCCGGGCGATCGTGGCGGCCCTGGCGGCGTCGCTGACCTCCGCCTGACCCGCCGCGCCGGCCGCGGGCGGCCGGGACGGCAGGGGGGCCGGTGGGCGCCGTGCGGACACGGCGCCCACCGGTCCCCCGTCCGCGCGGCAGCGGGTGCGCCGCCGCGCGCGAACGGGTCGGCCCCCGCACCGCCGGGTCAGCAGTGGTACGTGTCGGTCGGCGCCTCGAAGTGGACGTCGTAGCCCTCGGGCACGCTCAGGCCGAAGGCCCCGGCCAGGCCGAGGATCTTCCGGGCCCGGGCGAGCCGCGGGAGGTCGGAGCCGTTGCGGATCTCCCCGCCGTCGGCGTCGAACTCCTGCAGGAACTCGGTGGCCCAGGACAGCTCGGACAGGGACGGGCTCAGGCCCTCGTTGACCGTGGCGGCCTGCTCGGGCATCAGGCACAGCTTGCCGGTCATGCCGAACTCCAGGGTCACGGACGTCGCCTCGGCCAGCTTCGGGCCCAGCGCCCCGACGGCGGGGCCGTCGATGGGCCCGGGGAGGTTGGCCGCGCGGGAGGCGATCGTGAACTGCGAGCGCGTGTAGGCCAGCGTCATGGGGCGCTCGCCGAATCCCGTGTCGCGGCGGAAGTCGCCCAGGCCGAAGCCCAGCCGGTAGGTGGAGCGGGCGCCGGCGATGGCCGGCAGGTGCTGGACCCCGCGGGCGGTCTCGACGAGCGCGACGATCCGGGTGTCCTGGAGCAGCTGAGCGGTGCGGGTCACGTGCTCGGGCGACTCGACCATGGCCAGCATCACCCCGTCGAGGCCGCGGACCCCGGCGAGCGCGCGGAGGTCGTCCTCCCACCACTGCGTGCCGAAGCCGTTGACCCGCACCCAGGCGCGCTGCTGCACCCCGTGCTCGTCCCGGGCGTCCAGCCAGTCGGTCACGTTGCGGCGGGCGCGCTCCTTGTCCTTGGGCGCCACGGAGTCCTCGAGGTCCAGGACGACGACGTCGGCCGCGCTCCCCGCCGCGACCGCGAAGCGCTCGGCCTGGGCGCCGTTGACGAGCAGCCAGGAGCGGGCGAGCTCCGGGCCGACCGCCGGCGCGGCGACCCGGGCGGCCGGCGGCGAGGAGGTGGTCGGGGTCGTCGTGGTGGACTCGATCGAGGTGGCAGTCATGAGTGCGTACCCATTTCCGTGTGGCGCAGCGTGCTGCGCTGCGGCGTGCGTGCCGGGGCGCCCGGGCCGGGGAGGGCGGGGCTGCCCGGCGGAACCGTGACCGGTGGCGGTGCCGCGGGGACGATGGCGTCGCGGGGGTCCGTCCGGTGCGTGCCTCGGGCCGGGGGCCGCGGAGTGGGCGGGCCGGTCCGTGCGCGCTGGATCGACGCGCTCGGCAGGTGCGGTGGGCCCACCGTAACGCACATCACATCCCGGCGCCAGCGGGCCGGCTCAGCGCCGGCGCGCCGTGCGGGCCGGCTCAGCGGCGGCGCGCCGTGCGGGCCGGCTCAGCCCCGGCGCGCCGTGCGGGCCGTGGCGGCCGCGGACCACGGGTCCTCCGGCCACGGGTGCCGGGGGTAGCGTCCGCGCATCTCGGCCCGCACCTGCCGGTAGGGCCCGGACCAGAACGAGGCGAGGTCGTCGGTGACGGCCAGGGGCCGCCCGGCCGGGGAGAGCAGGTGGAACAGCACCGGGGCGCGGCCGCCGGCGACCGCGGGCGTCTCCGCCCAGCCGAAGCACTCCTGCAGCTTCACCGCCACCACGGGCCGGCCGGCGGGGTCGTCGGCGGGCGGGTAGTCGATCCGGACCCGGGACCCGCTGGCCACGGTCAGCCGCTCGGGGGCGAGCTCGTCGAGGCGGCCGGCCTCCGGCCACGGCAGCAGCCGGCGCAGGGCCCCGGGCAGGTCCACGGACGCGCCGGCGGCGAGGGCGTCCAGCTCGGGGGCGAGCCACGCGTCGAGCCGGGCCCGGAGGGCGTCGTCGGAGACGTCCGGCCAGGGGTCGCCGAGCCGGTGGTTCAGCAGCGCGAGCCGGCGCCGGAGCCCGTCCGCGGCCCCGGACCAGGTGAGCAGGCCCGGGCCGTGCTCGGCCAGGGCCGCCCGCACGGCCTCGCGGGCCGCCGCGGGGGACGGCCGCACGGGGGTGGCGGACAGCCGGATCGCCCCGAGGGCGCGGATCCGGCGCGCGCTCACCCGCCGGCCGTCGTAGCGGGTGTCCACCGCGTCGGTGAGCAGGTGCTCGGCGCACCGTTCGGCGGTTCCCCGGTCCAGGGCGGCGCCGGTGCGGACGACCGCGCCCGTGCCGGCGGCGGCCCGCCCGGCGGCACGGGTGGCCTCGGCGACGGCCAGCCACTCGTGGGCGGCCAGCGGGCCGGCCTCCGGGAGGCCGGCCCGGGTGCCGGAGGCGAGCAGCCAGGTGCCGCCCGACCGGTGGGCGATGCGCTCCGGGAAGGCCAGGGCGAGCACCGCGCCGGGCACCAGCTCGGGGGGCACGGGCCCGCCGGGCACCGGCTCGTCGGGCGCGGTCGCCGGGCGCTCCGCCGGCGCACGGTCGCCGGGCGCTCCGGTGCCCGCCTCGCGGGCGGCGCGGCGGAGCCGGTCCGTCTCCTCGGCCCACCGCCGGGCGCCCGGGGCGCGCCCCGAGCGCAGCCCGGCCAGCAGCCGTGCCAGGTCCCCGTCCGGGGCCCGGTGGTCGTCGGCGAGGGCCGCCACGACCTCGGCGGCGGCGCGCTCCCCCACCAGGCGGGACCCGGCCAGCAGGCCGCGGGCGAGCCGGGGGTCGGCCGGCACCCGGGCGAGGGCGCGGCCGGCCGCGGTGGCGCGGCCCTCGGCGTCGACCGCGCCGAGCCCGCGCAGCACCGCCTCCGCCTCCGCGAGGGCGGTGGGCGGGAGCGGATCGGGCAGGGCCAGGCCGCGCCCGCCCGGGGAGCCCCAGCAGGCCAGCAGCAGGGCGGCGCCGGTGAGGTCGGCGGCGGCGACCTCCGGGGTGCCGTGGGCGGGCATCGCCGTCCACGTGCGCTCGTCGTAGCAGCGCACCACGGTGCCGGGGCCGAGCCGGGCCGCGCGCCCGGCCCGCTGCTCGGCGGAGGCGCGGGAGGCGGCGACCGTGACGAGCCCGGTCATCCCGCGGGCCGCGTCCCGGCGGGGCTCCCGGGCGAGCCCGGAGTCCACGACCAGGCGCACGCCCGGGACCGTGAGGGAGGACTCGGCCAGGGCGGTGGTCACGACCGCGCGCGGGGGCCCGCCCGGCGCGCGCCCGGCGGTGGCCCGGTCCTGCTCCGCGGCCCCGGCCCGCCCGTGCAGCTCGAGGACCTCGGTGCCGGGGGCCTGCTCCCGCAGCCGCCGGGCGACCTGGGCGACCTCCCCGGCGCCCGGGAGGAAGACCAGGGCGTCGGCGCCGGGGTCCGCGGCCAGCGCCCCGGCGTGGGCGGCGGCCGCGGTGCGGGCGACGTGGTCGAGGAACTCCGGGCGCACCCCGCGCTCGTCGGTGCGCCGGCCGGGCCCCGGGGCCCACTCGACGCCCAGCGGGTGCAGGACGGCGGGGCTGTCGACCACGGGCGCCGGTCCGTCCCGACCGAGCAGGGCCGCGAAGCGGGCGGCGTCCACGGTCGCGGACATCGCCGCGAGCACGAGGTCCTCCCGCAGCTCGCGCAGCTCGGCGAGCATCCCCACGAGCAGGTCCGTCTCGAGACCGCGCTCGTGCACCTCGTCGAGGACCACGGCGCCGGTGCCGGGCAGCTCGGGGTCGTGGAGCAGGCGGCGCAGCAGGATCCCGGGGGTCACGAACTCCACGAGCGTGCCGGGCCCGCTCCGCCGGTCCCCGCGCACGGTGTGGCCCACGAGCCCGCCGACGCGGGTGCCGGCGAGGGCGGCGAGGCGCCGGGCCGCGGCGCGGGCGGCGACGCGGCGCGGCTGGGTGACGACCACCTTCGCGGGCCCGGTGCCGCGCTCGTGCAGCAGCACGGCCAGCAGCGGCGGCACGAGGGTGGTCTTGCCGGAGCCGGGCGGGGCCTGGACCACGGCGGCGCCGCCGGCCAGGGCCGCGCGCAGGGCGCCGGCGGCCCCGGCCACGGGCAGGCCGGCGCCGATCGCGTCGAGGTCGAAGGGTGCGGAACTCACGCCCCCAGTGTGGCACCGCGGCCCCGGCTGCCCGGCCCGGATGGAACGACCCGGGGGAACGGCCCGGGGGAACGGCCCGGGGGAACCGCCCGGGCCGGACGACTGCGGGGACCCCGGGCCGGCCGGGCTCAGGCCCCGGTGTGCGCCAGGAAGCCGCGCAGCACCGCGGCGAACTTCTCCGGCTCCTGCGAGTGCACCCAGTGGCCGGCCTCGCGGATCGTCACCCGCTGCGTGCGGGGGAACAGCCGGCGCATCTGCGGTGCGTGCTCGTCACGGACGTAGTCCGAGCGCCCGCCGGCCACCCAGAGCACCGGGCCCTCGTAGACGGCCTCCCCGGTGTCCGGGAAACCGCCGATGGTGTCCAGGCTCGCCCGCAGCAGCTCGAGGTTCGGCTCCCACGAGAGCCCGTCCGGGCCGCGGCGCAGGTTCTGCAGCAGGAAGCTGCGGGTGGTGTCCCACGGGATGGGCTCCCGGAGGGCCTCGTCCGCGTCCGAGCGGTGGTGCACGGCGGTCAGGTCCACGGCCGCCAGGCTGTCCAGCAGGTGGGCGAACTCCCCCTCGCCGCCCCCGGACCGGGTGGGCGCGATGTCGACCACGACGAGCCGGGAGACGAGCTCGGGGTGGCGCAGGGCCAGCACCATGGCCACCTTGCCGCCGAGGGAGTGCCCCACGACGGCGACCGGCCCCTGCGCGGCGAAGTCCCCCCGGAGGGTCTCGGCCACGGAGTCGGCCATCTGCCGGTAGTCCACCCGGTCCGTCCACCGGGAGCCGCCGTGGTTGGGCAGGTCCACCAGCAGGCTGCGGTAGCCGGGCCGGAGGTCCTTGGCGACCCGGGTGAAGTTCTTGCCCCGGCCGAACAGGCCGTGCAGGAAGACGACGCGGTCGCCGTCGTCCCCGACGCGGGTCGTGTGCAGGGTGCTCGTCCGGAAGTCAGCCATCCTCCGAGCTTAGGGTCTCGGCCGCCGCGGGCCCGCACCGCGGGAGGACAGCGCGGCGTCCGGGCCCCGGTCCCCGATCCCCCGGCACGGGAGCGGCCGTGGACGCAATGCCGCACAGTCGCCCGGGGGTGTTGTCACGGCCACGGGCGGAGTGGTCCGATAGGCGCATGAAGAAGCTCATCAACGACCCGGCCGACGTCGTCCGGGACGCGCTGCTCGGCATGCAGGCGGCGCACGGGGACCGCCTGCGCGTCGACCACTCCCACCGCGTCGTCTTCCGCGCCGACGCGCCCCGGCGCGGCAAGGTCGGCCTGGTCTCCGGCGGCGGCTCCGGCCACGAGCCGCTGCACGGCGGGTTCGTGGGCCCGGGCATGCTGGACGCCGCCTGCGCCGGCGAGGTCTTCACCTCCCCGGTGCCGGACCAGGTGCTCGCCGCGACCCTGGGCGTCGACGGCGGCGCCGGCGTCCTGCACATCGTGAAGAACTACACCGGCGACGTCATGAACTTCGAGATGGCCGCCGAGCTCGCCGCCGAGCACGGCGTCGAGGTGGTCCCGGTCGTCACCGACGACGACGTCGCGGTGCAGGACAGCCTGTACACGGCCGGGCGCCGCGGCGTGGGGGTGACCGTGCTGCTGGAGAAGATCGCCGGCGCGGCGGCCGAGGAGGGCCGGCCGCTCGCCGAGGTCGCCGACATCGCGCGGCGGGTCGACGGACAGGGGCGCAGCATGGGCATGGCGCTGACCTCCTGCACGGTCCCGGCCGCGGGCAGGCCGACGTTCGAGCTCGCCGAGGACGAGATCGAGGTCGGCATCGGCATCCACGGCGAGCCGGGACGCGAGCGGCGTCCGATGGCCCTCGCACGGGAGATCGCGGCCATGCTCGTGGAGCCGGTCCTCGCCGACCTGCCCGCGGCCGACGGCGCCCCGGTGATCGCGTTCCTCAACGGCATGGGCGGCACGCCGCTGATCGAGCTGTACCTCATGTACGCCGAGGTGCAGCGGCTGCTGGAGCAGGCGGGCGTCCCGGTCGCCCGCAGCCTGGTCGGCAACTACATCACCTCCCTGGAGATGGCCGGGTGCTCCGTGACCCTGCTGCGCGCGGACGACGAGCTCGTGCGCCTGTGGGACGCCCCGGTCAGCACACCGGGTCTGCGCTGGGGCATGTGATGGCGGAGCTCACCCCCGAGGGTCTCGAGCGCTGGCTGCGGGAGTTCGCGGACGTGGTCCACGCCCACGCCGCGGAGCTGACGGAGCTCGACTCCGCCATCGGCGACGCCGACCACGGCAGCAACATGGACCGGGGCATGCGGGCCGTCGTGGGCGTGCTGGACGGCGGGTACGCCGGCGCCGCCGACGCCATGCTGAAGAAGGCCGGCATGACCCTGGTCAGCACCGTCGGCGGGGCCAGCGGGCCGCTGTACGGCACCTTCTTCCTGCGGATGGCCGCCGGGCTGGCCGGTGGGCACGCCCTCGACGCCGCCGCGCTGGGCAGGGCGCTGCGGGCCGGGCTGGAGGGCGTGCTCGCCCGGGGCCGGGCCGCACCGGGCGACAAGACGATGGTGGACGCCCTGGTGCCGGCGCTCGACGCGTACGACGCGGCGGTGGCCGGGGGCGCCGGCATCGCCGACGCGCTGGCCGCGGCCGCCGACGCGGCGGAGGAGGGCTGCGCGGCGACGATCCCGCTCGTGGCGCGCAAGGGCCGGGCCAGCTACCTGGGGCCGCGCAGCGCGGGCCACCAGGACCCGGGCGCCACCAGCACGGCGCTGCTGCTGCGCTCCGCGGCCGACAGCCTGCCGTGATCGGCATCGTCGTCGTCTCGCACAGCCGGGCGCTGGCCGAGGCGGCCGTCGAGCTGGCCTGCGAGATGGTCGGCGAGCGCCCGCCGATCGCCGTGGCGGCGGGCGCCGGCGGCGGGTTCGGCACGGACGCCGCCGCGGTCGCCGACGCCGTCACCGCCGTCGACTCGCCGGACGGGGTGCTGGTGCTCCTCGACCTCGGCAGCGCCGTGCTCAGTGCGGAGATGGCGCAGGAGTTCCTCCCGGCCGACGTCGCCGGGCGGGTGCGCCTGTCGCCCGCCCCGCTCGTCGAGGGGCTGGTGGCCGCCGTGGTGACGGCGGCCGCCGGCGCGCCGCTGGACGCGGTGCTCGAGGAGGCCGGCCGCGGACTGGCCGCCAAGCGGGAGCACCTGGGGGACGCGGCGGACCCGCCGGCGGCCGGGACGACGCCCCCGCCCGCGGCGCCCGAGGTCGTCGCCGAGCTGCCCGTGGACGTCCCGCACGGCCTGCACGCCCGCCCGGCCGCCCGGCTGGTCGGGCTCGTGCGGGCCGCCGACGCGGCCGCCGCGGTCACGAACCTGCGCACGGGCCGCGGCCCGGTCGACGCCCGCAGCCTGTCCGGGCTCGTCACGCTCGCCGTGCGGCAGGGCGACCGGCTGCGCTTCGAGGCCTCCGGGCCCGGCGCCGCGTCGTTGGCCGAGGCGGTGCGCGCGCTGGCCGCGGACGCCTGGGGCGACCGGCCCGCCGCGGCCCCCGGGCCGCCCGCCCCGGGGGGCGCGCCCGCGCCGCCCGCCGCCGGGGCGGGCACCGACGTCGCCCTGGGCCCGGCGGTCGTCCGAGGCACCGCGATCGACCTCTCCGGCTACCGGCCGGGCGGGCCCGACGAGGAGCAGCGGCGCTCGGACGCCGCCGTGGCCCGCGCGCTCGCCGGGCTGGCCGCCCTGCGCCGGTCCGCGGCCGGCGGCCCCGGTCCGGCGGGCGCCGTCCTGGAGGCCCACGAGGCCCTGCTCGCGGACCCCGAGCTGACCGGCGCCGTGGCCGCCGGCATCGCCGCCGGCGCGTCCGCGCCCACCGCGTGGGGGGACCGCCTCGCCGCGCTGGGCGGCGAGCTCGAGGCGATGGACGACCCCTATCTGCGGGCGCGCGCCGAGGACGTCCGCAGCGTGCGGCAGCGGGTGCTCGCCGCCCTGGCCGGGTCCGGTGCCCCCGACGGGGCGGTCCCCGCGGAGGGTCCACCTGTGGTCCTCGTGGTGCGGGAGCTCGACGCCGCGACGGCGGCGATGCTGGACCCGCAGCGGGTCGCGGGCGTGGTCGCGCTGACGGGCGGGGACACCGGCCACGGCGTGCTGGTCGCCCGCTCCCGCGGCGTGCCGGTCTACCCCGACGCCGGCCCGGCCGCGGCCGCCGTGGCACCCGGCGCCCTCGTCGGCTTCGACGCGCGGGCCCGGCGGCTCGTCGTCGACCCCGACGAGGACGCCCGGCGCTCCCTCCGCGAGCTGGCGGCCGCCCGGGCCGCCGAGGCCGCGCGCGTCCTGGCGGGCGCCCACGAGCCGGGCGCGACCGCGGACGGCCACCCGGTGCCGGTGCTCGCCAACGTCACGACGCCCGCCGACGCCGCCCCGGCCGTCGCGGCCGGGGCGCAGGGGTGCGGGCTGCTGCGCACCGAGGTCCTGTTCGGCCACCTGCACGAGGCCCCGTCGGTCGAGGCGCAGGCGGCCGCCTTCGCCGGCATCGCCGAGGCGTTCGCCGGGCGGGACGTGACCGTCCGCACCTGGGACGTGGGCGGCGACAAGCCGCTGCCCTTCCTGCCGGCCCCCGCCGAGGCCAACCCGTTCCTGGGCGAGCGCGGGCTGCGGCTGATGCGGCGGGCGCCGGAGGTGCTCCGCGACCAGCTGAGCGCGATCTGCCGGGCAGCCCAGGAGCACCCGGTGCACGTCATGTTCCCGATGGTCAGCACCGCCGAGGAGGTGGCCTGGGCGCTGGAGCGGCTCGACGAGGCGGCCGCGGCCGCCGGCGGCCGGCCGCCGGGGATGCGGGTCGGCGTGATGGTCGAGGTCCCGGCCGCGGCCCTGACCGTCGGCCGCGTCGCGCGCGGCCTCGACTTCGTGAGCATCGGCACCAACGACCTCGCGCAGTACACGATGGCCGCCGAACGGGGCAACACCGCGGTCTCCGCGCTGGCGGACGCCCGGCATCCCGCGGTGCTCGGCCTCGTGGCGCGGGTCTGCGCCGACGTGCCCGCGGGCACGCACGTGGCGGTGTGCGGCGACCTTGCCGGCGATCCCGCCGCGGCGGTGCTGCTCGCCGGGCTGGGCGTCGAGGAGCTCAGCGTGGTGCCCGCCCGGGTGGCCCTCGTCAAGGCGCGGCTGCGGGACGTGACCCTGGCCGGCGCGCGGGACCTCGCGCGGCGGGCCCTGGCCTGCGGGTCCGCCGACGAGGTGCGTGCGCTGCTGGCTGACCCGGGGCCCGGCTCGAGGCCGGCGCGCGAGGCCCCGTAGACTCGGACCCGTGACCGACGCGACCCCGACCCCCGCCACCCGCCACCTCCCCGAGCGGGTCTCCGAGCTCTTCGACCCTGCGCAGTGGCGCACGGTCGAGGGCTTCGAGGACCTCCGGGACCTCACGTACCACCGCGGCGTGGAGCGGGACGGCGACGGCGCCGTGCTGCGCGACCTGCCGTGGGTGCGGATCGCGTTCCACCGCCCGGAGGTCCGCAACGCCTTCCGCCCCGGCACCGTGGACGAGCTCTACCGCGCTCTCGACCACGCCCGGATGAGCTCCGACGTGGGCGCCGTGGTCCTCACCGGCAACGGCCCCTCCGCCAAGGACGGCGGCTGGGCGTTCTGCTCCGGCGGCGACCAGCGCATCCGCGGCCGCGACGGCTACCGCTACGCCGGGGGCGAGACCGCCGAGTCCATCGACCCGGCCCGCGCCGGGCGGCTGCACATCCTGGAGGTGCAGCGGCTGATCCGCACGATGCCCAAGGTGGTGATCGCCGCGGTGCCCGGCTGGGCCGCCGGCGGGGGCCACTCCCTGCACGTGGTCTGCGACCTCACCATTGCCTCCCGCGAGCACGCCCGGTTCAAGCAGACCGACGCCACGGTGGGCTCCTTCGACGCCGGCTACGGCTCGGCCCTGCTCGCCCGCCAGGTGGGGCAGAAGTTCGCCCGGGAGATCTTCTTCCTCGCCCGTGAGTACGGCGCCCAGCGGATGCTCGAGATGGGCGCGGTCAACGAGGTCGTCCCGCACGCGCAGCTGGAGGACGCGGCGGTCGCCGCCGCCCGGGACGTGGCCGCCCAGTCCCCGCAGGCGATCCGGATGCTGAAGTTCGCGTTCAACCTGCCCGACGACGGCATGGTGGGCCAGCAGGTCTTCGCCGGGGAGGCGACCCGGATGGCGTACATGACCGACGAGGCCGTCGAGGGCCGGGACGCGTTCCTGGGCAAGCGGGACCCGGACTGGTCCGGCTTCCCGTACTACTTCTAGGCCGCCCTCCCGGCCGGGACGTCCCGGCCGGGAGCGCGGCAGCACGAGGAGGGCCGCGATGGCCGGACTGATCGTTCCCGACGACGCCGTGGTCCTCGACGGCCCGGTCGCCGGCGACCCGCTGCGGCTGCTGTCCCCGCTGACCCGGGCCCTCGGGCGGACGGGGCCCGCCGTGGTGGTGCGCACCTCCGGGTCGACCGGACGCGCCAAGCGCACGGTGCTCACCCGGGACGCCCTCGCCGCGTCCTCCATGGCCACCGCGGTGCGCACGGGCGCCGTGGGCCAGTGGCTGCTGGCCCTGCCCGTCCACTACGTCGCCGGGCTGCAGGTCCTGGTCCGCTCGCTCTACGCCGGGACGGACCCCGTGGTGCTGGACCCCGCCGCCCGCTTCACCCCGGAGGCCTTCGCGGCGGCCGCCGAGGGCCTCGAGGACCCGGTGCGCTTCACCTCCCTGGTCCCCACCCAGCTGCAGCGGATCCTGGACCCGGAGTCCGGGGTCCGCAACGGGGACGCCGTCTCGGCCCTGAAGAGCTTTTCCGCGGTCCTGCTGGGCGGCTCGGCGGCCTCCCCCCGGCTGCTCGCGGCCGCCCGGGAGGCGGACGTGCGCGTGATCGGCACCTACGGGATGTCCGAGACGTGCGGCGGCTGCGTCTACGACGGGGTGGCCCTGGACGGGGTCTCCGTGCACGTCGAGCAGGACGGCGGGCGGCCCGGCACCCCGCCCGCGCCGGGGCCCGGGCGGATCTGGCTGGGCGGGGCGGTGGTCGCCGCGGGCTACGCCGGGGACCCGGAGCAGACCGCGCGGCACTTCCACGAGGCCGGGGGGACCCGCTGGTACCGCACGGACGACCTCGGGGAGCTCTCCGCGGACGGCGTGCTCACGGTGCACGGACGGGTCGACGACGTCCTGAACACCGGCGGGGTGAAGGTCTCCGCGGGGCGGGTCGCCGCCGTGCTGGACCGGCACCCGGCCGTGCGCCAGGCGCTCGTGCTGGGCGTGCCCGACCCCGAGTGGGGCCAGGCGGTGGGCGCCGCCGTGGTCGCGGCCGCGGGCACCGACCGGGCCCGGCTGCGCGCCGAGCTCGCCGAGGCGGTGCGGGCCGAGCACGGCAGCGCCGCCGTGCCCCGCCGCTGGGCATGGCCGGAGGAGCTGCCGATGCTGCCCACCGGCAAGCCGGACCGCGCGGCGGTGGCCCGCCTGCTCGGCTGAGCCGGGCGGAGCCCGCCCGGGACCGTGACACAATGGTGGGCGGTCCGGGCCCCCGCCGCGGTCCCCCACCACGCGCGAGACGCCCCGCGGCCGCGCGAGACGCATCCCGACGGAGGTAGCCCGTGGCCACACCAGCCCAGTGGATCGAGGGAGCCCGGCTCCGGACGCTGCCCATGGCCGTGGCCCCGGTCGTGGCCGGCTCCGCCGCGGCCCAGGCCCTGGACTCCTTCGACCCCGTCCGGGCGGTCCTCGCCCTGCTGGTGGCCCTCTTCCTGCAGATCGGCGTGAACTACGCCAACGACTACTCCGACGGCATCAAGGGCACCGACGACGTGCGGGTCGGTCCGCTCCGGCTGACCGGCTCCGGGGTCGCGGCCCCCGGGCACGTGAAGGCGGCAGCGCTGCTGTGCTTCGGCCTGGGCGCGCTCGCCGGCGCGGCCCTGGTGGTGCTCAGCCGCCAGTGGTGGTTCATCCCCGTGGGGCTCTCCGCCGTGCTCGCCGCGTGGGGCTACACCGGCGGGAGGACCCCGTACGGCTACCGGGGGCTCGGCGACGTGTTCGTGTTCGTCTACTTCGGGCTCGTGGCCGTGCTCGGCACCACGCTGACCCAAGCCGGCGCCCTCAACCCCGAGGCGTGGGTCGCGGCCCTGTCGACCGGCCTGATCGCCACCGCCCTGCTGATGGCCAACAACATCCGGGACCTGCCCGGGGACCGGGAGGTCGGCAAGCGGACGCTGGCCGTGCGGCTGGGCGACCCGATGGCCCGGGTGGTGTTCACCGCCGAGATTGCCGTGGCGCTCGCGCTGGTGCTGTTCCTGGTGCCCGGCAACCCGTGGATGCTCGTGGTGCTGCTGCTCGTGCCGGTGGCGCTGCCGCCGGTGGCCACGGTCCTGCGGGTGCAGGACCGCCGCCGGCTCATCCCCGTGCTCAAGCAGTGCGGGGTGCTCAACGTGGGCTGGGCCGTGCTGTTCACCCTGGCGGTGCTGCTGCGGCAGTGGCTGTGAGCTCCCGCTGAGCGCTCAGACCTCGCGCCCGTCCTCGCGCAGCTTCCGGTCCACGTAGGCGTCCTCGACCTCTTGGTCCTCGAGCGCCACCCGGTTGCGGGGCCGCGGGGAGCGGGCGACCCACCGGCGCAGCTCCTCCCCCGCGGCCGTGTGCAGGCGCGGGAAGAACAGGTAGGACACCGCGAAGGACGCCGCGACGGCGGCGATCCCGGACAGGATCAGCCCCGCGCCCAGCCACGTGCTGAGCAGGAAGACCAGCACGAGCAGGCCGAAGCGGAGCAGGGAGTACTTCAGGAAGTTCACCCCGCCAGTCTACCGAGCCGACCGGGAAGATCTCCCCGGGCGCTGGGCTGGCGCCCAGGCAACTCCCCTACGATTGTCGGCATGGGCAGAGCCATCCTCATCATCGGCGCGGCCGCACTGGCGGTGGGCGTCATCGTGTACTCCCTCATCGAGTGCGCCCGGACCGACAGCGCCGCCATGCGGGGGCTGCGCAAGGGGGGCTGGATCGCGGTGATCGTCCTCCTCCCGCTGCTCGGCGCCCTCCTGTGGTTGTTCCTGGGCCGCCCCCGGGGCGCCGCGGACTCCTCCGGCCCCGCGCGCGGGAAGGGCCCGGACGACGACCCCCAGTTCCTGCGCAACCTCGAGGAGCGGCGCCGGCAGCAGGAGCAGGCCGAGAAGCTGCGCCGCTGGGAGGAGGACCTGCGCCGCGGCGGCGGGACCACCGGCGGGCGCCCCGCCCCGGACGGGCCCGGGAACGGCTCCCCGGGTGGGTCCTCGGCCGGCCGCGCCGACGACTCCTCCGACGACTCCCCCGGCAAGAACCGGCCGCCGCGCGACTGACGCCCTCGCCCCGGGCGGGCGTCCCCGGCGGCCCTGGATCCGGGACACCCCGGGACGACCGCGGCCCGCACCGGCGCTCGTGCCGGTGCGGGCCGCGGGGAGCCGGACGGCTCAGACGCCGGCGTAGGAGTGCAGGCCGGCGAAGAGGGTGTTGACCACGGTGAAGTTGAAGACGATGCACAGGTACCCGGCGATCGACAGCCAGGCCGAGCGCGTGCCGGTCCAGCCGCGGGTCGCGCGGGCGTGCATGTAGGCGGCGTAGACCACCCAGATCACGAAGGTCCACACCTCCTTGGTGTCCCAGCCCCAGTACCGGCCCCACGCCTGCTCGGCCCAGATGGCCCCGGCGGCGAGGGTGAAGGTCCAGAAGGCGAAGCCGACCGCGTTGAGCCGGAAGGAGAGGTTCTCCAGCGCCTGGGCGGAGGGGACCATCCGCAGGAACTCCATGCCGGGGGCCTCCCCGGCCAGGATCGCCCGCTCGCGCCGGGCCTGCAGCAGCTGCAGCACGGCCATGGCGAAGGTGATGGTGAACACCCCCGAGGCGGCCACCGCGATGGACACGTGGATGACCAGCCACCAGGACTGCAGGGCCGGCTGCAGCGGGCCCACGGGCGTGGGGAAGCCGATCGTCGCCGCGCAGAGCATGATCACCACGAGCCCGGAGACGAGGGTGCCCACGAAGCGCAGGTCGCGGGCGAGCAGGGCCAGCAGGTAGACCCCGGCGACCACGAGGGCGCCCGTGGTGCAGAACTCGTACATGTTGCCCCAGGGCACCCGGCCCGCCGCGAACGCCCGGCTCAGCACGGCGGCGGCGTGGACCAGGAACGCCAGGACCATGACGGCCACGGCCACGCGCGCGGCGGGACGGCGCTCCCCGGTGTAGCGCATCTGCTCGTCCGCCACGTGCCCGGCCAGCGCGGACCGGGCGCCCGTGCGGTAGCCGCGCCCCCGGTGGCCGGCCCCGTGCCCGGCCCGCGCGTCGGCGGGCTCGGCGGCGTCCAGCGCGCCCGCCCGGGCCGCGGCGCCGACGAGCTCGCGCTCCTCGGGGCCGGCCGTGCCGCGCAGGGCCTTGGCGTGGGCGGCCATGTCCCACGCGAAGGCGACGAAGCTGACCAGGTAGGTCATGGCGGCCAGGAGCATGAACAGCTCGCTCCAGGCGCCCAGGTTCTCGTTGACGGTCATGCCGCTCATCCTCTCACTCGTTCCCGGACGCCGGCTCGGAGCCGGCCCGGGCGGGGGCGGGCCCCGCGCTCTCCCGGTCCCGCACGCCGGCGGACTCCCACTGCCCGGTCCACAGCTCGCTCAGCCGCTCGGCCTCGGCCGCCAGCCGGGGGTCCTCCCCGCGGGCCAGCAGCCCGTACTCGAGCACCGTGCAGGCCCGGCCGTCCTCGTCCGTGCCCCGCGCCGCCCGCACCCAGACGCGGCGGCGGGAGATGAACAGGGACATCAGCAGGCCCGTGAAGGCCAGCACGAAGGAGACCAGGGCGCCCGTCTTGCCGGGGTCGTAGTGGACGTCCAGGCCCACGTAGCGCTTCACGTCGAGGAACTCCACGGTGCCCTTGCCGTCGGGCAGCTCGTGCACGGGATTCGCGGCGTCGAGGGTGATCGCGCCGTTCTCGTTGGTCATGGCGTTGAGCTCGGTGAGCTGCTCGACGTCGAGCACGTACACGTTCTGCGGGGCGCCGGTGTCCAGGCCCAGGTCGCCGTGGTAGGCGGAGAGGATCAGCCGGGGGTTGGCCAGGCCCGGGTCCACCGAGCGGGGCATCTCCCCCTCCCCGCCGACGGCGGTGGGCAGCAGCAGCCCCACGAAGCCGAGCTGGTCGGGCCGGGCGTCCGGGACCTTGAGCACGAGCGAGGAGGTGTACACGCCGTCGGAGGGGACGGTCACCACGGGGCCCTCGAAGGCGACGTCCCCGTTGCCGTCCGTCACCCGGATCACCGGGGCGTAGCCGTTGCCCACGAGGTAGCTCTTCACGCCGTTCACGTTCAGCGGCCGGTTGACCTTCAGCACCTCCTGCCGGGGCTCGGCGCCGGGCTCGTCCTGCACGGTGACCTCGGCGGTGAAGTCCAGCGGCGCCCCGTAGTTGCGCGGGTTGGCGGTGTCCCGGTTGAACTCGGCCTCGAAGCGGTCGAGCCGGACGGAGAACGGCTCCAGCCAGTCGGCGTCGTAGTTGGTGCCGGGGGTGAAGGAGTCGTAGCCGATGAGGGTGTTGACGAAGGACTCGCCCTCCACGACCACCCGCTGGCCCTTGTAGCCGAACAGGGAGCCGACGGCCACGGAGACCAGCACCCCCAGCAGCGCCAGGTGGAAGACGATGTTGCCGACCTCCTTCCACATCCCGCGCTCGGCGGCGACCGAGGGGGCGCCCGAGCCGGTGTCCCGCACCGCGACCCGGTAGCCTCGCCGGCGCAGCAGCCGGGCCGCGTCGGCGACGACGTCGTCGGGGGCCGGGGCCTCGGCGCCGTCCCGGCCGCCGAGCGTCAGCGCCCGGTGCTCGGGCAGCCGCTCCAGGCGCCGCGGGGTGCGCGGGGGCTCGGCCCGCCAGGCCCGCCAGTGCTTGGCCGCGCGCGGCAGCACGCAGCCCACGAGGGAGACGAACAGCAGGATGTAGACGGCGGAGAACCAGGCCGAGGAGAACACGTCGAAGAACTGCAGCCGGTCGAGCCACTCCCCCAGGACCGGGTTGTTGTCCAGGTAGTCCTGCACGGCCGCCGGGTCCTGGATCCGCTGCGGGAAGATCGAGCCGGGCACGGCCGCGACGGCCAGCAGCAGGAGCAGGAACAGGGCGGTGTTCATCTTCGTGAGCTGCGTCCACGCCCACCGGGCCATGCCGCGGGGCCCGAGGGCGGGCAGCTCGGCGTCGGAGGAGCGCCCGCGGGGCGGGTCCGTGCTCGCGGCGCCCGACGAGGGAGGCGCTGGTGTGCTCATGCCGGTCTTTCTGTGGTCGGGGCGGGACGGGGTGCCGGGGGCGCTCAGATCGGCATCACCCAGTCGGTGACGAGCTCGGCCTGCACCCAGGAGACGAACGCGGTCCACGCCCCCGTCATCATGAGCAGCCCGACCAGCACGAGGAGCCCCCCGCCGGCGCGCTGGATGGTGAGGCGGTGCCGCCGGAAGAAGCCCATGGCCCCCATGCCGCGGCGCAGCGCCAGGGCCAGGGCCAGGAAGGGCACGCCGAGGCCCAGGCAGTAGGCCACCGTGAGCACGGCGGCCTTGCCGGCCGAGGCGCCGTCCACGTACACGAGCGCCTGCACGGCGGCGAACGTGGGGCCGATGCAGGGCGCCCAGCCGAGGCCGAAGGTGACGCCGAGCAGCGGGGCGCCCCACAGCCCGGGCGGGGGGCGGCGCTCGATCTTGCGGTCGCGCTGGAAGAAGGACACCCCGCCGAGGAAGACGACCCCCATGAGCACCACCAGGGCGCCGAGGACCGCGGTGATCCAGCCCTGCCCCAGGAACCAGGCGTAGGCGCCCAGCTGGGCGAGCAGCACGGACATGAGCAGGAACACGGCCGAGAAGCCGAGCACGAACAGGCTGATCCCGGCCAGCACCCGGCCGCGGCGCTGCTCCTGCAGGTCCGCGCCGGTCAGGCCCGTGACGTAGCCCAGGTAGCCCGGCACGAGCGGCAGCACGCACGGGGAGGCGAAGGAGACCAGCCCGGCCAGCAGGGCCACGGGCAGGGCGACGAGGAGGGAGCCGTCGAGGACGATCTCGGCGAACGGGTTGCCGGCCGTCATGCCGCTTCGGCCACCGTGTCCTCGAGCAGGGTCTCCAGCACGGAGCGCTCGGCGATGCCGAGGATGCGGGCGGCCACCCGGCCCTGGGCGTCGAGGACCAGCGTGGTGGGCACCGCCTGCGGGGGCACGTAGGCGCTCAGGGCCATCAGCACGCCCCCGTCCTTGTCCTCGAAGGACGGGTAGGGGATCTCGAAGGTGCGCTCGAACGCCTCCGCGGTGGCCCGCTCGTCGCGCAGGTTCACGCCGTAGAAGGCGGCCCGGCCGTCGAAGCGCTCGGCGAGTTCCCGGAGGTCGGGGGCCTCGACCCGGCACGGGGCGCACCCGGCGTACCAGAAGTTGAGCAGCGCGGGGGTCCCGCGGAGGTCCTCGGCCGAGACCGCGGTGCCGTCGAACAGGGTGCCCTCGAACCGGACGGGCTCCCCGCGCTCCGCGGCCGCGTACTCGGAGACGGTGCCGTCGCCGGCGATGTAGCCCTTCTGGTCCCCGGAGTTGGCCTGCTGGGCCAGCGAGTCCTCCTCGGTGCACCCGGCGAGGGCGAGCCCGAGGACGCCGAGGCCCGCGAGCGAGAGCACGCGGCGGCGGGACGGACGGGAGGAGGGCGAGGGACGGGAGGTCACGGACGGATCACCTGGTGCTCTGGACGGGACGGGGACGGCGGCGGGGCCCCGCCATTATGAACCGGGAAGCTGGTTGACCCCTGGGTAGTAGACGGCGGCGGGCTCGCGGTACTCGACCCGCGGCGGGCGCCCGGCATCGAGGTCGTCGAAGACCAGCGAGGTCAGGGAGGCGAGGTTGCACTGCCGCCGGCGCGGGTCGTGCGGCAGGGGACGGCCCTCGGCCGAGCGCCGGGCCAGCCAGATCGGCAGCTGGTGGGAGACCACCACGGCCTCGGCGCCGTCCCCGCCGCGCTCCACGGCGGTGCGCCCGGCCTCCAGCACGGCCTCGGCCATGCGGGCCACCTGCCGCCGGTAGGGCTCCCCCCAGGAGGGGCGCAGCGGGTTGCGCAGGTGGGGCCAGTGCCGGGGCCGGAGCAGCTCGAGGGCGTCCACGTGCAGGCCCTCGAAGTGGTTGGGGGCCTCGATCACCCGCTCGTCGGGGTGCACCGGCAGGCGCAGCTCCCGGGCCACCGGCGCGGCGGTCTCCCGGGTGCGCTGCAGCGGGGAGGAGACGAGGTGGACGATGCGCGAGCCGTCGCCGACGCGGCGGACGAGCTCGGCGGCGGCGGCCTCGGCCATCCGCGCGCCCAGCTCGGTGAGGCCGTAGCCGGGGAGCCGGCCGTAGACGATGCGGTCCGGGTTGAGGACCTGGCCGTGGCGCAGCAGGTGGATCGTCGAGGAGGGCATGCCCCCATGGTCCCAGACGGCCGCGCCGGTCCCCAAAACGGGGCCCGGCTCAGCCGGCCAGGCGCTCGCGCAGCAGCCGGGTGAGCCGGCGCTCGTCGATCTGCCAGAAGTCGCGCGGGACGCCGTCGACGAGCAGCACCGGGATCTCCTCCGCGTGCCGGCGGGCCAGCTCGGGGTCGCCGTCGACGTCGACCTCGGCCCAGCCCAGGCCCAGTGCGGTGGTGACCCGGTGCACGGACTCCCGGGCCGCCTCGCAGAGGTGGCACCCGGGGCGGGTCAGCAGGGTCACGGCCGGGGGCGTCGGGGAGCTCATGGGTCCATGCTACGGCCCGCCCCGGCGCCGGTGCGGGGCGCCCCGGCAACGCCGCGGGGCCGCCGTCCCCGGGAGGACGGCGGCCCCGCTGGCGGTGTCAGCGCCGGGTCACTTCTTGTTGCGGCGCTGGTGACGGGTCTTGCGGAGCAGCTTGCGGTGCTTCTTCTTGGACATCCGCTTGCGGCGCTTCTTGATCACTGAACCCATAGGATCCCTCGCATCTTCATGTCTTGGTGGTGTCTCCCGGGAACTCCGCGACAGGCGGGAACCGGGGTGCCGGCCCTCGGACGGGAACGGCCGGGCAAACGTTCACTGACACCCTACCGTCTCGCGGGGAAATTGCCGTATTCGTCCCCGGCGGGCGGCTCTCAGGCGCTGCGCGGCACCTCCGCCGGGCCGCCGCCGGGCTCGTCCGCGGCGCGCACCGGCAGCTCCCCCGTGGCCACGGGCACGGCCGGCGCGTCCGGGGCGGGGCCGGGGGTGCGCTGCTCCTGGTCGGGGTCCACGCCGGCCTCGCGGTACTGGTACTCGATGTGCTCGGCCACCAGCCGGGCCGCGAGCCTGCGGTCGCCCGCCGCCACGGCCGAGTAGATCGCCTGGTGCTCGGCGCGCAGCCGCTCCGAGGTGGCGCTCCACAGGGGCACGTGGCCCACGAGGGCCATCGTGTACTCGTAGATCGAGTCCCGCAGCGAGGACATCAGGGCCGAGACCACCGAGTTGCCCGCGGTCTTGCACAGCGCGATGTGGAAGCTCACCTCGAGGTGGTGGAACTCCTTGAGCGAGAGGTCGTCCCGGCCCATCTGCTCGAGCAGCGCCCGCAGCTCGGCCATGGCCGGGTGCCGGGGGTCCGAGCGCTCCAGCGCCCAGGTCTCGAGCAGCACCCGGGTCTGCACGATGTCCCGCAGCGGGTAGTCGGAGGTGGCCATGTGCAGCTGCAGGGCGGGACCGGCGGACGCCGCCGGCTCCCGGACCAGCATCGGCAGGATCGACTTGCGCGGCCCGTCGAAGAGACGGACGATCCCCTGCGCCTCCAGGGTCTTGAGCGCCTCCCGCATGTTGTTGCGGGACACGCGGTGGATGGCCGCGAGATCGCGGTCCGAGGGCAGTTGTTGGCCCAGCACGAGATGGCCGTCGAACAGCTCGTTCTCCAGCCACTGCAGGACCTGTCGATGCGTTGCCATAGTCTCCAGGGTAGGTCCACCGCGGCCCTCCGTGGAGCGCTCGCGGATCCGGACGTGTCGGATGTGCGGACGGGTGGGACCGCCGGGACCGGCCGGGGCCGGTCCCGGCGCGGATCAGATGAGGCCCTGGGCCATCATGGCGCCGGCCACCTTGACGAAGCCGGCGATGTTGGCGCCGGCCACGTAGTTGCCGGGCATGCCGTAGTCCTCGGCCGTCTCGGCGCAGCGGTCGTGGATCGACGTCATGATCTGCCCGAGCCGCTCCTCGGTGTAGCCGAAGGTCCACGAGTCGCGGGACGCGTTCTGCTGCATCTCCAGCGCGGAGGTCGCCACGCCGCCGGCGTTGGCCGCCTTGCCGGGGCCGAAGAGCACCCCGGCCTCCTGGAACATCCGCGTGGCCTCCCCGGTGGTGGGCATGTTGGCGCCCTCGGCGACGGCCACCACGCCGTGCGCCAGCAGCTTCCTGGCGTGGGAGCCGTCCAGCTCGTTCTGGGTGGCGCACGGCAGGGCCACGGTGCCGGGGACGTCCCAGACGGAGCCCTTGGCGATGAACCGGGCGCGCCCGCCGCGGCGCTCGGCGTACTCCGAGATCCGGCCGCGCTCGACCTCCTTGATCTGGCGCAGCAGCTCGAGGTCGATGCCGTCGGGGTCCACCACGTAGCCGCCGGAGTCGGAGGCGGTGACCACCGTGGCGCCCAGGCGCTGGGCCCGGGCGATCGCGAACGTCGCCACGTTGCCGGACCCGGAGACCAGCACCGTCTGCCCGTCGAAGGACTGCCCGCGGGTGCGCAGCATCTCCTCGGCGAACATGACGGTGCCGTACCCGGTGGCCTCGGTGCGCACCAGGGACCCGCCCCAGCTCAGCCCCTTGCCGGTGAGCACCCCCGACTCGTAGCGGTTGGTGATGCGCTTGTACTGGCCGAACAGGAAGCCGATCTCGCGCCCGCCCACGCCGATGTCGCCGGCCGGGACGTCCGTGTACTCGCCGATGTGGCGGTAGAGCTCGGTCATGAAGGACTGGCAGAAGCGCATGATCTCCGCGTCCGAGCGCCCGCTGGGGTCGAAGTCCGAGCCGCCCTTGCCGCCGCCGATGGGCATGCCGGTGAGGGCGTTCTTGAAGATCTGCTCGAAGCCCAGGAACTTCACGATGCCGAGGTAGACGGACGGGTGGAAGCGCAGCCCGCCCTTGTAGGGCCCCAGCGCGGAGTTGAACTCCACCCGGAAGCCGCGGTTGATGTGCACGCGGCCCTCGTCGTCGGTCCACGGGACGCGGAAGATGATCTGGCGCTCCGGCTCGCAGATCCGCTCGAGCACCGCGGCGTCGAGGAGTTCGGGGTGCCGGGCCACCACGGGGCCGAGGGATTCGAAGACCTCGTCCACCGCCTGGTGGAACTCCACCTCACCGGGATTGCGGGCCAGGACGGCCTGGCGGATGGGGTACAGGTCCTCGTGCATGGTGCTCCTCGTGCTGGTCGGGACGGTCGGGGCGGTCACCGCCGCGGGTGCCGGGGACGGCGGCGCAGGCCCGGCAGGCTGGACAGGAGGTCCGCGGCGCGGGCCCCGGCCCCCCGGGCGGGTCGCCGGGACGTCCCGCCGGCGGGAAGCCCGGCCGCGGCCGGCTCGGATCCGGGCAGCTCGGCCATGAGCAGTTCGGGGCCCGGTTCCCGCGGTGCCGGGGCGGTGACCACCAGCTCCTGCACCGCGCCCGTGACGGGTTCCTCCGCCGCGGCCCCGTGCGTCCCGTCCGGCTCCGGTGCGGTGGGCACCGGTGCGGTCGGCTCCGGCGCGGCCCCCTGCTGGACCGCGTCGCCGGTGACCTCGTGGATCCAGCGGGTCACCTCGGCGAGGGGCTCGGGGCGCACGGCGTACAGCCGCCGCTGCCCCTGGGCCTCCATGGACACCATACCGGCCTCGCGCAGGATCTTCAGGTGCTTGGAGACGGTGGGCTGGGAGACGCCCAGCTCCGCCACGAGGTCCCCCACGGGTCGCTCGCCGTCCTTGAGCACGGTGAGGATCCCCCGCCGGGTCTTGTCGGCGATCACCGCGAACACGTCGTTGTTGCCCATCCGATCACTGTAAACGCGTTGGCGCGCGGCACCCGGCAGCGGCACGTCCGCCCCGCTCCCGCGCCCGCCGGCCGCCGGGGGCTCGGGGCTCAGTCGAACCACGGGTCCAGCCCCCACAGCGGGAAGACCTCCTTGCGGGTGGCCATGATCGTGCGGTCCGTCTCGTCGTTGGGGTCGAAGCCGACCTCCCACGACCGCCACCACAGGTCCACCCCGTCGCCCATCGCCCGGGGCGGCTCGACCCCGTAGCGCTCGAGCACGTGGTCCCGCCACGGCTGCGGCACCGCCGCGCCCACGTCCACGGGGTGCCCGGCGGCGACCCCCACCAGGTGCGTCCACGCCCGGGGCACCACGTCGTGGCAGTTGTACCCGCCCCCGCCCGTGGCGATCCACCGGCCCTCGCACAGCTCGTCGGCGAGTCCGGCGAGGGCCACGGCGGTCTGCCGCTGGGCGTCCACGCTGACCCGCAGATGGGTGAGCGGGTCGGCGAAGTGGGAGTCGCAGCCGTGCTGGCTGACCAGGACCTCCGGGGCGAACTGGCGCAGCAGCGGGGGCACCACGGCGTCGAAGGCCCGCAGCCACATGGCGTCGTCGGCGGTGGCGGGCATGGCGACGTTGACGGCGTAGCCGGTGGACGCCCCCCGTCCCGTCTCGTTGGCGAAGCCGGTGCCCGGGAACAGGGCCAGGCCGGTCTCGTGCAGCGAGATGGTGAGCACCCGGGGGTCGTCGTAGAAGATCGACTGGGTCCCGTCCCCGTGGTGGCCGTCCACGTCCACGTAGGCCACCCGCTGGACGCCCTGCTCCAGCAGGTGGCGGATGCCCACGGCGCAGTCGTTGTAGACGCAGAAGCCGCTGGCCCGCTCGGCGTGGGCGTGGTGCATCCCGCCCCCGAAGTTCACGGCGCGCACCGCCTCCCCCGCCAGCAGGGCCGCGGCGCCCTGGTAGGTGCCGCCCACGAGCCGTGCGCTGGCGTCGTGCATCCGCGGGAACGCGGGGGTGTCCTCGGTGCCGAGCCCGCACTCGGGGATCTCCAGGGCGGGGTCCGCGCCGACCGCGCGCACCGCGTCCAGGTAGTGCTGGGGGTGGACGAGGCGCAGGACGTCGTCCGGGGCGACCTCCGGGGCCTCCACGGTGACGTTGGCCCGGCGGTCGAGGCCGAACTCCTGCACCAGGCGGTGCGTGAGCTCGAGCCGTGAGGGGTGCATCGGGTGGTGGGGCCCGAAGTCGTACTCGAGCAGGGCGGGGTCCCAGAACAGTCGCGTGGGGTGCGGGGCGCCGGGCCCGGATGTAGCAGGAGTCACACGGCCATTAGACCACTCGCACCGCCGGCCCCGCGCCGGACCCCGGCGCCGACGCGCTGTGTGTCCGCCGCGCCCGCGGCGGGGCCGGCGGCACGGGCGGTCCCCGGCCCCGCCGCGCGGGCACGGGTGGGATACTGTCTCGGGTCGGGGCGCGCGCCGCGGCCGACGCCGTCCGGGCCGGGCGGCCCGGACACAGGAGGAGGGACCGTGAGCAACCTGCAGCACCGGCCCTGGGTGTCCCGCGAGGAGCGGGGCCGCTTCTGGCTGCTCGCCTCGCTGCGCGACCTCGTGGACCGGATCGCGGCCGGCTCCCCGGCCCGTCTCGCCGTGATCTCCTTCGCCGCGGTCGTGACCGTGTTCTCCCTCCTGCTGTGGTTGCCGGTCTCGTCCGCCCCCGGGGTGGACACGGAGCTCGAGGACGCCGTCTTCACCGCCACCTCCGCCGTGACCGTCACCGGGCTGACCACGGTCCCGACCGCCACGAACTGGTCCTTCTTCGGGCAGTTCGTGATCCTGATCGGGATGCAGATCGGCGGCCTGGGCACCCTGACCATGACCTCGATCCTGGCCCTGGCGATCGGCCGCAAGCTGGGCCTGAAGTCCCGGCTGATCACGCAGGAGGCGCTGAACATCGGGCGCCTCGGCGAGGTCGGCTCGCTGCTGCAGGTCATCCTGGTGATGTCCGTCGTGATCGAGGCGGTCCTGGCCGCCGTCCTGACGGTCGGCTTCCTGCTGGCCGGGGAGCCCTTCCTCACCGCCCTGTGGCACGGGCTGTTCTACTCGGTCTCGGCCTTCAACAACGGCGGGTTCACCCCCCACTCGGACGGGCTCGTGCCCTACACGGACGCGGCGCTGATCCTCCTGCCGATCGCCGTGGGCGTCTTCCTGGGCTCCCTGGGGTTCCCCGTGGTCCTCGTGCTCCGGCAGACGGGGCTGCGCTTCTCTAGGTGGAACCTCAACACGAAGCTGGTCGTGGTGACCACCACGGTGCTGCTGTTCGTCGGCTGGGCGCTGTTCCTGGCGTTCGAGTGGTCCAACCCGGACACCCTGCAGGGGCGGCCCGTGACGCAGAAGGTCTTCGAGGGGTTCTTCCACTCCGTCATGGTCCGCTCCGGCGGCTTCAACCTGGTGGACATGAACGACCTGGAGCCGGTCACCCTGCTCATGACGGACGCGCTGATGTTCGCCGGCGGCGGCCCCGCGTCCGTGGCGGGCGGGATCAAGGTCACCACCCTCGCCGTGGTGTTCCTGGCGATCCTGGCCGAGGCCCGCGGCGACCGGTCCGTCATCTCCTTCTACCGCACCATTCCCGAGGACGCCCTGCGCATCGCGATCTCGGTCATCATGATGGGTGCCACCGTGGTCCTGGTCGGCTGCGGGCTCCTCGTGGAGATCTCCGAGGAGCCCCTCGACCGGGTGCTGTTCGAGGTGATCTCCGCCTACGCCACCTGCGGGCTGAGCGTGGGGCTGTCCGGGGAGTTGCCACCGGAGGGCAAGTACGTCCTCGCGGTGATCATGCTCGTGGGCCGCATCGGCACCACCACTGTGGCGGCCGCGCTGGCCCTGCGCTCGCGCCGCCGTCTGTACAACTACCCCGAGGAAAGGCCGATCATTGGCTGACCGTTCGTCCCACAGCGTCCCCGTCCTGGTGATCGGCCTCGGCCGCTTCGGCACGGCCACCGCCCTCCAGCTGGCGCGGCAGGGGCGGGAGGTCCTGGGCGTGGAGCGGGACGCCCAGCTGGTGCAGAAGCTCTCGGGCCAGCTCACCCACGTGGTCGAGGCCGAGGCCACCGACATCGACGCCCTGCGCCAGCTCGGCGCCGCCGAGTTCGACTCCGCGGTGGTGGGCGTCGGCACCTCGATCGAGTCCAGCGTGCTGATCACGGCCAACCTCGTGGACCTCGGCGTGAGCCGGATCTGGGCGAAGGCCATCACCCCGTCCCACGGCAAGATCCTCTCCCGGATCGGCGCCCACCACGTGATCTTCCCCGAGGCCGACGCCGGCCGGCGCACCGCGCACCTGGTCTCCGGGCGGCTGCTGGACTATATCGAGTTCGACGACGACTTCGCCATCGTCAAGATGCACCCGCCGCGGGAGGTGCAGGGCTTCACGCTCGGGGAGGCCCACGTGCGCTCCAAGTACGGCGTGACGGTGGTGGGCGTGAAGTCGCCCGGGGAGGACTTCACCTACGCCCGCCCCGAGACGAAGGTGACCTCCCGGGACCTGCTCATCGTCTCCGGGCACGTGGACCTGCTCGAGCGCTTCGCGGCCCGGCCCTGACCGGGCCGTGTCCTGACCGGCCCCCGGCCGGGTCACGGGCCCGGCCGGGAGCCGCCGCGGGGCTCAGCCGGCGCTGAGCTCGCGGGTCAGCTCCGCGGAGCGGTCGGCCGAGGCCTGCGCGGCGGCGGCGACCAGCTCCGCGAAGCCGTTCTCGTGGAAGGTCGTGATCGCCCGGTCCGTGGTCCCCTTGGGGCTGGTGACGGCCCGGCGCAGCGCCGCGGGGTCGGCCCCGGCCGGGCGCAGCAGCTCACCGGCGCCGGAGACGGTCTCCTTGGCCAGCACCCGGGCGACGTCGGCCGGGAGGCCCATCCGCTCCCCCGCCTGCTGCATCGCCTCGGCCAGCAGGAACACGTAGGCCGGTCCGGAGCCCGAGATCCCGGTCACGGCGTCGACCTGGTCCTCGGGGACCTCCACGACGGTGCCGACGGCCTCGAGCACCCCGCGCACGGCGCGGGTCTGCTCGGCGGTGGTCGCGGCGCCCGGGGTCACCGAGACGACGCCGCGGCCCACGCTCGAGGGCGTGTTCGGCATGGTCCGCACCACGGGCTGGCCGGCCGGCAGGGCCTGCTCGAGGGCGCCGACCGTGATGCCCGCCGCCACGGAGGCCACCACGGTGCCCGGGCGCAGGACGGGGGCGATCTCCCGGGCGAGGTCGAGGACGCCGACCGGCTTCACGCCGAGCAGCACGACGTCGGCCTCGCGGGCGGCCCGGCGGTTGGCCTCGGGGTCTCCCTCGGTGGCGTACGGGCGCACGCCCGTCTCCTCCTGGAGCCGCTCCGCGCTCTGCGCGGAGCGGACGGTGGCCCGGACCTGCTCGACGGGCACGCCGGAGGCCAGCACCCCCCGCAGGATGGAGCCGTTCATGGAGCCGCAGCCCAGGAAGGCGAGCACAGGTGTCATGGTCGGTGGGGTCCTCTCGGAGCGGGTACGGGTCGGGTCGGGTCGGGCGTCAGTCGCCCCGGGCCCCGTCGCCGGTGACCTCGTCGGCCGGGGCGTCCTCGGCCGGGGTCGTGTGGCGGCGGGCGAAGTCCAGGGACTCGGCGAGCCACCGGGTGCGCTCCTCGGCGCTCGACGAGCGGCGGGTGGAGACCTCCACCCCGATCACCCCCCGCCACCGGGTGGCGGCGAGGTGCTGGAGCGACTCGGCGACCGGCTGCACGCCGTGGCCGGGGAGCAGGTGCTCGTCCGCGGTGGTCTCCCCCGACCCGTCCGTGAGGTGGACGTGGCCCAGGCGGGGGCCGAGCTCCCGGATCGCGGCGAGGGAGTCCATCCGGGCGGTCGCGGCGTGGGAGAAGTCCCACGTCACCCAGTCGTAGTCCTGCCCGAGCGGGCTGTAGTGCGGGGCGTAGACCACGGTGTCGCGCCCGCGCACCCGCCAGGGGTACATGTTCTCCACGGAGATCTTCACGCCCGTGGCCTGCGAGACCACGCGCACGCCCTCCACGAAGTTCGAGGCGTACTTGCGCTGCCAGCGGAAGGGCGGGTGCACGACGACGACCTCCGCGCCGACCTGCTCGGTGAGGGCCGCGGCCATTTGGATCTTGGTCCACGACTTGCCCCAGACCTGCTGGGTGAGCAGCAGCGTCGGGGCGTGGATGGTGGAGATGGGCAGCTGGTGGCGCTGCACGAGGTCGCGCAGCTGGTGGTTGAGCTGGCTCATCCGCTCGTGGGTGACGAGCACCTCCACGCTGTCGTAGCCCAGCTCCACGGCCGCCTCGAAGGTCTCCGGGACCCCGAGCGGGTAGAGGGAGCTGGTGGAGAGTGCCACGTGCGCCCGGTACGGCTCCGGGGCGGGCTCCTGCTGCTCGCTCATGCCGCTCCCACCAGGTGCCGGGGGTCGACGGTGCGCACGTCGGCGTGGCTGTTGAGCTGGTCCAGGCGGCGGAGGATCAGCCCCTCGCGCAGGGCCCACGGGCAGATCTGCAGCGACTCGATCCCGTAGGCGTCCATGGCGGCCTCGGCCACCACCGCGCCCGCCAGGATCTGCCGGGCCCGGGCGGGCGAGACCCCGGGCATCTCGGCGCGCTCCGCCGGGGTCATCGCCTCCATCCGCCGGGTCCACAGCCGCAGGTCCTCGAGGTGCAGGGTCCGCGGGACGTAGGGCCCCATGGCGTAGGGGGCGGCCCCGCAGATCCGGGCGAGGGAGCGGAAGGTCTTCGACGTGCCGGCCACGCAGGTGGGCTCCCCGGCCGCCCGGACCTTCGCGACCGCGGGCTTGAGCTCCCGGCGCACGTGCTTGCGCAGGGCCTTCATCTCCTGGGGCGTGGCGAGGTCCCCGGCGATGAACGAGCGGGTGAGCCGTCCCGCGCCCAGCGGCACGGAGGTCGCCACGGCGGGCAGGGCGTTGTCGCCCAGCGCCATCTCGAAGGACCCGCCGCCGATGTCGAGGTCCAGGACCGTGCCCGCGCCCCAGCCGAACCAGCGGCGCACCGCGAAGAAGGTGACGGCCGCCTCCTGGTCCCCGGCCAGCTCGGTGAGGGTCACCCCGGAGCGGGACTGGACGTGCTCCAGCACCTGGGCCCCGTTGCCGGCCTCGCGGATCGCGGAGGTGGCGAACGCGAGGAAGTCCTCCGCGGCGTTGTCCACCGCGAAGTCCCGGGCCTCGAGCACGAAAGCGGTCAGCGCGTCCCGGCCGGCGTCGGAGATGTTGCCGTCCTGGTCGAGGTACTGCACCAGCCGCAGGGCCAGCTTGTGGGACGCGTACGGTTCGGGCCGGGAGCCCGGGTAGACGTCCAGCAGCAGCAGGTGGACGGTGTTCGATCCGACGTCGAGGACTCCCAGACGCATGCCGTGGTGCTCCTTCGAGTTCCGTGTCCGTCCCGCGGCGCGGGGCGGCTCAGCCCTTGGTCCCGGCGCGGGCGGTCCGGCCCGCCGCCGGATTCTTCGCCGCCGTGGACCTGCCCGTGGACCTGGCCGTGGACTTGGCCGGGGCCTTGGCCGTCGACTTGGCGGGGGCCTTGGCCGTCGACTTGGCGGGGGACTTGGCGGTGGAGCGCGCGGCGCGCTTGGGCGCCGGGCCCTGGGCGCGCTTCTCCGCGAGCAGCTGACTGGCGCGCGCCGGGGTGATCTGCTCCACGGTCTCCCCGCGGGGGACCGTCACGTTCGTCTCCCCGTCGGTGATGTAGGGCCCGAAGCGCCCGTCCTTGATCACCATGGGCCGTTCCGTGATCTGGTCGGTGCCCAGGTCCGCGAGCGGCGGCTTGGCGGTGCCCCGCCCGCGCTGCTTGGGCTGGGCGTAGATCTGCAGCGCCTCCTCGAGGGTGATCGTGAACAGCTGCTCCTCGGACTGCAGGGAGCGGGAGTCGGAGCCTTTCTTCAGGTAGGGGCCGAAGCGGCCGTTCTGCACGGTGATCTCCTCGCCCTCGACGTCGGCGCCCAGGGTCCGCGGCAGGGACAGGATCTTCAGCGCGTCCTCGAGGGTCACGTCCTGCAGGGTCATCGAGGAGAGCAGGGAGCCCGTGCGCGGCTTCTCCTTGACCGGCTTCTTCGGGGGCTTGGGCTTGCCGTTCTTGTAGTACTCGACCGGCTGGGCCGCGAGCTCCTCGGCGGTGGGCTCGGGGACCACCTCGGTGACGTAGGGACCGTAGCGGCCGTCCTTCGCGATGATGGCGCGCCCGGTGACCGGGTCGCGGCCGAGCTCCCGGCCGTCGGCCTTGCCGGTCTCGATGAGCTCGCGGGCCTTCTCGGGGGTCAGCTCGTCCGGGGCCAGGTCCTCCGGCACGTTGGCGCGGACCGGCTCGGTGATCTCGCCCGTCTCGGGGTCCACGGCGCCCGCGACCTCGAGGTAGGGGCCGAACTTGCCCACGCGCAGGGTGATGGCGTCCGTCACGGGGATGGAGTTCACCGCGCGGGCGTCGATCTCGCCGAGGTCGTCGACGATGGGCTTGAGCCCGTTCTCGTGCTCCTGCGAGCCGAAGTAGAAGTCCTGCAGCCAGTCGGTGCTGTCCTCCTCGCCGCGGGCGATCCGGTCCAGGCCCTCCTCCATCTCTGCCGTGAAGTCGTAGTCCACGTAGTCGGAGAAGTGCTCCTCGAGCAGGCGCACCACGGAGAACGCCGTCCACGAGGGGATCAGCGCCGAGCCCCGGACCCGGACGTAGCCGCGGTCCATGATCGTGGAGATCACGGCCGCGTAGGTCGACGGCCGCCCGATGCCCAGCTCGTCGAGGACCTTGACCAGGGACGCCTCGGTGTAGCGCGGGGGCGGGGAGGTGCGGTGCCCGTCCGCGGCGACGTCGGTGGCCTCGAGCCGGTCGCCCTCCGCCATCCGCGGCAGCCGCTTGTCCCCGTCCTTGCCCTCGGCCGGCTCCTCGTCGCGGCCCTCCTCGTAGGCGGCGAGGAAGCCGCGGAACGTGATCACGGTGCCGGACGCGGAGAACTCGGCGTCCCGCCCGGAGGCCGAGGTCGCCCCGAGCCGCACGGTGGCCGTGGAGCCCTTGGCGTCGGCCATCTGGGAGGCGACCGTGCGCTTCCAGATCAGCTCGTAGAGCCGGTAGGCGTCCGCGGAGAGCTCCCCGCGGACCTGGTTCGGCGTCCGGAAGGAGTCCCCGGCGGGGCGCACGGCCTCGTGCGCCTCCTGGGCGTTCTTCGACTTCGAGCTGTACACGCGCGGGGAGCCCGGCACGGAGTCGGAGCCGTAGAGCTCCGCGGCCTGCCGCCGGGCGGCCGAGACCGCCTGGTCGGACAGCGCCACGGAGTCGGTGCGCATGTAGGTGATGTAGCCGTTCTCGTACAGCTTCTGGGCCACCTGCATCGTGGTGCGCGAGGTGAACCGCAGCTTGCGGGCGGCCTCCTGCTGCAGCGTGGACGTGGTGAAGGGCGCGGCCGGGCGGCGGGTGTAGGGCTTGGTCTCCAGCGACCGGACCGCGAACGCGGCGTCCGCGAGCCCGGCGGCCAGCTCCCGGGCCGCCGTCTCGTCCAGGTGCACGAGCTTGTCGGCGGCGCCCTTGAGCGCCCCGTCGTCGCCGAAGTCCCGGCCCCCCGCCACCCGCTTGCCGTCCACGGAGGACAGCCGCGCGCCGAAGGCGGTGCCGGCGTCCTCGCCGTCGGTGCGGGCGAAGGTGCCGCTGAGGTCCCAGTAGTCGGCGGGCACGAAGGCCATGCGCTGGCGCTCGCGCTCCACGACCAGGCGCGTGGCCACGGACTGGACGCGGCCCGCGGACAGGCCGGAGGCGATCTTGCGCCACAGCACCGGGGAGATCTCGTAGCCGTAGAGCCGGTCCAGGATGCGGCGGGTCTCCTGCGCGTCGACCAGGTCCTGGTCCAGCTCGCGCAGCTCCCCGAAGGCGCGCTCGATGGCCTCGCGGGTGATCTCGGGGAAGGTCAGCCGGTAGACGGGGACCTTGGGCTTGAGCACCTCCAGCAGGTGCCAGGCGATGGCCTCGCCCTCGCGGTCGCCGTCGGTGGCGAGGTAGAGGGCGTCGGCCTCCTTGAGCTTGCGCTTGAGCTCGGTGACCTTCTTCTTCTTGTCCGGGTTCACCACGTAGTACGGCTCGAAGCCGTGCTCCACGTCCACCGCGAACTTGCCGTAGGGCCCCTTCTTGAGCTCCGCCGGCAGCTCCGAGGGCTGCGGGAGGTCACGGATGTGCCCCATGGAGGACTCCACCTCGTAGGCGTCGCCGAGGTACCCGGCGATGGTCTTGACCTTCGAGGGGGACTCCACGATGAGCAGGCTCTTGCCCGTTCCCGGGCTCTGGGTGGCCTTCGTTGGCACGGTACTCCTTGCTGCGGTCCGCGACGGCCGCGGGACGCGGCGCTGCTGGACGTCGGGTCGGACGGGCGGGAGTCGTCCGGCCCGCCCTGCGCTCCACCATAACGCCTCGCCGCCGGCGTCCCTCGCGCCGCGGAGGACACGGGGGACGACGGCGGCCGCCGGCACGCACCGGGCCCGGGCCGCGGGCTCAGGAGGGGTGGTGCTCCGGCTCGTCGGCGATCGTGAACTCGCGGCCGGTGGCGGTCTCCACGTCGATGACCACGAAGTTGTACTTCAGCGTGGGCGCCCACGGCTTCAGCGGCAGCTCCTCGGCGGCCTCGATCTCCGCGCGGGTCTCCAGCCGGCGGGCCCGGCCGTGCACCACCACGGAGCGCACCACGTGCTCGTCCGTGACCTCGTCGATCTCGAAGGCCACCTGGTCGTTGACGATCAGGCTGGAGAGCTTGGAGCCCTGGGCCGTGCGGAAGTACACCTTGTGCTGGTGCACCACGTAGTTCACCGGGAAGATGTCCACGAGCCCGGCGGCCTCCACGGCCAGGCGGCCGAAGGGGTGCTCGGCCAGCAGCCGCCAGACGGTGTCCTTGTCCAGGGTCCGGATGGGGTTGAGGTGGTCTCCGATGCTCATGCCCTCATCCTCGCACCCGGGACGCCCCGGCGTCCCGTGCTCATCCGCCCACATCCGCCCGGCGGGCCGGCGGCTGCTCGAGCGGCACGAGGAAGCCGTCGAGCACGAGGTGGCGGACCTCCTCCGTGAGCCGCTCGCGCTCGTCCCCGGTCCACTCCAGCAGCGCGGCGAGCGCGGCGAGGATCTGCCGGGCGCTCAGCTCGCCGTCGCAGGCGCCGGCGAAGCCCGCGGCCTCGCTGGTGAGCACCGCGGTGCGGCGCAGCCCCGCTCCCTGCCGGAGCAGGATCACGCCGGGGTGCTCGGCGCCGGGGCGCTGGTGGCGCTCCTCCGTGACGTCCTCGGCCGCGACGAGGTGGGCGTCCAGCCAGTCCTGCGGGTGCTCCGCGAGCCAGTCGGCGCGCGCCCACGCGGCGGCCAGCGCCGGGGCGAGCGGCTGCTGCACCGGGTGCGGGACGTGCTCGAAGCGGCGCAGCGCCCCGTCGTGCGGGCGCGGTGCGGCCGGGCGGCGCAGCCGGATCATCCCGAAGCCCACGGCCTCGACGCCCCGGGCGGCGAAGTCGTCGAGGTAGGCCCGGTAGGCCCGTTCGTAGTGCTCCGGGTCCCGGGACTCGGCGGCGTCCCGCAGCCACGTCTCGGCGTACTCCTCCGGTGCGGCCAGCTCCCGCTGGATCCACCAGGTGTCGATGCCCTCGGGCACCCAGCCGTCCGGGCGGTGCATCCACCGCTCGGCCGCGGGCCCGGGCGCACCCCCGGTGTCCTCGACGCCGAGGACCTCCCAGTTGCCGAGCAGGTGCGCGGTGGCCCCCGGGGCCATGGCCCCGGGCAGCGCCCGCACGAGGTCGGCCACGATCCGGTCCCCGGGCAAGCCGCCGTCCCGGTAGGTGAAGCGGTCCGCGGGGGTCTCCCCCGGGGCGCGGGGGGTGATGACGAACGGCGGGTTGGAGACCACCAGGTCGAACCGCTCCCCGGCCACGGGCTCGAGCAGGGAGCCGGCGCGGAGGCTCACCCGGTCCTCCAGCCGCTGCGGGTCGAGGTCCAGGGCCCGGGCGTTGAGCAGCAGGTTGAACCGGGTGAAGCCCAGGGCTCGCTCGGAGACGTCGGTGGCGGTCACGTGCCGGGCGTGGGCGAGCAGGTGGAAGGTCTGGATGCCGCAGCCGGTGCCCACGTCCAGGGCCCGCCCGACCGGCCGGCGGTCGGTGGTCTGCGCCAGCGTCAGGGACGCCTGCCCGATGCCCAGCACGTGGTCGCGGCGCAGCACGCCGGGGCGCTGGGACTCCCCCAGGTCGCTCGCCACGTAGAGCTCGGTCCCGTCGTCGGCGGCGTGGGGGCGCAGGTCCACCGTGGCGCGCAGCCCGTCCCGGGTCCGCTCCGCCAGGCCCAGCCCCACCAGGTCCCCGGGGGCGACGGCGGAGGCGCCGAGCAGCTCGGCCGGGACGGCGCGGCCCAGCAGGAACAGCACGACCAGTCCCGCCGTCCCCCGGTCCGGGTGCCCGGGCGTGGCCAGCACCGGTTCGAGCACCCGCAGGGCCGGCACGGCCTGGTCCCGGGCGAGGGCGTCCATCGCGGCCGCACCCAGCAGCCCGGCCACGCGGTCGTGGGTGAAGCCGCCGGCGCGCAGGGCGCCGTGCAGGGCGGCCAGCCGCCGAGGGTCGTCGGAGACGGGGGTGCCCGGCACGCGGGAGAAGGCGGGCGGCCGGTCGGGGGTGTCCGGGGCCATGTCAGTGCTCCTGTCCGGGGTCGGTCGCGCCCTGCGGGAGCAGGGCGCGGGGCGGGGCGTCGCCGGGCGCGGTGCCGCACCCGCCCGGGCAGGTCGCCGCGGGGTGCCCCCCGCGGCAGGCCGGGCACGCCAGGAAGAGGGCGCGGCAGGAGCCGTCCCCGCAGTTGACGAAGCGGTTGGCGGGCCCGCCGCACCGGTCGCAGCGCCCGATGGTCACGGTCTCCGGGCTGAACTCCACGTGCATCCGGCGGTCGAAGACGTACAGGGAGCCCTCCCACAGCCCCCGGTCCCCGCGCTCGCGGCCGTACGCGGCGATGCCGCCGTCGAGCTGGTAGACCTCCCCGAAGCCGCGGCGGCGCATCAGCGCGGAGAGCACCTCGCAGCGGATGCCGCCGGTGCAGTAGGTCACCACGGGCCGGTCCTTGAGGTGGTCGTAGGCCCCGGAGTCGAGGGCGGCCACGAAGTCGCGGGTGTGCGCCACGTCCGGCACCACCGCTCCGCGGAAGCGCCCGATCCGCGCCTCGTGGGCGTTGCGCCCGTCGAGGAACACGACGTCCTCGCCGCGCCGGGCCACCAGGCGGTCCACCTCGGCCGGGCTCAGCCGGGTCCCGCCGCCGACCACCCCGCGCTCGTCCACCTCGAGCTCCTCGGGGGCCCCGAAGGACACGAGCTCGTCGCGGACCCTGACCGAGAGCCGGGGGAAGTCCTCGGCCGAGCCGTCCGACCAGCCGAGCGCCACGTCCCGCAGGCCCGGGTGGCTGCGGGTCTCCCGCGCGTACCGCTTGAGCGCCCCGACCTCGCCGCCCACGGTGCCGTTGAGCCCGTGCGGGGAGACCAGGATCCGCCCGCGCAGCCCCAGGCCCTGGCACAGGGTGCGCTGCCAGAGCATCACGGCCGTGGGGTCGGGCAGCGGGGCGAAGACGTAGTGGGAGAGGATCCGGTGCTGTGCCACCGCACCAGGCTACAAGCGCCGCGGCGCCTCCCGCGCCGCCCGGACCGGCGCCCCGGGGCGAGGGGCGGGCTCAGCGGACCCGGCCCGCGCCCTCCCCGGGGGCGACCACGAAGGTGCCGGGGGCCCGGTGGCCGGCCCGGGCGAAGGCCTCGGTCACCGCGGCGGCGGTCCGCTCGGTCTCCGCGGCCGCCACGAGGGCGATCGCCGAGCCGCCGAAGCCGCCGCCGGTCATCCGCGCCCCGATCGCCCCGGCGGCCCGGGCGGTGTCCACGGCGAGGTCCAGCTCGGGGCAGGAGACCTCGTAGTCGTCGCGCAGCGAGGCGTGGGAGGCGGCCAGCAGCTCCCCGATGCCGGCCACGTCCCCCGCGCGCAGCCGCTCGACGGTGGCCAGCACCCGGGCGTTCTCGGTGAGCACGTGGCGCACCCGCCGGGCGGTCACCGCGTCGAGGCCGCTCAGGTCGGCGTCGGCGGGGACGTCGCGCAGGGAGGCGGCCCCGAGGGCGGCGGCCCCGGCCTCGCAGGAGGCCCGCCGGGCGCCGTAGCCGCCGTCGGCGTGGGAGTGGGCGACCCTCGTGTCCACGACCAGCACCGCCAGCCCGTGCTCGGCCAGCGGCAGCGGGACGGTCTCGGCGGCCAGGCTCCGGCAGTCCAGGAACAGGGCGGCCCCGGCCCGGCCCATCAGCGAGGCGGACTGGTCCATGATCCCGGTGGGGGCGCCGACGAACTCGTTCTCCGCCCGCTGGGTCAGCCGGGCCATGGCCGGGCGGTCCAGGCCGAGCTCCAGCAGGTCGTCCAGGGCCACGACGGTGGCGACCTCCACGGCGTGGGAGGAGGACAGTCCCGCGCCCACCGGCACGGTGGAGTCCAGCAGCAGCTCGAAGCCGGGCACCGGCACCGCCTCCGCCAGCACGTGCACGACCCCGGCCGGGTAGGCCCCCCAGTCGGCGACCGTCCCCGGGGCGAGGTCGGGGACGCGGAAGCGGGTCCGGGACAGCCGCTGCCCGTCGGGGGCGTAGGTGGAGGCCAGCTCCACCGCTTCGGGATCCGGCTCCCCGGCCCGGCGCAGCCGCACGGCCACCAGCGCGGAGCGGTCGATGGCGAAGGGCAGCACGAACCCGTCGTTGTAGTCGGTGTGCTCCCCGATCAGGTTCACCCGCCCGGGGGCCCGCCACACCCCGTCCGGGGCGTGGCCGTACACCTCGGCGAAGCGCCCGGCGAGCGCGGCGGCCCGGGCGGCGTCGCCGTCGGCGGGCCGGGCGTCCCCGGGCCCGGGGGTCGGCGGGTGGGGGTGCGGTGCGCTCATCGTGCGGCCTCCCTCAGGCGTGCGGCGGTCTGCTCGGCGGTGACGTCGTTGATGAACGCGCCCATGGCCGCCTCCGAGCCGGCCAGGAACTTCAGCTTGTCCTCCGCCCGCCGCGGGCTGGTGAGCTGCAGGTGCAGCCACCCGGCCTGACGGTCGGCGGCGTTCACCGGCGTCTGGTGCCAGGCGGCGATGTAGGGGGTGGGGGTGGTGTAGAGGCGGTCCACCCGCTGCACCAGGTCCTGGTAGAGCACCGCCAGCTCGTCGCGCTCGGGGCCGGTCAGCGCCGCCAGGTCCGGGACCTGGCGGTGCGGGAGCAGGTGGACCTCCAGCGGCCAGCGCGCGGCGTAGGGGACGTAGGCGGAGAAGTGCTCCCCGGCCAGCACCATCCGCTCCCCGGCCGCGGTCTCGTCGGCGAGCACCTCGCCCATCAGCGCCCGCCCCGTCTCCTGCAGGTGCGCCCGGGAGCGGGCGGCCAGGCGGGCGGCGTGCGGGGCCGGGTACGGATAGGCGTAGATCTGCCCGTGCGGGTGGTGCAGGGTCACCCCGATCTGCTCCCCGCGGTTCTCGAAGGGGAACACGTGCCGGATCCCGGCCGTCCCCGACAGCGCCTCGGTGCGCTGGGCCCAGGCCTCCACCACCGTGCGGGCCCGTTCCGGGGTCAGGTCCGCGAAGGAGCCCCGGTGCTCCGGGGTGAACACGACCACCTCGCAGCGGCCGTAGGCCGGGGACGGAGCCCCCCACAGCGCCCGCTCCCCCGCCCCGGCCGGCACCGGCAGCGCCCCGAGCTCCGGGCCCAGGGAGGGGAAGCGGTTCTCGAAGACGACGACGTCGAAGTCCGCGGCGGGGATCTCCGACTCCCGCCCGCCCACGGACGGGCACAGCGGGCACTGGTCGGCCGGGGGCAGGTAGGTGCGGGTCTGCCGGTGGGCGGCCACCGCCACCCACTCCCCGGTCAGCCGGTCGAAGCGCACCTCGCCGTGCCCGGCCCGCTCCCCCAGCGGACGGCGGTCGCTCACCTGCCCGACCGGCTCCGTGCCGCGGTCGGCGAAGAAGACCGCCTCCCGCCCGTCGGCCAGGTGGTGGACACGGTGGGCGATGGCCGTGTGCCGCCCCCGCTGCGTCGGGACGGCGGGAACCGGGGGGATCTGCTGCTGGGGCACGTCGGGCCCTTCCTGGCGGTGGGTGGTCGTTCGGGCGGTGCGCACGGTCCTGCTGACCTCCCGTGCCGGAGGTCGCCGGGCCGCGGGAGACGGGGCGCCGCTTCCGGCGCTCGCGGGCTGCCGGGCGCGCTGCGCCCCGTAGGCATTCTTCACCGTACCGAGCCCGGAGGGGACCGTCATGGGCCCCAGCGCGTCGGTGGCGTCGAACTCCCCGGGGCACGTGGTTCCCCGCGCCGGTGACGGCGTCCGGGCGTGGGCGGGCGGGACGTGCTCAGAACGCGCGGAGCTCCCAGTCCAGGGCGTGCTCGGCCCCGGGGGCGAGCACCACGAGGTCCCGGCCCGAGTTGAAGGCGTCGGGCGGGCAGTCCATCGGCTCGACCGCCAGCCCGCTGCGCGGCGCTCCCACGAGGTGGTCGCCGGTGTGCACCTGCACCCAGGGGGCGCGGGGGTCCCAGGCGAGCAGGGCCCCGTGCCCGTCCGGGGCCGTGAGGCGGACCGTGCACCGCCCGTCGTGCGCGGCCACGCCGGTGAACGCGTTGTCGATGGAGGCGCCCCGCAGCGGGCGCCCCGCCCGGAAGTCGAAGGGGCCTCCCGCCGTGTCCTCCAGGACGGTGGGCAGCAGCCGGTCGGGCGAGACCTGCAGCATCCCGGAGGCGTCGAGGTCGAGGACCCAGTCGTCGACGCTCCCGGGGCCGGCCACGAGGTAGGGGTGCGGGCAGCACCCGAAGGGAGCGGCGTCCTCCCCCTCGTTCCGGGCGCGGATCCCGACCCGCAGGCCGTCCTCGCCGAGCGCGTAGCGCACCTCCACCCGCACGGCGAACGGGTACCCGGGGTCCGCGCCGAGCCGGAGGGCGAGCACCACGTCGGTGGGGCTGCTGGAGACGACCTCCCACTCGCGGTCGAAGACCAGCCCGTGCAGGGCCGTCCCGCGCTCGGGCTCCGTGACGGGGACCTCGAGCCGGCGGTCGCCGAAGCGGTACCGGCCGTCGGCCAGGCGGTTGGGCCACGGGGCGCACACGACGCCCCGGAAGTCCTCGGTCGTGGCGCCCGGCTCCCGGGCCACCACGAGGGCCCGGCCGTCGTGCTCGAGGGCGCACAGCGCGGCCCCGAGGGTGTCGACGAGTGCGGTGTAGCCGCCGGCGGCGAGCGGGATCGACGTCACGGGGTTCCTCCTGGAGGATGGGGCCGCTCGCGGCGGCCGCGAGGACGGCGGGGCGACCGGGCCGGCGGTCCGGGCCGGCGCGGGACGCCGCCCCGGCGCCGGGGGCGGCGGAGGGGCGTGCCGGGTCGACGGTATCAGCGCGCCGTGGCGCAGGACACACGCCACGGCCGCGGAGGACCCTCCGCGCCCGCCCCGCGGAACCCGTCGCCGGGTCCCGCCGTCCCTGCGGGCCCGGCCGGGTTCCGCGGCGCCGTGGCCGGCGGCCGCGGCGACCCGGCGCCGGGCCGGGGCCGCGGTGGCACAATGAACCGGTGCCGTCCTCCGACCACGCCTCCCTGATCCCCCTGCTCGGCCGCGGCGACGCGCCGGAGCAGGTGCGCCATGTCCGGGAGCTGCCGGACCGGGACGCGGTGACGGCGCCGTGGCCCGAGCACCTGCACCCGGACGTGGTCGCGGCCTACGAGCGGCTGGGCGTGCACCGGCCGTACCTGCACCAGGTCCAGGCCGTGCTGGCCCCCCGGCACGTGGTGGTGGCCACCGGCACGGCCTCGGGCAAGTCCCTCGCCTACCAGGTGCCCGTGGCCGACGCCGTGCACCGGGGCCGGCTGGCCGCGCTCGCGCACCCCGGCATGGTGCGCCACCCGGACGAGGCCACGGCCCTCTACCTCTCGCCCACCAAGGCCCTGGCGGCCGACCAGCTCAAGGGCCTGGAGGCGCTGGGCCTGCCGACCCTCCGGGCCGCCACCTACGACGGCGACACCGACCCGGCCGAGCGCCGCTGGGTCCGGGACCACGCCGACGTGGTGCTGTGCAACCCGGACATGCTGCACTACGGGGTGCTGCCCAACCACGCGCGCTGGTCGCGGTTCCTCCGCCGGCTCCGCTACGTCGTCGTGGACGAGGCCCACTCCTACCGCGGGGTCTTCGGCTCGCACGTGGCCAACCTCATGCGGCGGCTGCGCCGGATCTGCCGGGCCTACGGCGCCGACCCCGTCTTCATCGGGGCCTCGGCCACCTCCTTCGAGCCGCACGCCTCCTTCGCCCGGCTCGTGGGCGTCCCCGAGGCCGAGGTGACGCCGGTGACCACGGACTTCTCCCCGCATGGACCGGTCACCGTGGTGCTCTGGGAGCCCGAGCAGACGGACGGCGTGGGCGAGAACGACGCGCCGGTGCGCCGGACCGCGCTGGCCGAGGCCGCCGACATGCTCACGGACCTGGTGCTGCGCCGGGTCCGCACGATCGCCTTCATCAAGTCCCGCCGCGGCGCGGAGACGATCGCCCAGATCGCCCACCGCCAGCTCGAGGAGGTCGACCCCTCGCTGGCCCACCGGGTGGCGGCCTACCGCTCCGGCTTCCTGCCGGAGGAGCGCCGTGCCCTGGAGGCGGCCCTGCGGGACGGTCGGCTGCTCGGCGTGGCCAGCACCTCCGCCCTGGAGCTCGGCATCGACGTGGCCGGCCTGGACGCCGTGGTGGTGGCGGGCTGGCCCGGCACCCGGGCGTCCTTCTTCCAGCAGATCGGCCGGGCGGGCCGGGCCGGGCAGGAGGCGCTGGCGGCGTTCGTGGCCGGCGACGACCCCCTCGACACCTATCTGGTCAACCACCCGGAGGCCGTCTTCGACGTGGACGTCGAGGCCACCGTCTTCGACCCCTCGAACCCCTACGTGCTCGCTCCGCACCTGTGCGCGGCGGCCGCCGAGCAGCCGCTGCGGGCCGAGGAGGTCCCCGCGTTCGGCCCCACGGCCCCGGAGGTACTCTCCTCCCTGGTGGCCAACGGGCACCTGCGCCGCCGGCCGAGCGGGTGGTTCTGGACGCACCCGCAGTCCGCGGCCGGGATGGTCTCCCTGCGCTCCGACGGCGGCGGGCCGATCCGGATCGTCGAGACGGGCACGGGCGCGGTGCTGGGCACCATGGACGCTCCCCAGTCCCACTACCAGGCCCACCCCGGAGCCGTGTACGTGCACCAGGGCCGGACCTACATCGTCGACGAGCTCAACGAGGCGGACTCCTACGCGGCCGTGACCCGGGCGCACCCGGACTTCTACACGACCGCCCGGGACGTCACCCAGGTCACCGTGGTGGCGGAGGAGCGCTCCGAGGCGTGGGGGCCGGTGACCGTCCACTTCGGCCAGGTGCAGGTCACCACGAAGGTGGTCTCCTTCCAGCGCAAGGCCGTGACCTCCAACGAGGTGCTCGGCGAGGAGCCCCTCGAGCTCGACGCCCGGGACCTGTTCACCAAGTCCGTGTGGTTCACCGTGCCCGGGCCCGTGCTGCACGGCGCCGGGATCGAGGAGCCGGACGTCCCCGGGTCGCTGCACGCCGCCGAGCACGCCGCCATCGGACTGCTCCCGCTCGTGGCGTCGTGCGACCGGTGGGACGTGGGCGGGCTCTCCACCGCCCTGCACGCCGACACCGAGCTGCCGACGGTCTTCGTCTACGACGGCCACCCGGGCGGCGCGGGCTTCGCGGAGCGCGGCTACGACACCGCGGTGGCGTGGCTGCGCGCGACCCGGGAGGCGATCTCCTCCTGCGAGTGCGAGCACGGCTGCCCGTCCTGCGTGCAGTCGCCCAAGTGCGGCAACCGCAACAACCCCCTGGACAAGCACGGCGCCGTGCGGCTGATCGACGCGCTGCTGCGCAGCGCCCCGGGCGCCTGACCGCTCACGGGCCCCCGGGCGGGCCGGCCCGGGAGACACCGTGGGCCGCGCCGAACCGGGCCAGCGGTCCTTCGAGCGCGACCACGGTGCCCACGTCGACGACGACCCGCTCCGGCTCCACCAGCTCGCACCGCTCCAGCCGGGCGCCGTTGGCCCGTGCGACGCGGGCCGCGGTGCCGCACGGCTCACCGGCCGCGAGGCCGCGGGCGACGTCCGCGGCGGCGAGCGCGGCGAGGTCCGCGGCCTTGCCCGCCCGCAGGGTCGCCGTGCCCGCCTGCGCCAGCAGCAGCACCGCCACCAGGAGCACCCCGAGCACCAGGGACAGCGTCAGCGCGTGCACGGTGCCGCTGCCGCGGTCGCGGTCGGCGGCCCGCGGCGCGCCGGCCGCCGACGCCGCAGGGCCCGCCGGCCGGGCCGCCGGGTCAGCCATCGTGGCCTCCCGCCGAGCGGGCGCCCTCGGTGTCGGCGGAGGCCTCGGCCCGCAGCTCCCAGCCGCCCCAGGTGCCCAGGATCCCCGGGGCGGGTCCGGTCACGACCACCGTGGAGGTCCCCGCGCCGTCCTCGAGGCGCACCGCGGCGTTCTCTCCCGCCACGGACCGCGCGGTCGAGCGGACGGTCGCGGCGGACTCGCCGCGGGCCGCGGCCCGGGCCGAGGCCCGCGCGGCCTCCTCGTAGCGGATCAGCGTCATCCCGGCCGCCGCGGCGGCGAGCAGCACGGCCAGGAGGAGCACGAGCGCGGGCAGCAGGACCGCCGTCTCGGCGGTGACGGCGCCGCGGTCGGGACACGCGGGGTGCGGCGACGGACGGGGGCGGTCGTCGGTCATGGTGGTCTCCTCGGGGAACGGGTGCGGACGGTGAGCGGACGACGGGTGGTCGGGCCCGCGGCAGCGAGGCCCGGACGGCGGGGAGCCCGGACGGGAACGCCCGGACCCGGAGCGCGGCCTGCCCCGCATGCGGCCCGACCCGGGCACGCACGGCCCGACCTGGGCGACGGCAACGGGCGTCCGCCGCGGCGGACCAGGACGGACCTTGGGGCCGGCGGCGCCGGGACCGACGCCGCGGGCCCCTGGTGGCACGGTGCTCAGACCCCGAGCGCCTTCTCGATGATCGCGGTCAGGAGCTCGCGCACCTGACCGGACGAGAGCACCGCGGCCATGACGCCGCCGAAGGCCGCGGCGGCGAGCACGACCATGGCGTACTCGACCGTGGTCGCCCCGAGGTCCGCTTCCTCCGCCCGCCGGAGCGGGCGGGGCGGGGTGCCGCGGAGGGCGGTCCGGTTGGTGCCGGGCGCCGGGGAGCCGCCCCGCACGAGGTCGGGTGCCACGGGCCGGCGGCGCCGGGACGCCTCGCGCGAGGGGAACCGGGGCCGGGAGAGCTGCTGCTGGGACATGACGGGTCCTTTCGGGATGGGTGGAGCGGGAGGGTGGCGGCGTGTTCCGCCTCGATCGCCTCGATCGGTGGGCGCGGTGCTGCCGGTGGGGCGGGCGCCCGCGGGCGGGGGCGCGCGGCTCCGGGCGCGGCGGGTCATCGGAGCACCTCCGGGACGAGGCCCATCACGACCGGCAGGACGCCCCAGCAGACGAAGGCCGGCAGGGAGCACAGCCCCAGCGGCAGCACGAGCTGCACGGACAGCACCTCCGCGGCGCGCTCGGCCCGCCGGTAGGCGGCCCGGCGCACCTGGGAGGCCTGGGACCGCAGGCTCCGCGCCGAGGGCGCCCCGGAGGTCGCCGTGAACGCGAGGGCCTCCCGGTAGTCCTCCAGGTGCGCCGGCAGCTCGCCGGCCGCGGCCCAGGCGGTCGCCCACGGCAGGCCCAGCCGCAGTCCGGCGCCCACCCCGGCCAGGGCGCCGCCGGCCGCCTGCCCACGGCTGCCGCCCAGCACGGCGACGGCCTCCCCGAGGGGCAGGCCGGCGTCCAGCATGGCCGCGGTCAGCTCCACGAGGACCCCGGCGGAGACGTGCCCCGCAGGAGCTCGGTGGCGGACCGGCAGCGGGCCGGAGGACGCCGTCGGACGCGCCCGGTGCGGCAGGAGCACCACGGTCAGGGCCGCGAGCAGGAGCAGGCCCGCGGCGGCGGCGGTCAGGGCCGTCATCGCGCACCCACGGCCTCGGCCCGCCCGATCAGCGCCCGCGTCCACGCCCGGCCCAGGACGGTGAGGACCGCGCCGGCGACGAGGGCGGCCACGCCCCACGGTGTGGTGAACAGGGTGCGCAGCGGGTCGACGCCCATGAGCACGCCCAGGGCGATCCCGAGCACGGGCAGCCAGGACAGGATCCGGACGGTCGAGCGGGGGCCCGCCAGGGCCGTGCTCCGGGCCGCCTCGGCGTCCAGCTCGGCCTCGAGGGCGTCCGCGAGTCCGCCGAGCAGCTCGGCCAGCGGTGCGCCGGTGCGCTCGCAGACCTCCCAGCACAGGGTCAGCTCGACCGTGGCCGAGACCGCCCACCGTTCCAGGGGACGGTGGCCGAGTGCCGGGGCGGGAACGGCGGCGAGGGCGTCCCCGGGGCTCAGGCCCAGGCGGGCGGCGGCCGCCACGGCGGCGCACAGCTGCTCCACGTGGCGGGCGGTGGGGGTGCGGGGCCGGTGGCCGGCCCCGCCGGAGGCGCCCTCGAAGGCCGCCGCCGGCGACCGCCCCGCCTGCAGCAGCGCCGCCAGCCGGCGCAGCAGCGCCACCCACTCCGCGGCCTCCGCGGCGGCGTCCCGGGAGAGACGGGAGCGCCACGCCGGCGCCCGCGTCCCGCCGGGGTCCCGCCGCGCGGCCGCCCGGACCCGGTGGAGCGGTCCGCCCAGCAGGGCCGCGGAGCAGCCCGCCAGGCACAGGGCGAGGACGAGCAGCGCGCTCACGGGGTGCTCCGTGCGGGGGCCGGGGCGAGGCCGCGGTCCAGCAGGGCGCACAGCCCGGCCCAGCCCGGTCCGCGGCGCAGCCGCCCGTCGGCCTGGACCGCGGCGGGCACCGTGGTGAGGGATCCGGCGCGCTCCTCCAGCAGGGAGACCGCGCGGACCTCGCGGCGCCCGCCCGCGCGGGCGACGTGGACGACCAGGTCCAGGGCGCTCACCGCCTGCAGCGTGACCGCCTCCCGGCTCATCCCGGCGAGCGCCCCCAGGGCCGCGAGCCGGGCGGGCAGCGCCTCCGCGGAGTTCGCGTGGACCGTGCCCGCTCCCGTGTGCCCCGTGTTGAGCGCGGTGAGCAGCTCGCGCACCTCGGCCCCGCGGCACTCCCCCACGACGAGCCGGTCCGGCCGCATGCGCAGCGCCTGGCGGACGAGCTCGGCCAGGTCGATGCCCCCGGCGCCCTCGGCGTTGGCGTGCCGGGCCTGGAGCCCGACCACGTGGGGATGCTCGGGGCGCAGCTCCGCGGCGTCCTCGATCAGCACGATCCGCTCGTGCTGCGGCGACCGGGACAGCAGGGCGTTGAGCACGGTGGTCTTCCCGGCGCCCGTGGCCCCGCTGACCAGGAAGTTCGCGCCGGACTGCACCGCCCCGGCGAGCAGCTCGGCCGTGTCCGGGTGGAGCGTGCCGACGCCCACGAGGTCCTGCAGGGACAGGCTCCGGTGCGTCCGGAAGCGCACGGAGAGCAGGGTCCCTCCGGTGGAGACGGGCGGCAGGACGGCGTGCACCCGGTACCCGGCGGCGGTCTGGACGTCGGCGCACGGGTGGGCGGCGTCGAGCCGGCGCCCGGCGGCGGTCACCAGCCGCACGGCCAGGGCCCGCACCTCGGCGTCGGAGCGGAACGGGGAGGCGACCCGCCGCACCCCGGCCTCGGTCTCCAGCCACACCTGGTCGGGGCCGTTGACGTAGACGTCGGTGAGTCCCCGGTGCGGCAGCAAGGGCTCCAGGGGGCCCAGCCCGGTGAGCTCGGCGCGCACCACCTGCACCGCGCGCAGGGTGCCGGCCGCGCCGAGCACCCGGCCGCCGGCGCGCACGGCCTCGGCGATGTCGGCGTCGGTGACCGGGCCCGGGGCGGACAGCAGCCGGTCCCGCACGTCCTCCAGCAGGGCGTCCGGCAGCTCGGGCGGGGAGGCGCTCACCGGGGCGCTCCCACGGCCGCGAGCAGTCCGGCCACGTCCCGCCCGAGCCGGCGGGAGCGGCCGGCCTCGAGGAGGCGGCCCGTCTCGGCGGCCTCGGGCACCCCGCCGCAGAAGCGCACGGACCCGGCGACCGGCAGGCCGGTCGTGGCGGCGGCCAGGGCGTCGTCCACGTCGGCCACGTTGAGCCCGGCCGGCACCAGGCGGGCCGGGACGCCGGCGAGCAGGTCCGCGGCCCACCGGGCGGCCAGCATGCCCCGCACCGTGCGGGGCGCCGGCACGAGGACCTCGTCGCACAGCACGGCCGTGTCCGCCGCCGCCGGGCCGGCCCGGCCCAGGTCCACGACGACGAGCTCGGCGGCCCGGCGCAGGGCTTCCAGCACGGGCGCGTAGGGCGCGGGCGTGCCGTCCGGACGGGAGCGGTCCCAGGAGAGCCACCGCAGCCGGCCGGTGCGGGCGAGGGCCGGCCACAGCTGCTCCGCGTGCACGGTCCCGGCGATGCGCTGCAGGTCCGGCCAGCGCAGCCCGTCCCGGTCCTCCAGTCCCAGCAGGACGTCGATGCCGCACCCCTCGCGGTCCGCGTCCACGAGCACGGCCGTGCGCTCCTCGTGGGCGGCCCGGTCCGCGATCCAGCACGCCAGCGTGGAGGCGCCCGCCCCGCCCACCGCGCCCAGGACGCCCACGACGTGCCCCGTCCCGCCCGGGCCGGGCCCGCCCGTGCTCCTCGCGGAGAGCAGGTCGGCGAGCCAGCCGGCGGCGTCCGGCAGCACCGCGACGGGGCAGCCGCCGAGCTCGGCGGCCCGGTCCCACAGCCCGGTGTCCTCGGGCCGGCCCACCAGCACGGTGCCCGGCCGGACCCGGCCCCGCACCGCGTGGTGCACGTCCACCAGGTCGGTGTCGGCGAGCGGCACCCGCGCGGGGGAGGTGGGGTCGGCGGGCTCGGCCAGCAGCTCGGCCCCGGCCGCGGCGCAGACGCACCCGACCGTGGCGCGCAGGGCGGGGTCGTCGCTGACGAGGCGGACCGTGCGGGGCCGGGCGGCGGGGGCGCCTGGGCTCCGGGCCGGGGCGGGGCGGTGGGCGGCGGTGCTCATGGGCCCACTCTCGGGCCGGGCGAGCGGGCGCCGGCCGGGCCGGGCCGGCGGTGTGGACGGAGTGCGGGGAGCGCGGCGGCGCGGGGGCGTGTGCAGTCCGGGCACCGGCCTACGGTGACGGACCCGTGCAGGACAATGGCCGGATGCACATCGTGGTGGGAGCAGCGGAGGAGGGCCGGGCCGGGCACCGTGCCGTGGTGGTGACCGGCGGGGCGGCCGGGGCCGCCGAGGACGTGCCCGCCGGGGAGCTGGCCGCGTTCGTCGCCGCGCGCGAGGAGGCCGCCCGCCGGGCCGGGGACACCGCCCCGCGCTGGACGTGGGAGCGCACCGGGGCGGTCTATCCCGAGCTGCTGGCCGCGGGGGCGCGCGTCGAACGCTGCCACGACCTGCGGCTGTGCCAGGCGGTCCTCGCCACGGCCGCGACCGCGCACGGCTCCGGGGCGCAGGGCCCCCTCCCCTACGCCCCCGTCCTGCCGGCCCTGCCGGGAGACGAGGCGCCTGGCCTGCTCCCGCCCCCTCGCCCGGCGCAGGACCAGTCGAGCCTGTTCGAGCTGCCGCGCGCCGCCGGGCCGGGGGTGGACGAGCTCGTGGGCGAGCTGCTGGCCCAGCTCGCCGCCGTGGCCGGCGCGGCGGACCCGCGCCGGCTGACCCTCCTGCTGGCGGCGGAGTCCCAGGGGGCGCTGATCGCCGCGGAGATGCAGCACGCCGGGGTGCCGTGGCGCGAGGACGTCCACCGCGCCCTGCTGGAGGAGGCGCTCGGGCCCGAGCCGGCGCCCGGGGAGCGGCCCGAGCGGATGGAGCGGACCGTCCGGCGGCTGCGGGAGGTGCTGCACGCGCCCGGGCTGAACCCGGACTCGCCGCAGGAGCTGCTCAAGGCCATGCGCGCGGCGGGCATCGACGTGACCAGCACCCGGCAGTGGGAGCTGGTCGAGTGGGCCCGGGCCGTGCCCGACCTCGCCGCGCGGCGCCAGGCGCTGATCGAGCCGGTCCTGGAGCACAAGAAGCAGGCCCGGCTGCTCAGCGCCAACGGGTGGCACTGGCTGGACACCTGGGTGCGGGAGGGCCGGTTCCGGCCCGAGTACGTGGTGGGCGGTGTGGTCACCGGACGGTGGTCGGCCCGCGGCGGCGGCGCCCTGCAGATCCCGCACGTGGTGCGCGACGCCGTGCGGGCGGATCCGGGACGGGTGCTCGTCGTCGCCGACGCCGCCCAGCTGGAGCCGCGCGTCCTGGCGGCCCTGGCCCACGACGACGCCCTGGCCGCGGCCTCCCACGGCCGGGACCTGTACCAGGCCATCGCGGACCTCGGCGAGGAGCGCGGGTCGGAGCTCACCGAGCGCCCGCAGGCGAAGGTCGCCATGCTGGGGGCCATGTACGGGGCCACCACCGGGCAGTCCGGGAGGCTCATGCCGCACCTGGCCCGGATGTTCCCGCGGGCCGTGGACTACGTGGAGCGGGCGGCCCGCGTCGGGGAGACCGGGGGGCAGGTGTGCACGCACCTGGGCCGCTGGTCGCCCCGGCCGGGCCCGGACTGGGACGCGGCCCAGCGCGACACCGCGACCGCCGAGGCCGAGCGGCGCGCCGCGGCGATGGCCCGCGGCCAGGGCCGGTTCACCCGCAACTTCGTGGTGCAGGGCACCGCCGCGGAGTGGGCGATGTGCTGGATGGGCGCCATCCGCTCCGCCCTCGTGCAGGAGGGGCTCGACGCCGAGCTCGTCTTCTTCCTGCACGACGAGATCGTCCTGCACTGCGCCCGAGAGGACGCCGAGCGCGCGGCCGAGCTGGTCCGGGGATGCGCCGAGCGGGCGGGGCGGATGGTGTTCGGGCGGATCCCGGTGGAGTTCCCCGTCAGCGTGGCCGTGGTGGAGTCCTACGCGGACGCCAAGTGAGCGGAACAGACCGGCCGCGCCGCGGCGGGCCCGGGCGCGGCGCCGGGCGCCGGGGTCAGCACAGGTCCCGGTACGGGGCTCCCGTCACGTGCCGGCGCCACTCGTCCTCGGTGATCCGGTCCCCGCGGCCCTCGCAGACCGCGGCGACCGCGTCCTCGGCCCGCACCAGCCAGCCGCGCACCACGCCGTCGTCGCCGGTGGCGACCAGCTGGTCGCCCACGAAGCGCACGTCGTTCATCCGGTCCCCGGAGGCGGACAGGGCCGCGTAGACGCTGAGGTCCGCGGCGCCGACCTTCCACATCCACACGAACTTGTCCCCGGAGGCGCCCGCCAGCAGGTCGCCGTCCGGGGAGAACTGCAGCCCCTTGACCGCGGACAGGGCGTCGGAGGTCTCGCCCAGGGGGTGGGGCTCGGAGGGGTCCGCGACGTCCCACAGGCGCACCCGCCCGCCCTCGGTCCCCACAGCCAGGACGTCGGCCACCGGGGAGAACACCGCCGAGGTCACGACCGAGTCCAGGGTGAGCTCCGCGGTCCGGCGGGGCGCGGCGGGGTCGGAGACGTCCCACAGCTGCACGCCGCCGGAGCCGTCCGCCGCCGCGAAGACCGTGCCCGAGGCGTTGAACCGCGCGGCCTCGGTCTCCGCCACCGGGAGCGTGGCCACGCGCCGGACCGCTCCGCCGGCGTCGTGGCGCAGCAGGGCGATCTCGGTGCCGATCTCGGACCACGCCGCGACCGTGGACCCGTCCGCCGTCACGTCGGCGCCGGTGACCCCCACGTCCAGGGCCGCGGCCCGCGCCGGCTCCTGCGGGCGCCCCTCCCGGAGGGGCCACAGCAGGACGTCCCCGTCCTCGGTGCCGCCGGCCACGAACGAGGCGTCGGGCGCCACGGCGCCCGCGTACCAGAGGGTCTCCCCGGGCGGGGCCTCCGGCGACGGCAGCGGCACGGGCACCTCCCCGGTGAGGTCGAACAGGGAGACGACGCCCTCGCCGGTGCCCACGGCGCTGAGCACCGTGGCCGAGCGGTCGGTGGAGAGCTGGTACACCGGCTCCCCGCGCCGGTGGATGACCGGCCCCTCCAGGTCCCACGAGCGGGTGGCGCCGTCCTGCGAGGCGGTAATCAGCCGCTCGCCCACCCGCAGCGCCCCGGTCACCCGGGCGGCAGTGGGGAACACCTCGACGCGCGCGAGGTCGGGCAGCCGGTGCACGTAGGCGTTCTGGTCGTAGCTCGCGGCCACGATCTGCTCCCCGTCCGGGGAGAAGCTGACGTCGCTGATCCAGCTGCCGAAGTCGCGGACGGTCCCGGCCGCGGCGAGCCGGCCGCCCCGGACGTCGTAGAGCCGCAGCTCGCGGGCGCTCAGCCCCACGGCCAGGCGGGCGCCGTCGGCGTCGAGGGCCAGGGAGCGGACGGTCCGGCCGGTGGGCACCGGCTCGAGGCGCTCGGCGCCCCCGTCCCCGGTGGCGTAGCGGACGATGCCCGCGGAGCCCCCGCCCACGTAGACGGTGCCGTCGGCGGCCGCCGCGACGGCGAGGACGTCGGCGTCCTCGCCCAGGGGCAGCCGCGGCAGCGCCCGCGGGGATCCGGGGTCCTCGAGCGACCAGCGCAGCACCTCGCCGCGCCCGCCGGCCAGCAGCCGGTCCCCGCTGGGGGAGAACACGACCGCGTTGAACGAGGTGCCGGTGTCCGCCCCCAGGTCGGCGATCCGCCGCACGGGCCGGTCCGTGACGTCCCACAGGCTGACGTGGCCGGTGCCGGCGACCGCCGCGAGCACCCTGCCGTCCCGCTCGACGAGGTCGACGTCGACCAGGCCCCGGTCGCCGCCGTCGAGGACCGCGACGTCCTCCCGGTCCTCGACCAGGCTCCGGAAGTCCCGCCACACGGACAGCCGGCCGTCCCGGGCCGCGCGCGCCACCACCGAGCCGTCGTCCAGCGCCGCGAGCCGGGACGCGCCGTCCGGGCCGAGCCAGCGCTCCGGGGAGCTCACCGCCGTGGCGTCGATGAGGGCGGAGACGCCCTCCCGGGTGGGCGACACCCGGTACGCGGCGAGGCTGAGCTGCGCGGCCAGGTTCGGCGACTCCCCGCGGATGCGGGAGGCCTCCAGGGCCGTCTGGCGGGACAGGGCCTGGTCACGGGCCGCCTCCGCGTCGGACTGGAAGCGCTCCGCCCGAATGCCGAGCGCGCCGGCGACCACGGCGGCGCAGACCGCCATGGCCAGCAGGACGAGCGCCACGCGGCCGCGCCGCTCGATCTCCCGGGCCGTACGCCGCTGCCGCGCGAGGGCGTCGTCGTAGTGCCGTTCGCTCTCCGCCAGGTACTCGCGCTCGGCCGGGCTGAGCAGCGCCTGCTGCTGCGGGTTCCCGGTCCAGTCCCGGAAGGAGGCCAGCTGGCCCAGCGGGATCAGCGCGAGGGGGTCGCGGTCGTTGGCCAGCCACATCTGGGTGGCGCGCTGCAGCTGCTGCCGGACGTAGAGGTCGCGCCGGGCGTCCTCGATCCAGCGGCTGAGCCGGGACCAGTGGTCGAGCAGGGACTCGTGGCCGAGCTGGACCTCGTCCCGGTCCACGGTCAGCAGCCGGGCGCGGGCGAAGTGCTCCACCACGGCGGGACCGCCCTCGGGCAGCTCCTCGCGCGGCATCGGAGTGCGCACGACGGTGGCGGCGGAGCCGGTGCCCACCACGCGCACCAGGCGCAGGAAGACGGCCCGGGCGAGGTCCCGCTCCCCGGGCTCCAGCCCCGCGTAGACCTCCTCGGCCCGCCGGTCCACCGCCTCCGTGATGCCGCCCGCGGCGTGGTAGTCGGCCACGGTGAGCTCGCGGGTGCGGGCGTGCTCCCACGTGCCGAGCAGGGCCTGGGAGAGCAGGGGCAGCAGCCCCACCCCGATCTCCGCGCCGCGGGGGGCGACGTCGCGCAGGATCACCTCGACCAGGTCCGGGGAGACGCGGGCGCCGACCGCCTCCGCGGGGCCGACGACGATCTGCTGCAGCTGCTCGCGGGTCAGCGCGCCGAGCAGCACGGGGCGCTCCAGGGCGGCGCGCAGCTCGGCGTGGCTGCCGGCCCGCCCGAAGAAGTCCGCGCGCAGCCCCACCACGACCACCCGGTCCCGGCTGGCGGCGGCGAGCCGGTCCAGGAACCGGCCGGGCTGCTCGGGGTCCTGGGAACCCGTCCACAGCTCCTCCAGCTGGTCGACGACGAGCAGGTCCGGGGCCGCTCCGACCGCGTCGTCGAGCCGCCGCTCGGGGTCCAGGCCCGGGGTGAGGGCCCGGGCGCTCCACCCGTGCAGCGGCTGGCCCTCGGCGCGCAGCCGGCCGAGCAGGCCGGCCCCCAGGAGCGAGGACTTGCCCGCGCCCGAGGCGGCCACGACGGCGAGGATGCGGGGCCCGTCGGCACCGGCCAGCCGGGTCACCCGCTCCCCCAGCTCGGCGACCTCCGCGGTCCGCCCGAAGAAGTGCGCCTCGTCCTGGGCCCGGTAGGAGCGCAGGCCCACGTACGGGGTGGTGGCGGGCTGGACGGGCGTGCGGGAGCGGTTGACGTCCTCCCACCACTGCTCCGCCGGACGCTCCTCGGTCAGCCCGAGCGCGTCCAGGAGGGCCGTGAACTCCGCGCGCAGGGCCGGACCGGGCAGGTGGGCCCCGCTGAGCCAGCCCTGGATGGTGCTGGCGGGGAGGCGGCAGGCCGCGGCGAGCGCGCGCACCGACAGGCCGCGGCGGCGGCGTGCGGCACTGAGCTGCTCGGCGAGCCGCGGCCGGTCGGCGCCGGGTCGGGGCGAGGCCACCGGGAGCCTCCTCGGGGGACGTCGGGCACGGGGGACCCTGGCATCGTAAGTCGGCTTGCCGCCGCGCCGGCAATGTTGCGCCCGGAGGCGTGCGGTGTCCCCCCGGGCCTGCTACAGCGGTGCGGGCAGGACCCGGCCGGTGTCCCAGGGCACGGCCCAGCCGAGGGCGGTGAGCACCCGGTCCAGGAGCACGCCGGTGAACCCCCAGACGGTCACCCGGGAGCCGGTGCCGGCCACGGGCACCGCGAACGCCGGCGAGCGGTAGGTCTGCCGGCCGCGCGTCACGGCCGCGTAGTGCCGGTTGGCCGGGTCGATCAGGTCCAGGACCGGGACGCGGAAGACCAGGGAGGACTCGGCGTGGTCGACGACGTCCACGGGCGAGACGTCCTGCCACCAGCCCAGCACCGGGGTGACGAGGTGGTTGGAGACCGGCAGCGGCACGGGGGCGAGGGCGCCGAGCACCTCCACGCCGCGGGGGTCGAGCCCCGTCTCCTCCTCGGCCTCGCGCAGGGCGGCGCGCACGTGGGCGCCGCTCACCCGGCCGCCGGGCACGGAGACCAGCTCGTGCGGGTCCCCGTCCTCGGGGTCGAGGCGGCCGCCGGGGAAGGCCACCTGCCCGGGGTGGGAGCGCAGGGTCGCGGCGCGCTGGACGAGCAGGACGTCGAGGTCGCGCCCCACCCCGTCCGCGGGCGCGGCGCGGCGGGAGGGGAGGTCGTCGAGCGCGCCGAAGAGGATGAGCACCGCGGAGCGGCGGTAGTTCTCGTCGATGCGCCCGATCCGCCAGGGCTCGCGGTCCTCCATCTGCAGGCCGGGGCCGCTGCGGGCCACCCGCAGCAGGTCCTGGTAGGCGTGGCTCATCGGCGCTCCCCCGCCGTCCTCGGCGGCGCTCACGGGCTCAGCGGCCAGCCGTCGGCCTGCAGCTCGGCGCGGGTGCGGCCGGCGAGGAACTGCTCCAGCAGCTCCTCGCGGCCGGGGGCGAACTCGTATTTGAGCAGGGACGCGGCCTCGGCGGTGTCCGTGGGGCCCTCGCCGTAGGACGGGCACAGGTCCGCGACGGGGCACGCCCCGCACGCCGGGCGGCGGGAGTGGCAGATCCGGCGCCCGTGGTAGACCAGCCGCTGCGACAGGTCCGTCCAGTCGCGCGGCTCGAACAGCGCCGCGACGTCGCGCTCGACCCGGACCGGGTCCTCCTCCGCCGTCCAGCCGAAGCGGCGGGCCAGCCGGCCGAAGTGGGTGTCCACGGTGATCCCGGGCAGCCCGAAGGCGTTGCCCAGGACCACGTTGGCGGTCTTGCGGCCCACCCCGGGCAGGGTGACGAGGTCCTCCAGCCGGCCGGGCACCTCGCCGTCGTGGTCGTCGACGATCTTCTGCGCCAGGGCCTGGATCGCGCGGGTCTTGGCCCGGTAGAAGCCCAGGGGACGCACGATCTCCTGGACCTCGGCCTCCTCCGCCTCGGCGAGCGCCCGCGGGGTCGGGCAGGCGGCGAACAGCCGCGGGGTGGTGGCGTTCACGCGCACGTCCGTGGTCTGGGCGGAGAGCACCGTGGCCACGAGCAGCTCGTAGGGCGAGCGGAAGTCCAGCTCGGCGACCGCGTAGGGGTAGGCCTCGGCGAGGACCGCGTTGATCCGCCGGGCCCGGCGCTTGAGCGCCAGCGGGGACTCCGGCGCCCCGGTGCGGCGGCGCCGCGCCGCGCCGGCCCGAGCCCTCGCGGGATCCACGACGCGCAGGTGGGCGGGCGGGCGGGGCACGGCGGGTGGGACCATCCCCCGATTCTAGGCCGGTCCCGGGCCCCCGGTGCCGTGACCCCGCGCCGCGGGGCGTCTGTGGAACCGGGTGGGGCGATCGTCTAGGGTGACACTGAGACGATGTGATCCGCGACACGGGCCTCCGCCGGCAGCGGGGGTCCGTGCGTGGTGCGCCACGAGAAGGGAAGACCACATGGCTTCGGACAGCACGCCCGCCCAGACCCAGACCTTTGCCCCGAGCCCGGAGTTCACCGCCCAGGCCAACGCCGGCGCCGAGCTCTACGAGCAGGCCCAGGCCGAGGGCGTCGACTTCTGGGCCCGGCAGGCCCGCGAGCTGCTGACCTGGAGCACGGACTTCACCGAGGTCCTCGACTGGTCCAACCCCCCGTTCGCCAAGTGGTTCCAGGACGGCACCCTCAACGCCTGCTACAACGCCGTGGACCGGCACGTGGAGGCCGGCCACGGCGACCGCGTGGCCATCCACTTCGAAGGCGAGCCGGGCGACAGCCGCAGCTACACCTACGCGCAGCTCAAGGACGAGGTGTCGAGGGCCGCCAACGCGATGGAGGGCCTGGGCGTGGTCAAGGGCGACCGCGTGGCGCTGTACCTGCCGATGATCGCCGAGGCCGTCATCGCGATGCTGGCCTGCGCCCGCATCGGCGCGATCCACTCCGTGGTCTTCGGCGGCTTCTCCGCGGACGCCCTGCGCTCCCGCGTCGAGGACGGGCAGGCGAAGCTGGTGGTCACCGCGGACGGCTCCTTCCGCCGCGGCAAGCCGTCCATGCTCAAGCCGGCCGTCGACGAGGCCCTCTCCGGGGGCGCGTCCTCCGTGGAGCACGTCCTCGTGGTGCGCCGCAACGAGGCCGAGGTCGGGATGACCGAGGGCCGGGACGTGTGGTGGCACGACGCCGTCGGGTCGGCCTCGACCGAGCACACCCCGGCCGAGCAGGGCGCCGAGGACCCCCTGTTCGTGCTCTACACCTCCGGCACCACCGGCAAGCCCAAGGGCATCATGCACACCACGGGCGGCTACCTCACCCAGGGTGCGTTCACGCACAAGAACGTCTTCGACCTCAAGCCGGAGACGGACGTCTACTGGTGCACCGCCGACGTCGGGTGGGTCACCGGCCACTCCTACGTCGCCTACGCGCCCCTGGTCAACGGCGCCACCCAGGTCATCTACGAGGGCACCCCGGACTCCCCGCACCGCGGCCGGTTCTGGGAGATCGTGCAGAAGTACGGGGTGACCATCATGTACACCTCCCCCACGGCGATCCGCACCATGATGAAGTGGGGCGAGGAGATCCCGGGCGAGTACGACCTCTCGTCGCTGCGCGTGCTCGGCACCGTGGGCGAGGCCATCAACCCGGAGGCGTGGACCTGGTTCCACCGGGTCATCGGCGGCGGGCGCTGCCCGATCGTGGACACCTGGTGGCAGACCGAGACCGGCGCCATCATGATCTCCCAGCTGCCGGGCGTGACCGTGGCCAAGCCGGGCTCGGCGCAGGTGCCGATGCCCGGCATCAAGGTGGACGTCGTGGACGACAACGGGCAGCCGGTGCCCAACGGGACCTCCGGGTTCCTCGTGCTGCGCGAGCCGTGGCCGTCGATGCTGCGCACCATCTGGGGCGACGACGACCGCTACGTGGACACCTACTGGTCCCGGTTCGGGGACATGTACTTCGCCGGTGACGGCGCCAAGCGCGACGAGGACGGGGACGTGTGGATCCTCGGCCGGGTGGACGACGTCATGAACGTCTCCGGGCACCGCCTCTCCACCCCCGAGATCGAGTCCGCGCTCGTCTCCCACCCCTCCGTGGCCGAGGCCGCGGTGGTGGGCGCCACGGACGAGACCACCGGGCAGGCCGTGATCGCCTTCGTGATCCTCTCCGACCAGGCCGACGCCGAGGGCCGGGACAAGGCGGAGCTCGCCGAGGAGATGCGCGCCCACGTGGGCAAGGAGATCTCCCCGATCGCCAAGCCGAAGAAGGTCCTGATCGTGCCCGAGCTGCCGAAGACCCGCTCCGGGAAGATCATGCGCCGGCTGCTCAAGGACGTCGCGGAGGACCGGGAGGTCGGCGACGTCTCGACGCTCGCGGACCAGACGGTGATGCAGCAGATCGTGGACTCGCTGGCCCGGTAGTCCCGCACAGCGGTCCCGCACCGGACCGCGGCGCCCCCTCGCCCCTGCCGCGCGAGGGGGCGCCGCCACGTCCGGGGACCGGTGGGCCGGGGGTGAGAGGATGCGGGGCATGACCACCACGCGCAGACCGATCTACGTCCTCAACGGCCCGAACCTCAACCTGCTCGGCACCCGGCGCCCGGAGGTGTACGGCACCACGACGCTCGCGGACGTCGAGGAGGCCGTGCGCGCCCGGGCCGCGGCCGGGGGGTGGGAGGTGGAGTTCCGCCAGACCAACCACGAGGGCGTCCTGGTGGACCAGATCCACGAGGCCCGGGCCGGAGGCGCGGCGATCGTCATCAACCCCGCGGCGTACACCCACACCTCGATCGCGATCCACGACGCGCTGGAGGCCGCCGAGCTGCCGGTGGTGGAGGTGCACCTGTCCAACGTGCACCGGCGCGAGCCGTTCCGGCACACCTCCTACGTGTCCCTGCAGGCGGACGCGGTGATCGCCGGCGCGGGCGCCCTCGGCTACGAACTGGCCGTGGAACACCTGCTGCGCACCCTGGACGCCTAGCCCCTCAGGCCGCGCACGTGCCCGGCACGAGGGCCTCGGTGCGGCCCGCGGCCCGGTCCAGGGCGCCGCGCAGCTCGGTGAGGGTGAGGGCGTAGCCGACCTGTCCTTCGAGGGCCTTGGCGAAGACCACCCCGACCACCGTCCCGTCCTGGGCGACCAGGGGCCCGCCCGAGTTGCCCTGCTGCACCTCACCGGCCAGCTGGATGATCTCCATGGTCGCGGAGCCCGCACCGTCGCCGGGCACCGGGGCCAGGGCGGCGCCCTGCACGGTGGCGCCCCCGACGGTGAAGGGCCCGCCCAGGGGGTAGCCCATGAACGCGACGAGCTCCCCCGGTGCGGGGTCCTGCCCGAGGGCCAGGCCCGGCACCTGCAGGCTCGGGGCGGAGAGCACGGCGAGGTCCGCGTCCGGGTCGTAGTGCACGACCGAGGCGGGGTGGACCTGCCCGTCGCGGGTCTGCACGACGGGCTCGGCGACCCCGGCGACGACGTGGGCGTTGGTCACCACCTGGCCGGGGGCCGTCGCGAACCCGGAGCCGGTCTGGTTCTGCCGGCACTCGTCCGCGGTGCCGTACACCTTCAGCACGGACCCGCCCGCCTGCTCCTGCGCCGGGGTGGCCGTCCCCGCGGCGGGGGCCTCCGCGGCGGGGAACAGCAGGGCGTCCAGCTGCCGGATCCCGGTGGCCCCGCCCACGGCGTCCCGGGCCTCGGTCACCACCTCGCGGACCGGGGCGGGGGTGCGCTCGTCGATGGTGCGCAGCACGGCGGAGGAGGCGACCTGCCGGGACACCGGGGGGATGCCGAGCTGGCCCACGAGCGAGGCGAGCAGCGAGAGCACCAGCGCGGCCACGGTGACGTCGAGGGCCGCACCGGCGATCCGGTTCAGCAGCCCCAGGCGCATCCGCTCCGTGACCGCGGACAGGGCGCGCCCGAGCATCCCGCCGAGCACCTGCCCCGCGATCAGCAGCACGAGCACCGTGGCCAGCACGGCACCCACCCGGTACTGGGCGTCGACCTGCGCGCTGACCCACGGCGCGGCGGTGAACGCCGCCACGCCGCCCAGCACGAGACCGGTCAGTGAGAACAGGGAGTTGAAGAACCCGCGGCTGAACCCGTGGAAGAGATAGCCCAGCAGCACCACGACCAGCAGGACGTCGAGCAGGTTGAAGGACGGGGACATCGGATTCCTCCGGATGGTCTGGCGGGGGCCGGGGCCCGGGAGCGAGCCACCAGCATAGGGACCCCGCCTGTGAGATTCGTAGGGTCAGGCTCGGCTCCGGCCCCGGCCCGCCACGCCCGTCCTTGGGAATCGCGCGCCGGAGACACTACAGTGAACGTCAGGTACGTTAGGTCGCTCACACGCAGGTGGGGGCGGCTCCCGCTGACATCGGCCGCCGCGGGCCACGGCCCGACGGCGGCGTTACTCTGAGGAGAACCATGGATATCGACGTCCTCCGCCGCGCTCCCCTGTTCGCGTCCCTGGACGACCAGGCGTTCGCCGCCCTGACCGAGGAGCTCACCGAGGTCGACCTCTCGCGCGGCTCCACGCTCTTCCACGAGGGCGATCCGGGCGACCAGCTGTACTTCATCGTCTCGGGCAAGATCAAGCTCGGGCGCACCGCCGCGGACGGCCGCGAGAGCCTCGTGGCCATCATGGGCCCGGGCGAGCTGTTCGGCGAGATGGCGCTGTTCGACCCGAGCCCGCGCTCCACGTCCGCCACGGCCGTGTCCGAGACGCGCCTGGCCGGGCTCAAGCACGACAACCTCAAGAAGGTCATCGAGCGCTCCCCGGACGTGTCCGCGCAGCTGCTCCAGGCCCTGGCCCGCCGGCTGCGGCGCACCAACGAGAGCCTCGCCGACCTGGTCTTCTCGGACGTGCCCGGCCGCGTGGCCAAGGCGCTCCTGGACCTGGCCGACCGCTTCGGCCGCCCCGCCACGGACGGCATCCTCGTGGCGCACGAGCTGACCCAGGAGGAGCTGGCCCAGCTGGTGGGCGCCTCCCGGGAGACCGTCAACAAGGCCCTCGCCGAGTTCGTCCAGCGCGGCTGGATCCGGCTGGAGGCCCGCGCCGTGGTGATCCTGGACCTGCAGCGGCTCAAGCAGCGCAGCCGCTGACCGACCCGCAACGGGCACGGCCCAGTCACCCGAGCGGGTGACCGGGCCGTGCCCGTTGCGGGTGGTCGCGCCGACTGCCGGGCCGGCGGCCGCTCAGGACCAGTCGAGGCGCAGCACCGGGCGGCCGTCCCGCACCTCGAGCACCGGGTTGCGGGTCACGACGGCCCGCTTGCGGGCGAGGAAGGCGATGGCCGAGGAGCACTCGGCGATCGACTCCAGGACGCACTGCACCCCGGGCGAGGACAGGTCCCCGACCGAGCGGCCCACGGTGTCCTCCTGGCCCACCAGGTCCCCGAGCCGGCTGCCCCCCGGGTCGGCGACGACCTCGGCGGCCTCCACCCACCGCCCCCAGACGCCCTTGGACTGCAGCGGGGCGGGGACCTGCCCGTCGGGGACCACCGCGGTGAAGTAGTGGATGTCGTAGCGGCGGTGGGCGAAGTCGGAGGTGACCCAGTGCGCCAGGGGCCGCAGCAGGTCCGTGCGCAGCACGAGCCGGCGGCGGCCGAGCAGCTGGGCCAGGGACACGTCCCCGACCGCCAGCGCCTCGCGGGAGCTCATCCACTCGGCGCCCTCCGCGGACTCCACCGTGCTCATCGGGTCCGCGCCGGCCAGCAGCACGCCGGCCTCCTCGAACGCGTGGCGCGCCGCGGCGACCACGGCGCGCCGGGCGCGGCCGACGTCCCCGTCCATGCCCAGCCGGCGCGCCCACTCCGTGGGCGCGGGGCCGGCCCAGTCCAGGGGCTCGTCGTCGTGGGTCTCCACGGGACCGCCGGGGAAGCCCACGGTGCCGAGCGAGGAGTTGCCCGGGCGGTGGGTGAGATACGTCTCCACCCCGTGCTCCCCGTCGCGGACGAACACGACCGCCGCGGCGGGGGTGGGGGTGCTGCCGGGAATGCCGGCGCCGCGCTCCAGCCAGGCCTCGGCGGCCCCGCGCTGGCGCTCGGGGACCTCGAAGTACCGCACCTGCGGCGCCCGGCCCTTCCGGAGGGCGCCGCCCGGCGGCTCAGCGGAACTCTGCAACGAGCTCCACCTCGACCGGCGAGTCGAGCGGCAGGACCGCGACTCCCACCGCGGAGCGGGCGTGCACCCCGGCCTCGCCGAAGATCCGGCCCAGGAGCTCGGAGGCGCCGTTGATCACCGCGGGCTGACCGGTGAAGTCCGGGGCGGAGGCGACGAAGCCCACGACCTTGACGATGCGCACCACCCGGTCCAGGTCCCCCACCGCGTCCTTGACCGCGGCGACGGCGTTGAGCGCGGCCCGGGCCGCGAGCTCGTGCGCCGCCTCCGGGGACACGGTGCCGGGGGCCCCCGACGAGGAGACCTTGCCGGTGGCGGGCAGCTCGCCGCCCACGAAGGGCAGCTGGCCCGAGGTGTGCACCCAGGAACCGGTGACCACGGCCGGCACGTAGGCGGCCACGGGGGCCGCGACCGCCGGCAGCTCGAGGCCGAGCTCGGCGAGGCGGGCGTCGACGAGGGACGTTGTGCTCATGGATTCCTCCGCGGATCTCTGGTGCCGGGCCGTCAGCCCTTGGGGCGCTTGAAGTAGGCGATGGGGTTGGTCTGCACCGGGGCGGTCATGTTGCCCGCCGGGACGTCGGCCGGCGTGGAGCCGGGCAGCACGGTGACGAGCTCCCACCCGTCGTCCCCCCAGTTGTCGAGGATCTGCTTGGTGGCGTGGATCATGAGCGGCACGGTGGCGTATTCCCAGGTAGTCATGGGCCCAGCGTAGCCACGAACGGCGGGATGTGCTCCGCGGTGACGGCCCGTCCACCGGTTCCGGCCGGGTTCGCACTTGTAGACTGTCCCAATGGCTTCCCGCAAGAACTCCGCCGCGCAGTCACCGTCGGCCCTGGGCAACGTGGTGGCGTTCATCGCCACCAGCATCGTCGCCGGCATCGTGGCCGCCGGTCTCCTGGTCCCGCCCGCGGCCGCCGCAGGCCTCGCCGCCAACGCCTCGATCGGGTGGTTCAAGGACCTCCCGGCCCAGATGCAGGCCGGGCCGATGTCCCGCGCCTCCACGGTGGTGGCCCGCGACGGGACCGAGATCGCCTCGTTCTACGCGCAGAACCGCACCCCCGTCCCGATGGAGCAGATCTCCCCGCACATGGTGGACGCGATCCTGGCCATCGAGGACCGGGACTTCTACGAGCACGGCGGCGTGGACCTCGGCGGCATCGCCCGGGCGCTGGGCAACAACATCATCCGCCCGGACGCGCGCCAGGGCGCCTCGACGATCACCCAGCAGTACGTGAACAACCTGATCATCGACTCCCAGGTCCGAGCCGGCGAGGAGGCCACGACCATCGGCGCCGACAAGGGCTACGCGGACAAGATCAAGGAGATCAAGCTCGCCCTGTCCATGGAGCAGGAGCTGTCCAAGGACGAGATCCTGGAGGGCTACCTCAACATGGTGCTCTTCGGCGGGCAGAACTACGGCGTGGAGGCCGCCGCCCAGTACTACTGGGGCATCCCGGCCTCGGACCTGAGCATCTCCCAGGCCGCGGTGCTGGCCGGGATGGTGCAGTCCCCCAACTACTACGATCCCGCCGCCAACCCCGAGGCGGCCACGGAGCGGCGCAACATCGTGCTGGACACGATGCTGGGCACCGGGGCGATCACCGAGGCGGAGCACGCGGCAGCGGCGGCCGAGCCCATCCAGCTGGACCTGCACCGCACGAACTCCGGGTGCACGGCCGCGGAGATCGCCCCCTACTTCTGCGACTACGTCCAGAACCTCATCCTGCAGGACGCGGCGTTCGGCGAGACCCCCGAGGAGCGGCTGAAGACGCTGCAGCTGGGCGGGCTCACGATCACCACGACCCTCGACGTCGAGGCCCAGCGCAGCGCCCAGGAGGCGGTCAACGAGACGCAGCCGCGCGACGACAACCCGGACAACGTCTCCACCGCCCTCGTGTCCCTCGAGCCCTCCAACGGCGACATCGTGGCCATGGCGCAGAACACGTACTACTCCGGCGAGGAGGGCAGCTCCAACACCACGTACAACTTCAACGTGGACCGGGCGATGGGCGGGGCCGGCGGCTTCCAGGTGGGCTCCACCTACAAGCCGCTCACCTACGCCACGTGGCTCGACGCCGGCAACGGGGCCGAGGACATCCTGGACGCCACGCAGACCCGGTGGCCGGCGGACCACCGCTGGAAGGCCTCCTGCCTGGAGCGCGGCTACAAGATCGAGCCGGGCAACAACGGGGCGGGCTTCGAGATCCAGAACGCGGAATCCGGCTACACCCGGCAGATGGAGGCCGACTTCGGCCTGTACAACTCCATCAACACCGCCATCTACGCGATGGCGGAGGACCTGGACCTGTGCCACATCGGGAAGATCTCCGACGCCCTGGGCATCCGCGACGGCAAGGCCGGCGAGCCCGTGGACACCACGGTCCTGTCCTCCCTGCTGGGCGGCTCCGTGGACATCTCCCCGATGACCATGGCCCGGGCCTACTCGGCCTTCGCCAACCGCGGCGAGATGTGCGAGCCGCGCGCCCTGGAGAAGGTCGTGGACTACACGGGCCGGGAGTACGAGATCCCCGGGACCTCCTGCGAGCAGGTCATCGACGAGGACGTCGCCGACGGCGTCAACTACGCCCTGAACCAGACCCTGATCCGCGGGTCGGGCTGGCAGCGGGACATCGACCTGCCGGGGGCCTCCGCCGCCAAGACGGGCACCACGGACAACTCGACCCAGACCTGGATGGTCGGCTACACCAAGGGCCTGGCCACCGCCTCGTGGGTCGGCAACTACGAGTTCGGCTCCCGCTCGCTCAACGGGCTGTCCATCGGCGGCAAGCGCACCGAGGGCGACGACTGGGTGGACGGCTCCACCTACGCCGGCGGCCAGTGGCAGCGCTTCATGCGCGAGGTGGCCCGGGACTACGACACCGGGGAGTTCGAGGAGCCCTCCGAGCGGGTGCTCGAGGGCCGCAACGGCACCTCGCGGCCGGGCTGAGCCCGGACCGCCGGATGAGCACCGCGAACACCGTGCACGCCGCCCCGGCCCTGCGCGCGGCCGCCGCCGCCGCGGGGGCCGGAGCCGCCGCGGCGGCTGGCCTCGGGGCGTGGGGCGTCGTCGTCGAGCGCCGCCGCTTCCAGCTGCGCACCGAACGGCTGCGGCTGCTGCCCCCGGGCCGCCCGCCGCTGCGCATCCTGCACCTGTCCGACCTGCACGTGTGGCCCGGGCAGCGCTCGGTGCGGGACTTCGTGCACTCGCTGGTGCGGCTGGAGCCCGACCTGGTGGTGGACACCGGGGACAACCTCTCCCACCCCGACGCGCTGCCCTGGCTGCTGGAGATCCTCGAGCCGCTGCTGCGCTTCCCCGGCGCCTACGTCCCCGGGTCCAACTGCTACTTCGCGCCGCGGCCGAAGAACCCGCTGCGCTACCTGTGGCGGGACACCTCCGGCGAGTCCCGGGAGGAGGCCCCCCGGCTGCCCACCCGGGCGATGCACGACGCCTTCGACGCCGCCGGGTGGACCCCGCTGATCAACCGCTCCGCGCGGATGGAGGTCGCCGGCCTGCGCCTGGACCTGTCCGGGGTGGACGACCCGCACCTGGGCTACGACCGGCACCCCGGCTTCGGGGCGCCGGGGACGGCGGACCTACGCCTCGGCGTGGCCCACGCCCCCTACCTGCGGACCCTGGACCGCTTCGCCGCCGACGGCGCGGACCTGGTGCTCGCCGGCCACACGCACGGCGGGCAGGTCTGCCTGCCCGGCGGGCGCGCCCTGGTGAGCAACTGCGACCTCGAGCCGGAGCGCTGCCAGGGCCTGATCACCCAGGGCGGCGTCCCGGTCAACATCTCGGCGGGCCTGGGCACCTCGCGCTTCGCCCCGATCCGGCTGTTCTGCCCGCCGGAGGCCGTGCTGCTGACGCTCACCGACTGACCCCGCGCGCCGGCCGGTCCCGGCCGGCGCGCCGCGGCCGGAGCGCGCTCAGCGCGGGACGAGGGCGTCCAGGACGGCGGGCAGCCGCGTGACCCCGTCCTGGCCGCGGAAGTGCCCCGCCCCGGGCACCACCCGCAGCTCGGCGCCCAGCCGCGCCGCGAGCGCGTCGGTCGAGGCCGGCGGCACCGTGGGATCGTCGTCGGAGCGGAGCACCAGCCGGCGTCGCACGTGGGCTCGCACCGCGGCGACGTCCACGTCCTCGGCGAGGAACGCGTCGAGGGACGGCTCGCTCTCGAGCGGGCCGGTGAAGCCGGCCACGAGCACGAGTCCGCCCAGCACCCAGGGCCGCGGCAGGTCGGCGAGGTGGCGCAGGATCGTGATGCAGCCCAGACTGTGGCCGACCAGGTGGGTGTGCTCGTCGGGCTCCCCCACCGCCCGCGCCACGGCGGCCTGCCACGCCGCCGGGTCCGGGGCGGAGGGCTCGGGCAGCTCCACGAGCACGGTGCGCACGCCGTCGGCGGCCAGCGCCGCCCGCAGCCACGGGAACCAGTGCCGGTCGGGGGCGGCGTCGTAGCCGTGCACCACCACGACGGTGCGCACCGCAGGGTCCGGGGCGGTCATCCGGAGATCTCGGGCACCGCCACGATGATCCGGTGGTTGGAGCGGTCGCAGAGGTACATCTCCTCGGTGCCGTCGGGCACCGGTCCGCCCTCGGGCCACTGGTCCTCGGGGATCTGGCGCAGCGGCCCTCCGCAGGACGGGCAGATGGGGTCCATGGTCGTCTCCTCCAGGGTCGGGTGCGGGCCCGGGTGCCCGTGGGCCGAGCTTCCCGCAAATCGGCGCCGGTCACAACCGTCCGCGCCACGGCCCGCCCCGGACGCCCCACCACCGCCCGTGTGGTCCTACCATGGGTTGTGGCACGCACCACACCGGCTGACCCGACTTCCCGGAGGATCCCCATGACCGTCGCCGACTCCCGCCCCACCGCCGCCGAGGCACTGCTGGAGGACCTGCGGACCTGGTGCGGCCGGGACGCCGTGGTGGACTCGGAGCTCGAGCACCGGGCGCTGGCCCACGACGCCTCGCACTACCTGCTGCAGCCGGCCGCGGTGGTCCGCCCCCGCTCGGCGGCGGACATGGGCAACCTCTTCCGCGCGGTGTCCCGGCACGGGCTGGGCCTGACCTTCCGCTCCGGCGGGACGTCCCTGTCCGGACAGGCGGTGACCGACCAGGTGCTCGTGGACGTGCGCCGCAACTTCCGGGCCGTCGAGGTGCTGGACGGCGGCCGGCGCGTGCGGGTGCAGCCCGGGGCCACGGTGCGCCAGGTCAACGCCCGGCTGGCGCCCCACGGGCACAAGCTGGGCCCGGACCCGGCGAGCGAGGCGGCGTGCACGATCGGCGGCGTGGTGGCGAACAACTCCTCCGGCATGGCCTGCGGGACCCGGGCCAACACCTACCGCACGCTCGAGTCCATGGTGGTCGTGCTGCCCTCCGGGACCACCGTGGACACCGCCGCCCCGGACGCGGACGCCCGGCTGCGGGCGCTGGAGCCCGCGCTGCACGAGGGGCTGCTGCAGCTGCGCGAGCGGGTGCGGGCCGACCCGGCGTCGGTGCGCACGATCGAGCAGCAGTTCTCGATGAAGAACACCATGGGCTACGGCCTCAACTCGTTCCTGGACCACGACGAGCCGGTCCGGATCCTGGAGCACCTGCTGATCGGCAGCGAGGGCACGCTGGGCTTCGTGGCGGAGGCGGTCTTCCGCACGGTGCCGATCCTGCCGTTCGCCTCCACCGGACTGCTGGTGTTCCCGGACCTGGCCTCGGCCACCCGCACGGTCCCAGCCCTCGTGGGCACGCGCTCGGCCACCGTGGAGCTGCTGGACGCCACGTCCCTGAAGGTCTCCCAGCGCACGGGCCTGGCGCCGGCGCAGATCATGGACGTGGACGTCGACGAGCACGCGGCGCTGCTCGTGGAGTACCAGGGCGCCACACCGGAGGAGGAGCGGGAGCTCTCCGCGGCGGCCGGCGAGCTGTTCCGCTCCCTGGACCTGGCCGTGCCCGCCGCCCTGACCGACGACCCCGCGGCCCGGGCCGCGCTGTGGACGGTGCGCAAGGGCCTGTACACCACGGTGGCGGGCAACCGGCCGAGCGGGTCCAACGCCCTGCTGGAGGACGTCGTGGTCCCCGTGCCCGAGCTGGGCGAGACGTGCGAGCAGCTGACCGCGCTCTTCGACGCCCACGGCTACCGGAACTCGGTGATCTTCGGCCACGCCAAGGACGGCAACGTCCACTTCATGCTCAACGAGCACTTCGACCGCCCGGACCGGCTGGCCCGCTACGAGCGCTTCACCCAGGACATGGTCGCCCTCGTCCTGGAGCACCGGGGGTCCCTCAAGGCCGAGCACGGGACCGGGCGCAACATGGCCCCGTTCGTGCGCCGCCAGTACGGCGACGAGCTCTACGACGTGATGGTCGAGCTCAAGCGGCTGGTCGACCCGGCGGGCCTGCTCAACCCCGGGGTGCTGCTCAACGAGGACCCCGCGGTGTACGTGCGCGACCTCAAGACCGCGCCCGCGGTCGAGCAGGAGGTGGACCGGTGCGTGGAGTGCGGCTACTGCGAGCCGGTGTGCCCGTCCAAGGACCTCACCCTCACCCCGCGCCAGCGGATCGTGGGGCGGCGGGAGATCGCCGCCGCCGAGGAGCGCGGGGACGCGGCGCTCGCCGCCCGGCTGCGCGCCGAGTACGACTACGAGGGCCTGCAGACCTGCGCGGTGGACGGGATGTGCGTGACCGCCTGCCCGGTGCTCATCAACACGGGCGACCTGGTGCGCCGACTGCGGGCGGAGGACCACAGCAGGGTGGCGGACGCCGGCTGGGGCCTCGCCGCGAGGGCCTGGGGCGCGACGACGACGGGGGCGGGGCTCGGCCTGACCGCCGCGAAGGCCCTGCCCACCGTGCTGCCGGCGGCCGCGACCGCCGTGGCCCGGGTAGCGCTCGGCGCCGAGCACGTCCCGCAGTACAAGGACGAGCTGCCCGGGGGCGGCCCGGCCCGGCCGCGCCGGCAGGACGCGGGCGCGGAGGCGGTGTTCTTCCCCGCCTGCATCAACACCATGTTCGGGCCCCCGGGCGGCGAGGGCCTGACGGCGTCGCAGGCCTTCCTGGCGCTGTGCGACCGCGCGGGGGTGCGCGTCACCGTGCCGGAGGGCGTGGGCAGCCTGTGCTGCGGCACGCCGTGGAAGTCGAAGGGCCTGCCCAGCGGCTGGGCCACGATCTCGGAGCGCACCCTCGCGGCGCTGTGGGAGGCCTCCGGGCAGGGCGCGCTGCCGGTGGTCTGCGACGCCGCCTCCTGCACCGAGGGCCTGGAGACCATGGCGGAGCGGGCGGCGGCCTCGAGCGAGTACCACGCGCTGCGGTTCGTGGACGCGGTGGAGTTCGTCGCCGACCGGGTGCTGGGGAAGCTGCGGGTGAGCCGCCCCGTGGGCTCCATGGCGCTGCACCCCACCTGTTCCAGCGTGCACCTGGGCGTCACCGGGGCCTTCGAGACGATCGCCCGCGCGATCAGCGACGACGTGGTCGTGCCGACGGCCTGGGGCTGCTGCGCCTACGCCGGGGACCGCGGCATGCTGCACCCGGAGTTCACCGCCTCGGCCACGGCGGCCGAGGCGCAGGAGGTCAACCAGCGCCGCTTCGACGCCTACGCCTCCCTGAACCGCACGTGCGAGCAGGGCATGACGGAGGCCACCGGGCACGCCTACCGGCACGTCCTGGAGCACCTGGAGGCGGCCACCCGCTGAGCTCCCCGCCCCGCATTAGGTTGTGCACAATTGAATTGCGTGCAACCATGTCAGGCATGGATGCAGACCTCCGGCTGGACGCCCAGCTGTGCTTCGCGCTCTACGCGGCGTCCCGGGCCACGACGGCGGCCTACCGCGAGCCGCTGGCCGAGCTCGGCCTGACCTATCCGCAGTACCTGGCGCTGCTGGCGCTGTGGGAGGAGGACGGGCAGACCGTCACCGCGCTGGGCTCCCGCCTGCGCCTGGACAGCGGCACGCTGTCCCCGCTGCTCAAGCGGATGGAGACCGGCGGCCTGCTGGAGCGGCGCCGGGGCCGTGCGGACGAGCGGCGCGTCACCGTGCACCTCACCGCGGCCGGCGACCGCCTGCGGGGGCACGCCCCGGACGTGCAGCGCCGCGTCCTGGCCGCCTCCGGGCTCACCCCGGAGGAGATGGCCACCCTGCACCGGCTGGCCCGCCGGATCGGCGCGGCCGGCCCCTCCGGCCCTGCGACCACGGGCCCGCACGCCACCGGCCCGGGACCCGCCGTGCCCGGGACCGCCCCGGCCGCCCCCACGCCCCCGCTCGCCACGCAGCACACCAGCGAGCGGGCCCCCCAGCACCCCACCGATCACCCCACCGAGGAGTAAACCCATGCAGACCGTCTACACCGCCGAGGCCCTCGCCACCGGCGCCGGCCGCAACGGCCGCACCCGCACCAGCGACGGCCGGATCGACCTCGGCCTGGCCGTCCCGCAGGAGATGGGCGGCTCCGGCGACGGCGCGAACCCCGAGCAGCTCTTCGCCGCCGGCTACGCCGCGTGCTTCCACTCCGCGCTCCAGCTCGTCGCCCGGCAGCAGAAGGTCGACCTGGGCGACTCGAGCGTCGGGGCCCGGGTGGGCATCGGCGCGGACGGCCAGGGCGGTTTCGCCCTGCAGGTGGCCCTCGAGGTCGTCCTGCCCGACCTCGACGAGCGGACGGCCCGGGCGCTGGCCGACCGGGCGCACCAGGTCTGCCCGTACTCCAACGCCACGCGCGGCAACATCGACGTCGTCGTCGACGTCGCCCAGGACTGACCCGGACCGCCCCCGGCCGCGCCCCCGGACGCGGCCCCGCACCCGACCGACCGATCGACCGATGATGGAGCACCGCATGACGCAGCCCACCCGCACCCGCCGGATCACCCTGGCCTCCCGCCCGCAGGGCGCCCCCGTGCCGGAGAACTTCCGGCTCGAGGAGACCGAGCTGGCCGAGCCCGGCCCCGGCCAGGTCCTGGTCGCCAACCGCTGGATGTCCGTGGACCCCTACATGCGCGGGCGGATGAACGACGTGAAGTCCTACGTCCCGCCGTTCCAGGTGGACCAGCCCCTCGACGGCGGCGCCGTGGGGCAGGTGATCGCCTCGGGCGCCGCGGAGCTGCCGGTGGGAGCCACGGTGCTGCACAGCGCGGGCTGGCGCGAGCACGCCCTGCTGGACGCCGGGTCCGTCACCGTGGTGGACCCGGAGCTGGCCCCGGAGTCCGCCTACCTGGGCGTGCTGGGGATGCCCGGCCTCACCGCGTACGCGGGCCTCATGGGCGCGGCGCGGTTCCGCCCCGGGGACACGGTGTTCGTCTCCGGGGCCGCCGGCGCCGTGGGCTCGCTGGTCGGGCAGATCGCCCGGCTCAGCGGCGCCGCCCGCGTCATCGGCAGCGCCGGCTCCCCGGAGAAGGTGCGGCGGCTGCTGGAGCTGGGCTTCGACGCCGCCTTCGACTACCACGACGGGCCCGTGCTCGACCGGCTGCGCGAGGCGGCGCCCGAGGGCATCGACGTCTACTTCGACAACGTGGGCGGCGAGCACCTCGAGGCGGCGATCTCCGTGCTGAACACCCGGGGCCGGGTGTGCCTGTGCGGGGCGATCTCGCAGTACAACGCCACCGAGCCGCCTGCCGCGCCGCGGAACCTGGCGCTGGCGATCGGCAAGATGCTGAGCCTGCAGGGCTTCCTGGTCGGCGGCTGGCAGGACATGGCCCCGGAGTTCCGCGAGCGGATGGCCGGCTGGCTGGCCTCGGGGGAGATCTCCTGGGACCAGACCGTGCGGGAGGGCCTCGAGGACGCCCCGCAGGCGTTCATCGACCTGCTGGCCGGCGCGAACACCGGGAAGATGGTGGTCAGGCTCTGAGCCCCACGGCGTCGCCGCACCGCCGTGCGGCGAGCGCGCGCACCCCGGACACCCTGAGGTCCGGGGTGCGCGCGCATCCCGGCCCGGGCGCGCCGAGGCGGTCGCGGTGCCCACGGATGCGGGCGGCCCGGTGTGCGGTCCGCGGACCCCGTGTCATGAACCGGTTGACAGAGTGGTGGTCATCACAACAAACTAGGGCAACATTTGTTGCCCTACAGGCATCAACCCGACAAGCCCCCGGGGACCCGGCCGCCAGGCCGGGTCCCCGGTTCCAGCACGGACGCCCGCCCCGGTCTCCCACCACGGATGCCGCCACGGTGTCCCGCCACGACGATGCGGAGCGCGGACCATGCCAGCTGCCCTGACCGAGGACGAGGTCGTGCGAGCCGCCGACGCGCTCGTCGCGGCGTTCGCCGCCACCGACACGGAGGCCTACTTCGCGGCCTTCGCGGCCGACGCCACCTTCGTCTTCCACACGGAGCCGACCCGCCTGGAGGACCGCGCCGCCTACGAGGCGCTGTGGCGCTCGTGGCTGGACGCCGGGTGGCGGGTGCTCGAGTGCCGCAGCTCCGCCGCCCGGGTCCAGGTGCTGGGCTCCGTGGGGATCTTCACCCACGACGTCCGCACCACGGTCCGCACCCCGGACGGCCCGCAGACCACGCAGGAGCGGGAGACCGTCGTCTTCGCCCGCCGGGACTCCGGGGAGCTCCTGGCCGTCCACGAGCACCTCTCCCCCGCCGCCCCGCCCACCTCGAGCGCCCAGGAGGGCCGATGAGCTCCCAGCATCCCGCACCCGCCGGCCGCGCCCCGCGGTCCCGGCCCGCCACCTCGCCCTGGGCCCGCCTCTCGGACCACCTCGACGAGAACACCGACGGCTACGGGCCCCTGCGCGGCACCCTGCCCACCGGGCGGATCACCATGATCTGGCTCGCGGCGAACCTCGTGGTCACCACCCTGCTCACCGGCACCCTGTTCGTGCCCGGTGTCCCCTGGGCCACGGCCCTGGGCCTGATCCTGCTGGGCACCCTGCTGGGCGGGGCCGTGCTGGTGCTGGTGGGCAACATGGGCACCCGCACCGGCCTGCCCACCATGGCGCTGACCAAGGGCGCGTTCGGGCTGCGCGGCTCCTTCCTGCCGGTCGTGGCCAACGTGGTGGTGCTGATGGGCTGGAGCTGGGTGCAGGCGATGCTCGCCGGCGTCACGGTCAACCACGTCGTGGCCCAGGCCACCGGGTTCTCCAGCCCCGTGCTGTTCTCCGTGCTGGCCCAGCTGGTGGTGGTGGGCCTGGCCATCTTCGGGCACACCGGCATCGCCCGGGTCGAGCCGTGGCTGGCCCTGGTGATCCTGGCGATCATGGCGTGGATCTTCGTCGTCGCGTTCACCACCCACCCGGTCGGGGACTTCCTGGCCCTGCCGGCGGACCCGTCCGCCGGCTGGACCGCGGTGTCGGTGCTGGACGTCGTGATCGCCACCGCGATCTCCTGGACCGTGCTCTCGGCGGAGTTCAACCGCCTGGCCCGGACCCAGTCCGCCGGCGTGGTCGGCTCGGCGGTCGGCTACACGCTCTCCACCACGCTCGCCATGGCCCTGGGCGCCACCGCGATCGCCTGGGTGGTCCTCGAGGGCGGCGAGGCCGTCCCGTTCGACCCCACCGTGATCGTCGAGGCGTTCGGCGCCCCGCTGGCCGTGGTGGTGTTCCTGTCCGTGATGGCGACCAACACCATGGTGGTCTACGGCATGGTCTCCTCGGTGGTGAACATGGTGCCGTCCTCGCGGCTCCGGTTCCTGCCCACCGCGCTGGTGCTCGGCGCGATCTCCGTGGTGGGGGCCACCTGGCTGGGCCTGCTGGGCCAGTTCACCGCGTTCCTCACCGTCATCGGCGCGCTCTTCGTGCCGGTCTTCGCGGTGATGCTGGCCGACTACTACGTGGTCCACAAGGGCTCCTACGACGCCGACATCCTGCGCGGGCGCGGGGGGAAGTACTGGTACCGCGGCGGGGTGAACGCCGCCGCCGTGCTGACCTGGCTCGTGGGCGCGGGCTCCTCGCTGCTGCTGACCTACGTGCTGGCCAGCCCCGTGGGGGCGACCATCCCCACCTTCGTGATCTCCTTCGTGCTCTACCTCGCGTGGGCCGCGGCGGCCCGCCGGATCCGCAGAGACCGGCCGGTCTCCCGGCACCTGGCGGAGGGCACCCCCGGCAGCGGTGCCGAGCCGGAGGCCACCGGTGCGCGTCGTTGACCTGAGCCACCCGGTGCGCACCGGGATGCAGGTCTTCCCGGGCGATCCGCACGTGCGCACGCGCACCGCCGCGACCGTGGCCCAGGACGGGTTCCGGGTCGCGGAGCTGCACCTCGGCACCCACTCCGGCACGCACGTGGACGCCCCCTCGCACACGGTCCAGGGCGGCGCCGACGTCGACGCCCTGGAGCTGTCCTCCCTCGTGGGACCGGCCCTGGTCGTCGACGTCGCGGGCTGCGCGCCCGGCCGGGTGATCCGCTGGACGGACGTGGCCGGGCAGCTCGACCGGCTCGCGCCGGGCACGATCGTGCTCTTCCGCACCGGCTGGTCGGCGCACTTCGGCACCGAGCGCTACCTCGAGCACCCGGTCCTGGACCCGGAGATCGCCCGCCGCCTGGTCGCGGCCGGGGTGCGCACCCTCGGGGTGGACACCCTCAACCCGGACCCCACGCCCACCGCGGACGCCACCGGCCCGGTGGCGCTGCCCGTGCACGAGGTGGTGCTCGGGGCGGGCGGGGCGATCGTGGAGAACCTCACCGGTCTCGCGGCCGTGGACCGCCCCGGGGCCGTGTTCGCGGCCCTGCCGCTGCACTTGACCGGCATGGACGGTTCCCCCGTGCGGGCCGTGGCGATGTGGCCGGACGCCGGCGGGGACGGGGACCCGGCGGGCGGCTGAGGTCCGGCGCCCGGCCGAGCCCGGCCGCACTCAGCCGGCGGCGAGGCGGCCCAGCGGGCTGTGCTCGAAGTCCTCGAGCAGGGCCTGCGGATCCGCGTAGACGGCCACTGCCCCCGCCTCCCGCAGCTCGGTCTCGCTGATCCCGCCGCTGGTCACGCACACGGCGTCCAGCCCGAGCTGCCGCGCCGACTCCACGTCCCAGCGGGCGTCGCCCACCACGACCGTGTGCTCCGGGCGCAGGTCCCCGGCCTCCAGCGCCGCGGCGAAGATGTCCGGGGCGGGCTTGCTGCGCTCGGCGTCGGTGGCGGTGGTCACGGCCGTGAGGACGTCGTCGGAGCCCAGGGCCTCGCGCATGGCGGCGACCTCGGTGACGTTCGACGACGACGCCAGCACCACCACGAGCCCGGCGTCGGTGCAGCGGCGCAGCAGCTCCGCGGCCCCGCGGGTGGGCTTGAGGCCGGACCAGTGCACGGAGAACAGGGCGCCGTGGGCCGCCCCGATGGCGTCGTCCTCGTCGGTGTCCCGGTCGGCGGGCAGCAGCTCGTCGATCAGCTGCTCCGAGCCCATCCCGATGAGCCGGTGGATCCGGTGCATGGGCACGTCGTGGCCGGCCTGGTTGAAGGCGTGCCACCAGGCGACGGTGTGCAGGTAGCTGGAGTCGATGAGGGTGCCGTCGACGTCGAACAGGACGCCGCGCCTGACGGAGGCGGAGGAGTCGGGGGTCCGGGGAGCAGTCATGGCCTCACCCTCCCACCCGATGGCCGGGCGGGCAACGGGCGGCGGGGACGGCGCACGAGGACCGCGAGCGCACCGGCCGAACGGGGCCGGTTGCCCGCGGACTGCGCGGCTGCCGATGCGGATCGCCGAGCGGCCGGACTCCGGCCCTCTCCGGTCACCGCATCAGCGAGGCTCGGCGGCGCTGTGCGGGCCACGGCCCCGGTCCGCGGAGGCCGGGCCGAGCGGGACCTCGCCGTTGCCTCGCCCACCGCCCTCGCCCGCGCCGTCGACGTCCTGGGTGGAGGCCGCGAAGCGCGAGATCACGGCCGCGGCCGCGTCGGTCATCTCGCCGAGCCCCCGGACGTCGACGTTGGCGAGGTCGTCGCACGCGGCGTGGTAGCAGAAGTCGTAGGCGACCCCCGCGCGGCCGCCGAACAGCGCGGCCTGCTCCGCGGTCTTGATTCCTTCGGCGCCCGTGAAGAGGCCGCCGGAGGGGATGCCCTCGGCGATGAACGGCCCGTAGTCGCTGCGGCCGCTGAACTCCGTCTCCCCGGAGGCCAGGCCCACGGAGCCGAAGTGCTCGTGGAAGGCCGCCTCGATCGCGGCGGAGCCCTCCGGCGCCGTCACGGGTCCCTCGGGTCCCGGCACGGGCGGGAACGCGGAGTGGTCGCCGTCGTAGACGAAGCGTCCGTAGTTCGGGGAGCCGATCATGTCGAAGTTCAGGTACAGCGCGATGTCCTCCAGCGTGGCGGGGGCGTTGGCCCGGAGGTCCGCGACGTAGTGCTGGGACCCCCGCAGACCGAACTCCTCCGCTCCCCACCACGCGAAGCGCACCGTGTTGGCGGTGTCCGTGTCCGCCAGCGCCTCGGCGATCGCCAGGATCCCCGCGGAGCCCGAGCCGTTGTCGTTGATCCCCGCGCCCTCGGGCACGCTGTCCAGGTGGGCGCCGACCATCACGGTGTTCCCCGGATCGCCCGTGCTCGTCTCGGCGAGGACGTTGAAGGATTGGCGGTTCTCGGAGACGGTCTGCGCCGTCACGGTCACCTCGCCTCCGCCCAGCAGCGCGGTCCCGGCCGCGTGGCTGAGCCCGACCACCGGCAGCGTCGTGCCGCCGGGCTCCCCGAGGGTGCCGGCGACCACGCCCTCCTCGCCGGGCAGGCCCGTGTTGAAGATCAGTACGGCGGCCGCCCCGGCGGCCTGGGCGTTGGCCGCCTTCGTCCCGAAGGGGCACGTGCCGCGCTGAAGCAGCGCCACGTTCCCGGCGGTGAAACCGCTGAAGTCCTCGGCCTCGCACCCGCTGGTGCTCACTCCCGGGGCGCCGGTGGTGTCCACGGCCTGCACCGGTGCCGTCACGGTTCCTGAGCCGGAGTAGACCATCACGGACGCCTCCCCGGCGGTCAGCAGCCGCGGGACGCCGCCCGGGCCGGGCACGGCGACCGTCGTCGGGACGAGCTCCTGGAAGAACGGGAACGTGAAGGCCTGGACCCGCGGGGCGTAGCCGGCGGCCCGCAGCCGGCCGACCACGTAGTCGACGCTGCCCCGGTAGCCGGGGGTGCCCGAGGCGCGGGTGCCGTTGTTCGCGTGCGCCACGGCCTGCAGCACCTCGAGGTGCGACATCACCTGTCCCGGGGGCACGGCCAGGGCGGCGGCTGCTCCGTCGTCGTCACCGGCCCCCGGAGGGGCCGCGACGGCGCCCGGCGCCGCGAACGCCAGGGTGCCGGCCAGGGTCGCGGCCACCGTCCATCGGCGGGGTGTGCGGTGCGGCATGGGTCCTCCCGGGGCCTGGGGCCGATCGGGGGCTCGACCGTGTCCATCATGGGCCCCACGAGCGGGTGGAGACCCGCGCACAGCATCTCAGCCCCAGGTCAGAGGCACAATGTTCGGACCGATTGTGGCGCGGGCGGCGGCTGCGGGGACCTGCGACGAGGACTTCGGCCCGGTGGAGCAGCCGGACGGCCCCGCCGGGACGCGCGGTGCGTCCCGGCAGGGCCGTCCGGCCGTCGAGCTCCGTGGCGGTCAGGCGGCCGCCTGGTCGTGACCGTGGCCGTGCCCGTGCTCGGAGTGCGGGCCGTGGCCGCGGTCCTTGCCCTTCGGGTGGCCGACGGCGCCCTTGCCCTTCTGCTTGTAGGGCTCGCCCTCGCCGTTGACGTCGTGGGTGGACATCGCGTAGCGCAGGACGACGGCCGCGGCGGCGTCGGACATCTCCTCCATGCCCTGGAGGTTGACGTTGGTGATGTCGTCGCACACGGAGTGGTAGCAGGAGTCGTAGGCCACGCCGGCCTGCCCGCCGAACAGCTCGGCCTGCTCCTCGGTCTTCACGCCCTCGGCGCCCGTGAAGAGCCCGCCGGACGGGACGCCGGCCTCGATGAAGGGGCCGTAGTCGCTGCGGCCGCTGAACTCGGTGTCGCCGGAGGCCAGTCCCACCGAGGCGAAGTACTCGTGGAACGCCGCCTCGATCGCGCCGGAGCCCTCGGGGACGTTGGTGTCACCGGGGTCGAACGTGGAGGCGTTGCCGTCGTAGACGAAGCGCCCGTAGTTCGGGGAGCCGATCATGTCGAAGTTGAGGTACATCGCGATGTCCTCGAAGGCCTCGGGGTCGTTCTCCCGCAGATCGGTCACGTAGTGCTCGGCGCCCAGCAGGCCGAGCTCCTCCGCGCCCCACCAGGCGAAGCGCACGTTGTTCTCGGTCCTGGTCTTGGCGATCGCCTCGGCGATGGCGAGGATGCCCGCCGAGCCGGTGCCGTTGTCGCTGATGCCCGCGCCCTCGAGCACGCTGTCCAGGTGCGCGCCGACCATGACCGTGTTCTCGGGGTCGCCCGTGCCGGTCTCGGCGAGGACGTTGTAGGTGGTGCGGGTCGCCGAGACGGTGTCCGTGCTGACCGTGACCTCCTGGGCGTCCAGCAGGTCCACGCCGGCCCGGTAGCTGAGCCCGACCGTCGGCAGCGTGGTGGCCTCCGGGGAGCCCAGGGTGCCGGCCACGGTGTCCTCGGCGTTCGGCAGGCCCGTGTTGAAGATCAGCACGGCGGAGGCGCCCGCGGCCTCCGCGTTGGCCGCCTTGACCCCGAAGGCGCACGTGCCGCGCTGCAGGAGGGCCACGCTGCCCGCCCGGAAACCGTCGAAGTCGCTTGCCTCGCACCCGCTGGTGCTGGCCGCGCGGTCACCGGTGGTGTCCACGGCCTGCACGGGGGCGGTGACGGTGCCCGTGCCGGAGTAGGTCATCACCGCGACGTCCTCCGGGGCGAGCCGGGTGCCGTCCGCGCTGACCGTGGCGGGGCTGACCTCCTGGAAGTACGGGAAGGTGAACTCCTGGACCTCCGGGGTGTATCCGGCGGCCCGTAGCCGCTCGACCACGTAGTCGACGCTGGCCCGGTAGCCGGAGGTGCCCGAGGCGCGGTTGCCGTCGTGGGCCTCCGCGATGGACTGGAAGGCGGTCAGGTGCTCCGTGAGCTTCTGCCCGGAGACCGCCTGGGTGATCTTGTGGGTGGTGTTGTTGTTGCTGTGGTCGCGGGAGGGGGCCGCGACGGCGCTGGTGGCCGTGAGCGTCAGGGCGCCGGCCAGGGCGGCCGCCGTGATCCAGGAGCTGGGCGTGCGAACGGGCATGGGACCTCCAGGTGAGCGACGGCCGGAGGTGACCCGGCCGTGACGCGGTTCACAGTCATCGGGGGATGACGCGGATTCGCATATGTTCACAGCCGGGTTACCGGTGCGTCAATGACTTTTGTCCACTGATCGGCCCACAGCTCCGGCCGGCAGGGCTCACGGGGGCGTGCGGGCGCGGCGCCGCACGGCGACGGCTCCCCCGGCGGCCACCGCGGCGAGCACGCCCAGGGCCACGAGCCCCGTGCGGACCGGCCTCAGCTCCTCGAGCGCGCTGGGCCGGGGCCACCCGTCCGGGGGACGGAGGCGCGCCCCGTCGTCGATCGTGGAGGAGGCGAAGCCCAGGACGACCGCGGCCGTGGCGTCGCTCATCTCCTCCAGGACCTGGAGGTCGACGTTGTCCAGGTCGTCGCAGGCGGAGTGGTAGCAGGGATCGTAGTCCTCGCCGGCCTCGCCGCCGTACCGGTCCGCCTGCCGCCGCGTCTTCTCGCCCGTGTCGCCGGTGAAGAGCCCGCCCACGGGGACGCCGGCCGCGGCGAACACGAGGTGGTCGCTGCCGTCGTCGATGGGCACCTCCTCGGCGGCCAGGGACACGGACTCGAAGTAGCCCGCGATGGCCGCCTCGACGGCCTCCGATCCGGCCGGGGCCTCGACGGAGTCGTGCCAGCCGCCCCCGGCGCTGTCACCGTCGTAGAAGAAGCGGCCGTAGTTCGGGGAGCCGACCATGTCGAGGTTCAGGTACAGCGCGATGTCCTCGAACGCCGCGGGGTCGTCGGCCCGGAGGTCGGAGACGTAGTGGTCGGCACCGTTGAGGTTCACCTCCTCCGCGCCCCACCAGGCGAAGCGCACCCTGTTCCGCGTCTCGGTGCCGGCCAGGGCCTCGGCGACGGCCAGGACGCCCGCGGCGCCGGAGCCGTTGTCGTTGAGGCCCGGGCTGCCCGGCACGCTGTCCAGGTGCGCGCCGACCAGCACGGTGCTGTCCGGGTCCCCCGTGGCCGTGTCCGCCAGGACGTTGTAGGTGACACGGGCCCCCGCGTCCGCGCCGTCGTCGTGATCGTCGTCGTACTCGTGGTGGTGGTCGTCGGCCGGGACCGTGAAGGCCTGCACCCGGGGGTCGTAGCCGGCGGCCCGCAGCCGCTCGACGACGTGGTCGACGCTCGCCCGGTAGCCGCCGGTGCCGACGGCGCGGTCGCCGCCGTGGGCGTCCGCGGCGTCCTGGAACGCCCGCAGGTGGCCCTGCAGCTGCTCGGCGGTGACGGCTCGGGTGATCTGCTCCGTCGAGGCGGCACCGTCCGGGCCTGCCGGAAGGGCCGCGGCAGGGACGCCGGCCGTGAGGGCGAGAAGCGCAGCCAGGAGGAGCCCTCTGCCGGACTCTCGTCGACGCACGGCCCCTCCCCACGATGCGGCGCCGTGCCCGGCCGGACGTTCCTCCGATGTCGATCGCGAACCGACGGTGCCGTGCGCTCAGGCAAGCACGAGCGGAGCCTCCGGTCAACGCTTGCCGGCGGATGACATTCTCTGTCGCAACACGGCCGTGTGGACCCGATTTCCCACGCACGGGGCGGGATGGCTATGATGGAGCAGTTGTTTCCGGCCGAGGCCGGACGCTTCACGGGATGTGGCGCAGCTTGGTAGCGCGCGTCGTTCGGGACGACGAGGTCGCAGGTTCAAATCCTGTCATCCCGACCAGATGATGTCGCAGGACATCGGCGAGGCCCGGACCCACGGACGTGGGTCCGGGTCTTTCGTCATGCCCGGGTCTTTCGTCCTGTCCGGGCGCGACGTCCGGGGACAGCACCGGAGCCCCGGGGGACTCCTCGGTCCCGGAGGCCTCCTGCGTGTCCCGCGCCCGCCGAGTCGTTCGGGCCCGGGCAGTCAGCTCAGCCGGCCGCCGGAACGCTCGAGGTAGCAGGCCGCGCACAGCGACTCGTAGGAGACGGCCGCGCCGTCGATGGCCACCTGGTCGCCCTCGAAGATGAACTCCCCGCCCACGCGCCGGGCGTTGAACATCGCCTTGGAGCCGCAGCGGCAGATCGTCCGCAGCTCCTCGACCGTGTGCGCCACCGCCAGCAGACGGGCCGCGCCGGGGAAGGCATCGGTGCGGAAGTCCGTGCGCAGGCCGTAGGCGAGCACCGGCACACCGTCGAGCACGGCGATGCGCAGCAGGTCGTCCACCTGCTCCGGCGTCAGGAACTGCGCCTCGTCCACCAGCAGGCAGTGCACGGTGCCGTGCTCTTCGACGGCGGTGCGGAACTGCTCGCGCACCCGGTCCTCCGGGGCGAGCAGGAGGTCGACGGTGCGGGACTCCCCCAGCCGCGAGACCACGGTCCCGGCGCCCTTGGAGTCGATCGCCGGCTTGGCCACGAGGACCGTCTGGTCCCGCTCCTCGTAGTTGTGGGCGGCCTGGATCAGGACCGTGGACTTGCCGGAGTTCATCGCGCCGTGGCGGAAGTAGAGCTTGGCCATCAGGCGGCGGGGCCGTGCGGGACCGAGGACATGAGGGCGTTCACGAGGGGTGTCTCCTGGGGGCGTGCTGCAGGTCCGAGGCGGGGACGCTCGAACGGTTCCAGGACACTGTACGTCCACGGAACCCGGCCCCGGGCGCAGGCGGACCGCTCCGCACCACCCAGGGGTCGGCCCCCAGGCCCCCTGCTGTCCCCGGAAGAAGCGACGCTCCCCACCGACCATGTCGCAAATGCATGGATTAGGCTCCGAGTCGACGAGCGCGCCCACCGGCCGCGCGGGGACCGGCTGATCCTCGCTCCCCCGCGGCCGACGGGGCACCGTCCTCGTCGCGGGCGCCTTGGGAGCGCCCGGCCACGTCCGCTTGCTCCGGGGGGAGTCCACATGAATCTCGAGATCGACCGCGTCCTCGACGACGCCGGCTTCGGCGTGCTCGGCGCCGTCCTGCAGCTGTTCACGGAGTGGTCCTTGTGGCTGGGCATCGGCCTGGCCGTCGGGGCCGTCGTCACGTCCGCGATGACCCGGAAGGTGCCGTGGACGCGGGAGGCCGCCGTGTGGCTGTGCTCCATGGCGGCCACGGCGTGCTTCGCCGTGCACTGGGCGTCCGGCGCCGTCTGAGCCGACGACACCACGATGAGCTCCGCCACGCTCGCAAAGGGGTTGAGGTACTACCGTGTGCCGGTCCTACAGGCCTTCACACCCATTGACTGTCATCTGCATGGCTCTGCGAGGCGGAATCCCAGCGATCTGTAGGCGCCGCGCCAACATCACGGTGCCTGCGTCCCGTCATCGCTAACCGGGGAATCGCGACCAGGAGAGCCGCCGGGACGATGGACACCAAAACAGGCGAAGCCAGGAGCATGGCAGGGGCTATCAACCATGCTTTGTCGAGGCGCGCGGCCAGGAGAACCAAAGCGATCGCAATGGAGCAACGAAATATGAAAAGCCCCAACCCGTCCCGGGTGCCGTCCCGATTCGATACTAAGAAATCGAACCAGGCATCCCAGGCTTGCGGTTGCAGCACGTAGCCGATCGCCGCAATGGACAATGCCGCTACTGCCCCTGTGAAGAAATCCCGCCACTGCCTACGCCCAGCGAACCACAACAGCCCGACGCCCATGGTCACTTTGGTGAGAATCGGAAAAGCCCAGAGGCCGGGCCAACGCACCCCCAGCACCGCAGCCACCGCCAGAAGCAGAAAAATGTTGCTCACCAGGATTTCCGGCAAGCAGTAGATGAAGAGCGGCACTGCCCACTGCCAGCGCAGGGGCCGTACCAGCCACACCGCGGTCAGGAGGAGGAGTACCGTCCATGAGACCAAGAACACTGGCCATGGCAACCAGGACAACGGCTTGAGCAACCACAAGAATGCCGGAGAGTACAAATAGGCATCCACCGTCCCAGCAGCCCTGCTGTAGGCAAGATCGCCTTGAGCTGCCAGCCAGTAAGCGTGCGAGTCCTGCCCATAAACTCGCGGTTCGATGACGACGCTTTGAACAATCTTGCCCAGGACAAGCACGGCCAGAACCCATGCCCCTACCAGCGCTGTTCGCATGAACAACGGGAACCGCTTGGAGAACTCGGCTCCTGGAGCCGTCGGCCATCCCTCAACTGTGGAAGTCACCGTAGGCACCGAGGTACCCCTGCATGGGAAATCAAGAACACATACAACTGCGGTCCACACCTTTCACATCCTGTGGTCTTATCAACCAAGCTTGAAGAGCAACGTCTCGTCCCCGTCCTCCAGCTCCCGGTCCGCCAGGTCCCACCCGGAGCGGGTCAGCTGTTCGACCAGGTCGTCGGTGAGCGACGTGTCCGCGCCGGCCCGCCGCAGCTCCTCCTCGAGGGCACGGGCGAGCATCTCCTGCTCGAGGGGCCCGTCCGGGCCGGTGAGCTCGGGCACGGAGAGGTCGTCCAGCAGGCACACGCCCTCGCAGGTGAGCTCGACCACGAGGCCGGCTTCGAGCCTGCTGGAGGTGGTCGTGGTGGTGGACGTCGTGGTCCGCTCCGTGATCTTCTCCGAGAACTCCCCTGCGCCCGCCGGTGCAGGAAGCTGCACCAACGCCTGGGTCGGAGCCTGTGCCGGGGCCTGCACCGGAGCCTGCACCGGCGCCGCCACGGGGGCGGGGGCTGCGACGGCACCGGCCCCTTGGGTTGAGCCGCCGCCTCCCCCGGCAGCGGGCGTCCCGGAGGTGCTCCCGGCGACTGCGGGCTGGCCGCCGCTGCCCGCGGCCGGAGCGGAGGACGGGGCCTCCGCGTCCGGGGCGGGCCGTGAGGTGGGCTGCGGCTCCGGCGTGGCGGACGGGGTCGCCGTGGACAGCGGCGGGAGCGGCTCGTAGGTGTGCGCGGACCGCGCCTCGGCCGCGGCGCTGCCGCAGCCGGTGAGTGCCGCGAGCGCGAGCGCGGCCAGGGCAAGGATGCGGGTCTGCTGGGTCATCGGGTTCTCCAGTAGCGAGAAGGGTGCAACGGCGGTCAGGAGGTCTGGTCGGAAGCGGCGGACCGGCGGCGGTGCAGCGCCCACGAGCCGAGGCCGGCGCCTACGGCCACCACGCCGAGGAGCACCGTAGTGGAACTCTGCGATGCGCCGGCGGACTGCACGGCTCCGGTGCCGGTGTTCGCCGTGACGGCGTCGGCGTACACGGAGCCGTAGCCCGCGCCGTAGTCGTAGCCGGCAGCGCTGTCGAAGCCGGAGCCGGCCAATCCGGAGACGGTCGTGGTGGTCTCCGTGACCGTCTCGGTGTGCGTGCTCGTCGACTCCTCGAACAGCACGAACGCGTCCACGGTCGCGTTCACGCGCTGCCCGACCTCCGGGGCGACGACCACGACCGGGACGTCCCGCTCGGGCGCGGCGCCGCTCTCGGTCACGGGCTCCGGCCGGACCGCTCCGTCGCCGGACGGCTCCGGCCGCGGGTCGTCGTCGCGGCCGACGGCGCTCGGTTCCTCGGCGGCGCCGTTGTCACCGGCGACCGGGTCGGCGCCGGGGATCGGTCCCGTGTCGCCGTCGTCGGGCTGTTCCTCGTTCCCGGCGGACTCGCCGGCGCCCGGTGCGGGGAGCTCGGCGATCGTGAACGCAGCGCTCGCGGACCAGGTCAGTGCGCGGTCCCGGCCGGCGATGAGCAGGTCGCGGTAGCGGTCGTCGGCGAGGACGGTGAGCTCGGTGGAGGGCGTCGTGGCGGTCACGGTCGCGGTGAGCTTCCCCTCGGTGGTGCCTGCGGGCACGGCGAGGTCGAGCACCTGCTCCTGCTCCCCGTCCGTGACGGTCAGCTCACGGGCTCCGTCGGCGAAGGTCACCGGTCCGGAGAGGGCCACGGTCACGGTGTCGTGGACCTCCGGAAGCCGGACGAGCAGGCGCTCCGGGCTGCCGTCGGCAGCGTGGTCCACGGAGATCGCATAGCTCTTCTGCGCCTCGAGCACGGGCACGGTGCGGCGGGCGTCCTCGACCAGGACGGCCGCGCGGTCGATGTGCGACCGCGCGAGGCCCGACAGCTCAGGATCGGGCGCCTCGACTGAGGCCAGGGAGCGCACGGCCCAGTGGACGGCCAGCGCCTCGTGCGGGTCCGCGGTGCCTCCGTAGACGGAGAGGATGTACCCGGCCAGCGCGGCGTTGTCCGGCTCCCAGTAGACGGGGATGTCGCCGACCTTCTCACCGACGACCTGCGTCGCGCCTCCGGCGGGGTCGTCGAACGGCTGAGCCACGGCGTAGTGCTCGTCGTCGAGGACGTCCTCCCCCGTCGGGGCCAGGGGCTGGGCCTCGTGGATGCCGTAGGCGGTGTCCCCGTTGCTCAGCGTGACGGGGGTGAAGTAGCGCTCCGGCCCGGTGGTGGGCGTGCCCTCGGGGACCGGCACCGCGGTGCCGGCGATCCCTACGGGGGCGGCGACGGCCGGCAGCGCGGTCAGCAGCGGACCGGCGACCACGGTGGTGCCGGCGAGCACCGCGACGGCGAGCAGCCGCGGGCGGCGGGCGGACGGGATGGAGGGCATGGCTGTCTCCTGGCGAGGGGGGATCGTGACGGATCGGCGAGGGGACCACCGTCGTTTACCAATGTAATTGCATGGGGTGTCGGTGTCCCGTGGAAGACGCCGTGCGACGGGCGGTGTACCCGCAAGAGCGGACAGTGTCACGTCGCGCACCGCGTCACGGGACGGGCGCCGTCTGCGGGTCGAGGGCGAGGTCCACCACCAGGTTGTTGGTGTAGGACCACGTGGGCGAGCCGTCGGGGCGGACGTAGTCGCCGGAGCAGGTGATCAGGGACAGCCCGGGCTCGCCGGTGAGCTCGAAGACGTCCTGCGGCAGCGCGGTCCGCGGGGACGGCTCCCGCACGGCGACCACCGTGTAGGAGTGCACGGCACCGGCCCCGTCGGAGACCCACAACTTCTGGCCCGGCCGCGCGGTGTACAGGGTGCCCAAGGCGGGAGCCTCCGCGGGGTGGTCCACGTGGCCGGCCAGCACGGCGTTGCCCTGCGCGGCGCCGATCGGGGACGATTCCTCGTACCAGCCGATCGCCGCCCGGTCCGGGTGGGTGGGCACGACCATGGCCCCGCTCCCGTCCGTGCCGACGGTTTCGAGGTCCGCGTCCACGCCGATCGACGGGGAGCACACCCGCGCCCGGGTGAACAGATCGCCGCAGGTCTCCGGCCCGTTGACGCCGGTACCGGGGCCCGGATCACCGGCCGTCCGGGCGTCGTTCGCGGTCGAGGAGGAGGTGGAGAGCGGGCCGGGGGCGCTCACCGAGGTGGGGTCCGCGTGCTGGACGTCCCCGCCGAGGACGACGGACCCGTTCAGCTGCTGCTGCACGAGCAGACCGGTGGCGACGAGGGAGACGAGGGCGAGGAGGGCAGGAAGGACGGAGAACTTCTTCGGCCTCGTAGGATCGATGGTCTTCAGCATTCCGCTCACATCTTCAGGACGTTGAGCACGGTCGGCCCCAGCACGGTGAGGAAGAGCACCGGCAGGATGAACAGCATCAACGGAATGAGGATCTTGGTCGGGATCTTCTGCGCCGCCTCCTCGGCCCGCTGGCGCCGCTTCACCCGCATCTCGTTGGCCTGCGTGCGCAGCACCGTCGAGATGGAGATGCCGTAGGCGTCGGCCTGGATCACCGCACGGGTGAACTGCCGCAGGTCGGGTACGTCGGTGCGCTGTTCGAGCGCCAGGTAGGCGTCGCGGCGCGGAATGCCCACGCGCATCTCCTGCAGGGTGCGCACGAGTTCCTCCGCGAGCGGGCCCTTGCCGTTGTGCCCGGCACGGGCCATCGCGGACTCGAAGCCAAGGCCGGCCTCCACGGCGATCATCATCTGGTCGAGGGTGTCGGCGAGCTCAAGTCCGATCGCTTTCTGCCGCTCGATCCCTCGGGAGTAGAGCAGCAGTTCAGGCAGGAAGTACCCCACGGGCACCATGACCACGGTGATGAGCAGAATCATGCCGTTGCCGTTGGTAACCGCCAGGAGCAGGAAGCCCATGAGGAGGGCCGCGCCCAGGGCGTACACCTTATAGGCCAAGAGCCGGACGATCGGCCACTCCGCCGGCCGGCCGGCCTTGGAGTGGAGGTTCTCGAGCCGCTCCTGTCCGTTGGTGGTCGTGAAGCGGCGAGCCCAGCCGAATTCCGGGGCATCACGGGGCGTTCCGGCACCGGCGCTCTCGAACCCTGCACGCAGATTGAGCCGGACCAGTCGGTCCCCGCCCCAGCGCACGCCGACGGCGAGCCAGATGGCCAAGACCGCGGCACCGGCGAGGAGGAATAGGCCGAATAGGAGGGCAGTCATGGAACGTCCTTCAGGTCAGGGCGGGGGCTCAGAAGGTGATCTTGACGATCCGCGACATCCAGAAACCGCCGATCGCGAACATCAGCAGCGCGACGACGATCAGTGCGTAGCCAAGGATGCCGCTCGTGACGAACTGGGAGATGTAGTCCGGAGCGATCAGTGACAGGATTGCGACGATCAGTACGGGCAGCAACATGAGGATGTAGGCGGACATCTTGCCCTCCGCCGAGAGCGTCTTGACCTGCCGCCGGATCTGGTTGCGCTCACGGATGGTGCCCGCCACGCGGTCGAGCACCTCGGCGAGATCACCGCCGACCTCGCGGTGGATGCCGATCGCCTGGGCAACCCACGAGAAGTCCTGAGAGTCCATGCGCTTGGCCGCCTGGTCAAGGGAGTCGTCGAGGTCCATACCGAGCCGGGTCTCGTTGACGATCCGCGTCAGCTCCTCGGACGTCGGCGCTTCGGACTCCCTGGCCACCGCGTCGACAGCCCGCAGCAGCGAGTGGCCGGCCCGCAAGGAGCCAGAGAACAGCTGGAGGGTGTTGTCGAGCTGATCGGCAAAGATCCGCTTGCGCCGGTTCGTGAGGAAGCCGACGCCGACCTTGGCCACCAGTGGAGCCGCCAAAAGGAACAGCAGCCCGAGCAGCAGGCCACCGGCGAGGGTCCCGGCGGCAGCCGCGACGACCATGCCGATGACGACCAGCACCAGGAAGTCGGCGGGCGAGGACTTGATCCCGGCGTTCTCGAGCGCCGCGGCGACCTTGCGGGTCCAGCCCTTGCGCTCCAGGAACTCCGCGACCGCTTCGGTGGTCACGCCCGAAAGCCGGGACAGCTGCGAGCTGTCCAGCTCTCTGGGCCCGCGTGGGGGCCGGCGCCGGTCCATGGGCAGCCGCGGGGTGCGGGAGCGGAAGACCACGAACAGCCCGAGCAGCCCGGCGAGCACCAGCAGGGCGACGCCGACCAGCAGCGGTGCCATCAGCGCCGTCCCGGGTCGAAGACGGAGGGGTGGAGCTTGATGCCGTAGTCCTCGAACTTGTCCACGAAGCGCGGCCGCACCCCGGTGGAGCGGGTCGTGCCGCGGAACCGGCCGGTCCGCGGGTCCACGCCGGCGTCCCAGTCGAAGAGGAAGGCGTCCTGCAGCGTCACGGTCTCCCCCTCCATGCCCTGGATCTCGGTGATGTGGGTGACCCGGCGGGTGCCGTCGCGCAGGCGGGAGAGCTGGACGACCACGTGGATGGCCGAGGCGATCTGCTCCCGGATGGCCCGCTGCGGCAGGTCCATGCCGGCCATCATCACGAGGGTCTCCAGACGCGAGATGGTGTCACGCGGGGAATTGGCGTGGATGGTCGAAATCGACCCGTCGTGGCCCGTGTTCATGGCCTGGAGCATGTCCAGCGCCTCACCGCCGCGGCACTCCCCCACCACGATCCGGTCGGGCCGCATGCGCAGGGAGTTCTTCAGCAGGTCGCGGATGGTGATCTCCCCGCGGCCCTCGATGTTGGCCGGCCGCGACTCGAGCTGGACCACGTGGTCCTGCTGCAGCTGCAGCTCCACGGCGTCCTCGATCGTCACGATGCGCTCACCGTGCGGAATGAAGGAGGACATGACGTTGAGCATCGTGGTCTTGCCGGTGCCGGTGCCCCCGGCCACGAGGATGTTGAGATGTGCCTCGACGCACGCCCGGAGCAGCTCGGCCATCTGGGGGGACACCAACCCGAAGCGGATGAGGTCCTCGACGGTGAGCGGGTCCTTGGCGAACTTGCGGATCGTCAGGGACGACCCCTTCACGGCCAGCGGCGGGATGACCGCGTTGACGCGCGAGCCGTCGGGCAGGCGCGCGTCGACCAGCGGCGAGGACTCGTCGATGCGCCGGCCCACCTGGGTGACGATCTTCTCGATGACGTGGCGCAGGTCCTGCTCGGAGGCGAACGTCGACTCGGACAGGGTGACCTTGCCCTTCTGCTCGACGAAGATCTGGTCCGGGCCGTTGACCATGATCTCGGTGACCGAGTCGTCGTCGAGCAGCTCCTGCAGCGGTCCGTAGCCGAGCACGTCGTCGCTGACGGAGCGGATCAAGCGGATCCGCTCCTCGGAGGACATCGGCACCTGCTCCTCGGCGACGATCCGCGTGAGCTCCTTGGTGGCGAAGTCCTTCAGCTGGATGTCGGAGAGGCTCGAGTCCGACTGCCGGGAACCGATGCGGTCCAGCAGCTCCTGCTTGACCCGGTGCTTCAAACCGGCCAGCGCGTCGACCTTACCGGTCTGCATCCGCGGGGCCGGCTCGGCCGGCACCGCCGGTGCCTCCGGGGCAGCGGAAGGAAGCACGAGTGAGCTCAGGGCCGGCGCGCTATCCGCAGCCGGAGGAAAGTCCTCGGCCGGCGACGTGACGATCTCCGCCTCAAGCAGATGAACGGAACCGCCCTGATCTTCTGCTGTCCGGGCAGGAGGAGCAGGAGCCACTTGGGGCGGGGGAAGGGTCTCGCCGCGAGCGGCGGCCAGGCGTTCGGCGAGCTTCACGAGCGGACCAGAGCCTTCCGTGACGGGCCCCGCCGGGATGCGGAGCGCTGGGGAGCGAAGGAGTCGACGAGGGCCTGCAGCTGCCGGGCGGCCTTGTCCTTGGGCGCGTGCAGCAGCAGGGGCTCGCCACGGTTGGTGGCGTAGGCGGCCATGCGGGAGCGCGGGACCACGTGGTCGACCGAGGCGCGGATCGTGGCCTCGACGTCCTGCACCGACAGCCCGGTGTTGCGGTCGGCGGCATTGACGACGACCTGCGCCCTCGGCGGGACGAGGTCGATCTCCCCGAGCAGGTCCATCTGCTTGCGGAGTCCACGCACCCCGGGGACGTCCATCCCGGTGAGAAAGACGACGTCGGTGGCCGCCTCCAGCGCGGCGAGCGCGTGCTCGCCCATGCCCGGAGCGGTGTCCACGACGACGTACTGGAACTGACCGGACAGCTGCTCGAGCAGGTGCGCCACCTGGGCGGCGCCCACCAGCTCGCCCTCCGCCGGATTGGCAGGAGTGCACAGGGCGTAGATGGAAGCAGGGTGCACGGTGAGGAAAGTTTTGAGCACCAGGGCGTCGTCGACGGACGGGCCGCTCACCGCCTCGGTCAGCGAGTGCTCGGGGGCCAGCCGCAGCGCGGCGGCGACGTCCCCGAACTGGACGTCCAGGTCCACGATGACCGTGCTCATGGGCGCGATCCGGCCCAGTCCCACGGCCAGGTTGGTGGCCACCGTGGTCTTGCCGACCCCGCCCTTGGGCGAGGTCACGACGATGGTGCGCGAGTCGTCGCGACGGGCCGACGGCACGGCATGCATACTCCCGGTCGCCGGACCGCTGGTAGGGAGCACGCGGCGGCGGGACTCCGCGGCGTCCAGGACACGGGACAGAGTGCCGAGGATGCCATCGGGATCGGCGTCGAGGTCGAGCACGTCGCGGAAGCCGGCGCGCATCGCGGCCACGGCCAAGGACATGTCCCCCGGCACCACCAGGACGAGGGCGACCTCGGGGCGCTGGATGTCGAAGACGCCGCCCAGGCGCAGGGCTTCGTAGAGATCCACGCCGGGACCGAGGACGACCGCCGAAGGAAGCTCGCCGATGGAGCGTCCGAGCAGCTCGTCCGGAGTGGACGGCAGGGCGGTGCCGAGCACGGTCTGCACCTCGCCGGGCAGTCGACCCTGGACAGCCTGACGAAAGCGGGCGTCGTAGGCAGGGTCGCCGGTGACCAGCAACAGGCGGCTCATGAGAAGTCCTCCCGCGTGGCGCCGTTGGCGTTCTCCTCGGCGTCCTCGGGCTCGAGGGAGAGCCAGATCCGGCCGAACTCGGAGGCGTAGACGATCTTCTCGGCGGTGTCGGCGTTGACGGCGAAAGTGACAAGCATGGAGCCCTCCGGCACGGCGGGGGCCTCATTGCCGCTGACCTCGGCATCAGCTTCTCCCTCCGCGGGAGCGGTCGCAGTCGGTGCGCCCTGTACCGAGGTGACGAGAATCTTGTCCAGGTCCTTGGCGGTCCGGGCCTGCCGGTTGTCGTCGCTTTCGAAGGAGACGAACAGTCCGACCCGGTCCCCGGCTGCGAGCTGGCCACCGACCACGCGGGGAGCGTCCAGCTGGACGGTCACTTCCTGCAGTCCGTCCGGGACCGGCATGGTTCCGGGAGCTTCGAGAGCCTCAGGGTCGACCAATCGCGAGTCGAGCAGCTGCTCTCCCGGCTGCAGGTCCACGCCGGCGACCTTGCCGTTTTGGCCGTCCAAAGAGGACAGCGCGCCTTCCGGTACCACGGCGGCGGGCACCGTATGCACGGCGATGGACTCTCCGAACTCCTCCACGGGAGTGCCCTCGGAAATCGGCGCGGTCACGAGGTAGACCTCGCGGGGTTCCTGGTCGTCCAGGGCCCGGGCGTCGGCCGCGCCGACGTAGGTGGTGACGAGGACCAAGCCGGCGATGGCCAGGACGGCCATCACAAAGCCGGCGAGAATGCGGATCTTCACGGTGTTCTTCCCGAGATCGAGGGGATGGGGAGTGATGGAAATCGGGCGCTGTGGAACATCTCTGGTTGTCCTACTCGTCGAGTCCCACGACGACCACGCCGTAGTCGGTGGGCGTGGGGTCGCCGGTCTCGGGCAACTCGAACTCCGCCTCATCGAGGCCGACGAAGCGGACGAACTCGCCGACCACGCCAGTGCAGGGATTAGTGCAGGTGGCACCCGGTGTCGTGTTGCCCTCCGAGGTGGAGGGAAAGTTCCAGCCGAGCAACTTGAAGGCAGCCCATCCGTCCGGGCGATACCATCCGTTGTTGCCGGTTGCGCCAAGATCGTTGTAGATGGGCAGGAGGATCGTTTGGCCCTTCAACGTGGGCAGTTTGGTCTTGCACTCGCCGGGGATGCTGTTACCGGGATCAGAGTAGGATTTTTGACCGATCTCGACGAGCGCCTGGCAGGAATTGCTGTCGATGACGCCGAAGCCACCGGGCAGGTTGTGACCGGAGGTGGCCTTGTACCCGCACTCCTCCATGTCGGTGCCGTCGCTCTTCTTGGTCTTGCCATTCCCGTTACCGTTACCGTTGCTGCCGCTGTGCATCTGCAGCACCTGTGGGCCGGTCCCGAGGTGGAAATCGCACCGGGAGAAGATGAAGGGAAGGGCAGCAGTCCCTCGGTACGGAGCGCGCCAGGAGGCCTTGGCCGCCGCGGACACGTACGCCTCGTCCTGTCCCGTGACGAACCCGAAATTCAGGGCGAGGGATCCGGCGCCGTCTGAGTCGAGGGAGTGCACCGCGACCTTGACTGTGCTGCCGGTCCTGACCGGCTGATCCACATCGACGGTGGTATCACGCACGTTCGCGACAGCGTACTGGCGCGCGCGCGTCAGCATGGCCGCAGCTTGACAAGGGTCGCCGGCCGCGCAGTCCTGCGCCACGGCGAGGGCCGCGGCATCGGCGGAGGACTGCAGTTGCGCGCGCTCCTCGTACATCAGTCCGACGTCGATGGCGATCGCGGCTGCCAGTAACAGCACGACGAGTGACACAGCTGTCATGACGGCCACGGCCCCTCGTTCACTGTTCGTGCGGTGGATCTTGCGGGCACGAAACAAGTGGTCGATCAGCCGCCGCATCGCATGGCTGCCTTCCCCTTGAGGGACACACCGTTCGCGATACCGGTAAGAGTCTGGAGTTCGTGTGTCACGGTCACCGATATCTGCTGCCCTGGGAGGCACACGGTTGGCGCGGCGGCAAAGTCCGTTGTCGTGAGGGCGACGGACGGTGCCGCCGTCCTTCCGCGGCTGACGGCGTCGCCCCAGACGTTCTCGATCGCCATGGTGCGCGCGGTCTCCCTGGCTGCATGGGTGAGGCTGATCTGGACGTTGTAGGCACGGCCGCATTCGATGATGCCCAGCAGAATCACGAGCAACATCGGTAGGACCAATGCGAACTCCACGGCTGCGGCCCCGCGCTGCGAGTTCCAGATGGTCATTGCACGTCCTTGGTGGAAAAGGAGCCGGGGGTTTGGAGTACCAGAAGCAGGGAGCGTCGCGGCGCCTTGCCAGGCGCCGCGACGCAGACTGGAAGATCCTCGGACGAGAGCCTTCCGAGTGCAATCGCTAGTTGGCGTCCCCGAAGTCGAGGTTGGTGAACAGGGAGTTGATCTTGGGGCCGAGGATGAGGAAAGCGGCGACGATGATGACGGCCATCAGACCGACGATCAGGCCGTACTCGACGGCGGTGGCGCCCTTCTCCTCGCGGGTCAGGCGGTCCACGATGGAGTTCTTGGCGTCGGCGACGTACTGCAGGGTGACGAGAATGGGCAGCATGATGAGTCCTCAGAGTAAGAGAGAAAAGGGGGTTGGGTCGTAGGACGAGCCCTTGGCATTCGCGTCTTGCGGGATCTGTCTGCCGCTTGCCTACCGACCTGTAGAAAAGATAGCGGTAGCGATTGCAAAGTGACAAGCATTCGAACGCATGCAGTTTGGGGGACGTCAAAGAGCGACGTAATGCCTAGTGGGACACTGCATGCGTCTGCATCGACCACCACTGAGGGGGACTTGTCCCCCGAACGGCGTCAGTACAGGCCCGGCAGCAGGTACGACCGGGCCACCTGCTCTCCCACCGCCACGGCCAGCAGGGCGCCGGCCAGCATCGACGGGCCGAACGGGACGTCGCTGCGCAGGCCCCCGCGGCGGGACGCCAGCACGGCCAGGCCCACGACCGCCCCGATGACGGACGCCAGGACGGCACCGACGAACAGCGCCCCCCACCCCTGGTAGCCGAGGAAGAGGCCGAGCACCGCGGCCAGCTTGACGTCGCCCATGCCGAGGCCGGCCGGCGAGATCAGCGCCAACACGAGGTACAGGACGAAGAGGGCGACGGCGCCGAGCACGGCCCGCACCACGCCACCCCATGCGCCCTCACCTGCGGCGGCGCAGGCGAGGAGCACGAAGCCGACGCCCAGCGCGGGCAGCACCACGGCGTTGGGCAGCAGATGGTGACGCAGGTCGATCACGGCGAGCACCACGGCGACCGCGGCGAAGAACAGGTACGCCGGCAGCTCCCACGAGGAGCCGAGAACCGCCGCCACCAGGACGAACAGGGCCGCGGTGGCCGTGGCGAGCACCGGCCGGGACGGAGCCGGCAGCGGCTCGTCCACCGCGGGGCTGTAGCGGACGACCACACGGGGCAGGAACGCTCCGAGCACCGCGCCGGTCAGCCCGGTGGCGACGAGGAGCCACAGCGGTGCGGCGTTGACGACGGTCTCCACGGACGGCCCCTCGGGTTCGTGGGCGCTTCGGCGGTCGCCCGGTGAACTGCTGTCCCCCGATGAGGGGCGCGGTACGGCACCGACCCTAACCGAGCGCGGGCCCGGTCCGGTGTCGAAGCAGGTCGCACGGCATTTCCGGGAAAAAGAGTCAGAGCGTCCGAGAATGCGCACCAGCATTCATGACGAATCGGCGGGAGCCCGAAAGTCGGCTTTACCTGCCGACGACAGCGACCGGTGTTCTGCGCACGTCCCGATTCAGCACGAGAGCACGACGTCGAGCGCCGTCTGCAGGCCGCGCTCCTGCCAGATCTCCTGCCCTACCTGCTCAGCGGTGGCTGTACAGGCGAGCGCCTCGACGACCGCCGCCGTGAGCCGCTCCGCAGTCAGCCGCTTCCGGGGAATGGGCGCCGCGGCGAGCCCGCGCCGGTGCAGCTGCCGGCCCCAGAACGGCTGGTCGGCGAGGAAGGGCACGACCACGTGCGGAACGCCGGCCCGGGCCACGGTGTGCACGGTCCCGGCCCCGCCGTGGTGGACGGCGAGCGCCGCCCCGGTCAGCGCCGCGTCCAGCGGCACGGATCGGGTGACGTGCACGTCGTCGCCGCGCAGCGCGTCGGGCAGGTCGAGGCCGCCCCAGCCCGTGAGCAGCAGGGTCCGCAGACCGTGGGCGCGGGCGGCCTCCACCACTGCTCTCCCCCGGGCCAGCGGGTCACCGGCGGCCATGGAGCCGAAGGTCGCCACCAGGTGCTCCCCGCCCCGCAGGAATCGGAGCACGTCAGGATCGAGCGGTGCAGCGCCGGCGTCGTCGTGCCACGCGCCCGTGAGGTGGGTCGTAGCGGGCCAGTCGGCGGGCCGGTGCAGCAGCTGCGGGCTGATGGGGACCAGCGACGCCGCCGGGGCGGAGGGCGCGGCCCCGGCGGAGCAGCCGGGCAGCTGTGCGCACGCCCGCTCGACGTCGCGGCGGAACATCCGCCCAGCGCTGCGGGTGACCGCGTAGGTGCACCGGTTGAACGGCCCGAGGTCGTGGGTGACCACCCCCGGCGCGGGGAACTCCCGGGTGGGGGTGAGGACGGGCACGGTCTCCACCACCACGTGGGGAACGCCGAGCGCGTCGGCGACCAAAGGGGCGGTGAGGATCTTGGGGTGGTGCACGACCATGTCGGGCCGGTAGGCCAGGGTCTCGCGGACGGCGGCGGAGAGCATCCGGCGCATGCCGGGGCCCACCTCGGTGCGGTAGGAGCGCACGGCCCGCCACGGCGAGACGCCCTGCGTGCCGATCAGCCGCTGGACGTCGACCTCCAGGCCCACCGTGTCGAGCCCGGACAGATCCGCCCCCGGGTTCTCGGGGACGGCGAGCCGGACCTCGTGCCCGTGCGCAGCAGCGCGACGGGCCAGGGCGGCGAACGGCTCCACGTCCCCGCGGGATCCCGCGGTCAGCAGCATCATCCTCATGGTCCGTCCCTCCTGGTGAGCGCCGCCCGGATCCGCGCGCTCCCGGGCACGACGACGCCGGGAGGACCCACGCGTCACGTGTCCGCTCGGCCCGTTAGCGCGTCCGGGGCTGTTCCTAGCATGGATCGTGTCGGAGGTCACACCGGCCGGTCCGGTTCTTCGGCGCATACCATCCATCGGTTCTGCGGAGGACGATCGACATGAGCACGCATACGAATCCCTGGCCCGCCGGCACGCCCTGCTGGGTGGACCTGATGGCCTCCGACCTGGAGCGCACCCAGGCCTTCTACCGCGACGTCCTCGGCTGGACGTACTCCGAGTCCCAGCCCGAGTACGGCGGCTACTGCAACGCCCTGCTCGACGGCAACGGCAACGGCGGCAGCGCCGACGGTGACGCCGTCGCCGGGCTCTCCCCCACCACGGAGGGCATGGAGGGCTCCCCGCACGTGTGGTCGGTCTACCTCGCCACCGATGACATCTCCGCCCACGCCGCGAAGGCCGCGGAGGCCGGGGCCACGCAGGTCTACGAGCCCATGCAGGTCGGCTCCTACGGGTCCATGGGGATGTGGAACGACCCCACGGGCGCCACCTTCGGGATGTGGCAGGCCGAGGAGCACACCGGCTTCCGCCGCGTGGACGAGCCCGGCACCGTGGCCTGGTGCGACCTCATGACCGGCGACCCCGACGCGGCCCGGGGATTCTACGCGAGCGTGTTCGACTACGAGTACCAGGACATCGGCGACGACTCCATGCCCTACGCCATGTTCAGCGTGCCGGGCGGTGAGCGGCCCGCCGGCGGTATCGGCGGCCCGGACCCCAGCACGGACGGCGCCCAGCAGGGATGGGGCGTGGCGTTCCAGGTGGAGGACGTCGACGCCGCCGCGGAGCGCGTGCGCCGCGCCGGGGGCTCGATCACCGCGGAGCCGTCCGACTTCGAGTACGGGCGGATGGCCGTGGCGACCGGCCCGGACGGCGAGGCCTTCGTGGTCATGACCCCGTCCGAGTCGATGTAGCCGACGGGCCTGCACCGCGCCCGGCTCAGGGACCGGGCGCGGTGCAGCTCTCCTCGGGTCCCCAGCGCAGCCAGTCGGGCAGGTCCGCGGTGAAGGCCTCGCGCACGGCGGCGGTGTTGGTGGTCGTCCAGTCCACGGGCCCGTCGATCTCCACCTCGTGCTTGTCCCACTCGAACCAGCTGATCATCTTCAGCTGCGGGAAGTCCTGCGGCATCGACGGGTCGAAGACCTGCTCCCACCACGCCTGCTTGATCGCCAGCTCCTCGGCGCCGCCCACGGCCGGGTTGTAGAGGGCGGCGGTCTCCGGGATGGCCACGGGCTTGCCGCGCCGCTCCCCGTACTCGGCGTAGAAGTCGGGGACGGCGCTGTCATCGCCGCCGGCGCCGTCGTAGGTGCCCGTGAGCTGGGCGGCGAACTTGCCGGCCTCGGGGAGCTCGTTCTCCCCCCAGGGGTGCTGGTCGCCCCAGTGGTACAGGGACATGCCCACCCAGTCCACGGCGTCGTCGCCCGGGTAGTACGGGGCGTACGGGTCGTCGGCCATGGTCAGCTCGCCGTTCCCGTCGGTGTCCAGGGCGGCGAAGTCGGCGGTGCCGGGCTCGGCCTCGTGCTGCCCGCCGGCGAACGGATAGCCGCCTCCGTAGTTGGGGGCCCACATCATCGCCGACCCGGGGGCCCGTTCGTGCACCGCCTCGGCCACCCGCCGGTAGGCCTCCACGTAGGCGGCCGGCTGCTGGCCCCAGGCGTACCAGGAGCCGTTCATCTCGTGGGCGAAGCGCACGACGACCGGCACCCCGGACTCGTTGATCGCCGCGAGATCGGCCGTCAGGGCCTGCACGGCCTCGTCGGTCACGTCCTCGAGCCCGCCCTCGGGCTCGAGGGTCAGCAGCAGCATCTGCCCGTCGGCGCGGACCTGGTCGGCCGCCATCCGCAGGTAGTCGTGCCCACGCTCGTCGTAGGGGAAGCCGGTGAAGGACACGGAGACCGCCGGCCGGTGGCCGAGCCGGTCGGCGTAGTCGGCCAGCGGCTTGTCCTCCCAGTCCAGGTTCACGCCGTAGAGGGCCCCGGACCCGGGGGCCAGCTCGGAGCGGTCCAGGACGGTGCACACCGGCGGCGGCGCCGGCTGGGCCTGCTGCTCGGCGCGGGCGGAGAGCTGCGTGGCGATGGTGCCGCCGCCCAGCGCCAGGGCGCCGATGACGACCACGGCGACGATCGAGGATTCCTTCACGCCGTCAGCTTAGGCATTTCTTCATCGCAAATCATGGAACTGCGCCGGGGACGACACACCGGGACGGACGACACCTCGGGGCGGGCGGCCCGCCGGGTCAGCCGAGCAGGATCACGTCCAGCCGCCGGGGCCCGTGCACGCCCTCGACCCGCTCGAGCTCGATGTCCGAGGTCGCGGAGGGCCCGGAGATCATCGTGATCGGGGCGGTCGGCTCGACCCGGGCCAGCGCCTCCGGGACCAGCTCGACCACCGAGTCCAGGGCCACCACGCAGATGTGGTGGTCCGGGACCAGGCTGATCGCCCGCCGGCCCTCGTCGGGACGGCCGGTGAGGAAGATCGTGCCGGTCTCGGCGCAGGAGACCGTGGAGGAGGTGACCACGGCGTCCACCGCGTTGAGCTCGCGCACCCCCAGCGCCGAGGCGGCCCGGGCGTCGTTGGGGTCCACGAGCGCCCGCCGCATGCCGGTCTCCTCCGGCAGCCAGGAGCGGTCCAGGCCCTCGGGCACCACGTAGCGGGAGGAGGCGCCCAGCAGCGCGGCGATCCGGCCCGGCAGGGACGCGGGCGACTCCCGGTGCACGGTGGCCTTGTAGTCGACGAGCCGGTCCTCGAGCATGTCGACGATGTCCGCGCGCGCCCGGCCGGAGGCCCGGCGGTAGGTGCGCCCGACCTCCGGGACCGCCGGGGCGTCGCCCAGCGCGCCGCGGATGCGGGCCAGGATCTCGGTCTTCGCGTCGGTGCTCATGCGCTCCCCTCCTCGTCGGCCGCGGCACCCGGGACCCCGTCCTGGGCCAGCCGCTGCTCGGTCTCGTCGCCGTGCCGGGCCCACCAGTTGCGGAAGGACTGCTTCGGCGGGGCGGGGATGTCCCGCTGCTCGGTCCAGCCGCCCACCACGCCGGGCAGCCAGGAGATGGCCCGGTCCCGCCCGGCCACGGCCCGCCCCAGGGGCAGGCCCTTCTCGGCCAGCGCCATCCGCGTGCCGGAGGACATCATGAAGGACGCTCCCTTCATCATCAGGTCCATCTGGGACCGGACCTGCGGCGCGCGCCGGGACCGCGACTCGGCGGCGGCGCCGTCGTCGGGCCGTTCGCCGTGGCGGGTGCGCACGTCCTCGTCGCGCAGGTGCACGAGGATCTCGGGAATGTTGATCTTCACCGGGCACACGTCGTAGCAGGCCCCGCACAGCGAGGACGCGTAGGGCAGCGAGGCGTTCTGCTCGGAGGTGATGCCGGTGAGCTGCGGGGAGAGGATCGCCCCGATCGGCCCCGGGTAGGTGGAGCCGTAGGCGTGGCCGCCGGTCTGCTCGTAGACGGGGCAGACGTTCAGGCACGCCGAGCAGCGGATGCAGTGCAGCGCGGAGCGCCCCTGGGGGTCGGAGAGCACGGCGGAGCGGCCGTTGTCCAGCAGCACCACGTGCACGTCCTGCGGCCCGTCGCCGGGGGTGACCCCGGTCCACATCGAGGTGTAGGGGTTCATCCGCTCGCCGGTGGAGGAGCGCGGGAGCAGCTGCAGGAAGACCTCGAGGTCGGTGAAGGTGGGCACGATCTTCTCGATGCCCATCACGGTGATCAGGGTCTCGGGCAGGGTCAGGCACATCCGCCCGTTGCCCTCGGACTCCACCACGGTCAGCGTCCCGGTCTCGGCCACGCCGAAGTTGGCCCCGGAGATCGCCACCGAGGTGGAGAGGAACTTCTCCCGCAGGTGGGACCGGGCCGCCTCGGCCAGGTCGCGCGGCTCGGAGGTCAGGGACTCGTCGGTTTCGGGCATCTCCTGGAGGAAGATGTCGCGGATCTCGTGCCGGTTCTTGTGGATGGCCGGGACGAGGATGTGGGAGGGCTTGTCGCGGCCCAGCTGCACGATGAGCTCGGCCAGGTCCGTCTCGGTGGCCTCGATCCCGGCCGCGGACAGGTGCTGGTCGAGGCCGATCTCCTGCGTGGCCATGGACTTGATCTTGATGACGTCGGTGGAGCCGGTGGCCTGCACGAGCCCGGTGACGATCCGGTTGGCCTCCTCCGCGTCCCGGGCCCAGTGCACGGTGCCGCCGCGGGCCGTGACGTTGCGCTCGAACTCCTCGAGCAGCTCCGGCAGGTGCGCCATGACGCGCTCCTTGATCGCGGAGCCGGCGGCGCGCAGCTCCTGCCAGTCCGGCAGCTCGCCGGCCACCCGTGCCCGCTTGCCGCGGATGGTGTGGGTGGCGTGGCGGATGTTGGCGCGCATCTGCGCGTTGCCCAGCTCCGCCTTCGCGGCGGCGGGGAAGGCGGTGGACGCGTGCAGGTTGCCCTGCCCGTGGACGGGGCGGACGGCGGGCATGCCCAGGGCGGTGCGGCTCATCGGGCGTCTCCTCGGGCGGCGGACGGGGCGGACGGGCGCGACGACGACGCCGTGCGGCGCGCCGTCGGGGACGGGATGGACAGCTCGACCGGCCCGGAGACCTCCAGCGGGTTGCTCCGGGTGGAGGCGAGAATCTCGGCGAAGTGCACCGTGGTCACCCCGGTGTCCCGGCGGGCCATGGCCCCGCCCAGGTGCATGAGGCAGGAGGCGTCGCCCCCGGTGCACAGCTGCGCGCCGGTGGCCGCGATGTTGTCGATCTTCTCCTCGGCCATCGCCGCGGAGACCTCCGGGACCTTGAAGGAGAAGGTCCCGCCGAACCCGCAGCACTCCTCGGCGTCGGGCAGCGGCACGAACCGGAGGTCGGCGACCGAGGCGATCAGGTCCCGCTGCCGGTCGCCCAGGCGCAGCAGGCGCATCCCGTGGCAGGAGGGGTGGTAGGTCACCGTGTGCGGGAACCAGGAGCCGAGCTGGGCGGCCGCGTCGGTCACGCCGAGCACGTCCGTGAGCAGCTGGGAGAGCTCGTAGGTGTTCGCGGCGACGGCCTCGGCCTGCTGGGCCAGGTCCTCGTCGCCGCCGGCCCGGGCCACCATCGGCTGCTGGTGGCCCAGGGAGGCCACGCAGGAGCCCGAGGGGGCCACGGCCACGTCGTAGTCGGCGGCGGAGAAGGCGTGCACGTGGTTGCGGACCACCGGCAGGGCGTCGTCCAGGTAGCCGCTGTTGACGTGCATCTGGGAGCAGCACCCCTGGCCGGGCGGGAACACCACCTCGTGGCCGAGCCGCTCGAGCACGCGCACGGTGGCCAGTGCGACCTTCGGGTACATCGCGTCCACGATGCACGTGGCGAACAGTGCGATTCTCATGCGGCCTCCGGACGGTGCAGGTCGGACGGTGTGGGAAAGACGGTGTGGAATCGACGGGCGGCGCACCGGCGCCACCTGTGGTCTGACCATGCTAGACCGGTGAGGGCGGTCACACAATCGCGGGCCACCCGGCCGGCGTCGGACCCGCGTCGAGCTTGGGCGTGTGACCTGCCTCATGTACTGTTCGTGCTCGAACGCCTGTGGTCCGACCATAGGCGGTCGTGCCCCGGGGCCCGTGCCCCGCCCGCCCTCGTCCCCTTCGGAGACCGCGTGACCACCTTCACCTCGATGACCGACGCCGTCGGCGGGAGCGTCGCGCTCTCGGCCCTGGTCGGCACCGTCCCGCTGCTCACCTTCTTCGTCATGCTCCTGGGCGTGAAGGCCCGCGCCCACGTCTCCGGGGCCACGGCCCTCGCGGCGGCGGTCGTCGTGGCCGTCCTGGCCTTCGGGATGCCGCCGGGACTGGCCCTGCTCTCGGCGACGCAGGGGGCGGTCTACGGCCTGTTCCCGATCGTGTGGATCGTGGTCATGGCGCTGTGGTTCTACCAGGTCACGGTGCTCAGCGGTCGCTTCGAGGACCTGCGGACGATCTTCGACACCATCGGCGGCGGGGACCTGCGGATCCAGGCGGTGCTCATCGCCTTCTGCTTCGGCGGCCTGCTGGAGGCCCTCGCCGGCTTCGGCGCGCCCGTGGCGATCACGGCCACGATGATCCTGGCCCTGGGGCTCAAGCCGCTGAAGACGGCCACCGTGGTGCTGATCGCCAACACCGCCCCCGTGGCCTTCGGGGCGATCGCCATCCCGATCACCACCGCGGGCGTGCTCACCGGGCTGGACCCCGCCCGGATCGGCGCGGTCGTCGGCCACCAGGCGCCGTTCTTCGCGGTGCTCGTGCCCTTCATCCTGCTGTTCATCATCGACGGCCTCCGCGGGCTCCAGGAGGCCTGGCTCGCCGCCCTCGTGATCGGCGTGTCCTTCGCCGTCGCCCAGTGGTGGACCGCGACCTACTTCTCCTACGAGCTCACCGACGTGGTCGCGTCCCTCGTGGGCCTGGCCGCGGCCGTGGTCCTCCTGCGCTTCTGGCGGCCGACGGGCGCCGACGGCGTCCGCGCGCGCCTGGGCGTGGACAAGCCGCCGGCACCCGAGGGTCTGACCCCGGCCCGTGTGTGGATGGCCGTGCTGCCCTACGTGCTGGTGGTGGCCGTGTTCGGCGTGGCCAAGCTGTGGACCCTCGGCGCGGACGTGCCGGCCGCCCTGGCCGGGACCGACGTCTCGATCCCCTGGCCCGGTCTGGACGGGCGCCTGGTGGACGCCGGGGGCGAGCCGCTCGGCAGCACGGTGTACAAGCTGCAGTGGCTCTCCAGCCCCGGGACGCTGCTGCTGCTCACGGGCCTGCTCGTGGCGGTGGTCTACTCGGCGTTCACCGCCGGCGGCCGCTTCCGGCTGTCGGTCGGCGAGGCGGTCGCCGAGATCGGACGCTCGTTCTGGAAGATGCGCTTCTCCGCGCTGACGATCATGAGCGTGCTCTCGCTGGCCTACGTGATGAACACCTCCGGGCAGACCATCTCCATCGGGACGTGGGTGGCCGGCATCGGCGCGGCCTTCGCCTTCTTCTCCCCCGTGCTCGGCTGGCTCGGCACCGCCGTGACGGGCTCGGACACCTCCGCCAACGCGCTGTTCTCCAACCTGCAGAAGACCGCCGCCGAGGGCACCGGGCTGGACCCGCACCTGATGACCGCGGCGAACACCTCCGGCGGCGTGGTCGGCAAGATGATCTCCCCGCAGTCCCTCGCCATCGCCGCGACCGCCGTGGGCATGGAGGGCAGGGAGTCCGCGATCTTCCGCTCCGTCGTCTGGTGGTCGCTGGGCCTGCTGGTCCTGCTGTGCACCCTGGTGTTCCTGCAGTCCAACGTGCTGGCCTGGATGGTGCCCACCTCCTGAACGCCCCGTGCGGCCCCGCCGGATTCCCGGAGCCGGCGGGGCCTCACCCGTTCCCTAGACTGGAGCGCATCTCGTCCAACGTCAGGAGCAGCCCGTGCCCACGGCCTCGCGCATGTACACCGTCGTCCTCGACTGGCTCGAGGAACGCCTGCGCTCCGGGGAGATCTCGGTGGGCGACAAGCTGCCCGGGGAGCGCCAGCTCGCCGAGGAGTTCGGCATCTCCCGCGCCTCGGTGCGGGAGGCGATCCGCATCCTCGACGCCATGGGCCTCGTCCGGTCCTCGACCGGCTCCGGCCCGGCCGCCGGCGCGGTCGTCATCTCGGAGCCCTCGGCCGCCCTGGGCTGGGCCCTGCGCCTGCACGTGGCCACCCGGTCCCTGCCGGTGCGGGACCTGGTGCAGACCCGGCTGCTGCTGGAGACGCAGTCGGCCCTGGAGGCGGCGACCGCCCCGGAGACCCCCGAGCGGGCGGCGGCGCTCGGGCGCGCGGCCGAGCTGGTGGCGGCCATGGACGACCCGCTGCTGCCCGACGAGCAGTTCCACGCCCACGACGCCGCCTACCACGTCCTGCTCTCCTCGCTGGCGGGCAACGTGGTGGTCGAGACCGTCATGTCCTCGCTGCGCCAGGCCACGATCGGCTACGTCCAGGAGACGGTGGCGGGGCTGGAGGAGGACTGGCCGCAGGTCCGCGGCACCCTGCAGCGGCAGCACCACGAGATCCTGCGGGCCTTCCAGGAGCGGCGGGGGCAGGACGCGGCCGCCGCGCTGCGGGAGCACATCACCTGGTTCTTCGGCCACCGCCGCGCCGGCGAGGACGGAGGAAACTGACCGGTCCCCGTCCGGGGACATGAGAACGGCCCCACCGGAACCGGTGGGGCCGTGGTGCTCCTCGGCGAGGTTGCACGGTAGGGGGCCTCGGCCGTGGGGGTGCAAGGTGATCCAAGCCTTGCGCGGCCGCATCCCGGTCCAGGGGGGACTATCCCGGGGCGGCCCCCTACCGTGAGCAGGTCGGTGGACCATCCGGTCGGATGCAGGGCCTCATGGGGGGACGGGCCGTGCACCGTGGGGACGTCTCTCGCTCGTCCACCGACTTCTTTTCTCTGCTCGCACTGACGATTCTGCCCGACGTCCACATGCAGATGAATACACTTTCGTCTACATTGCGGCTGGACTTCCGGCCGGACCGCGGCCCCGCGGGCCGGGCGGGGACTCAGAGGTCGCGCAGCTGGGGATCCACGAGACCGCTCTGGTACGCCTTGATGAGCGCCTGCACGCGGTCCCGCACGCCGAACTTCTCGCACACCCGGCCGAGGTAGGCCTTCACGCTGCCCTCGGAGACGTGCATCTGCTCGGCGATCTCCCGGTTGCTGAGCCCCTGGGCCAGCAGCGTCACGGTCTCCATCTCCCGGTCGGTCAGCAGCGAGCGCAGGGCGTCGTCCGCCGAGCGCGCCTGCTGCTGGTCCGGCACGGAGATCACGTTGTCCGCCAGGGCCCGGGCGATGGCCGGCGAGAGCGCGATCTCGTTGTCGAGGACCTGGTTCACCGCCGTGATGATCTCGTCCGGGCGGGCGTCCTTGACGAGGTAGCCGGCGGCGCCCGCGCGCAGGGCCGGCACCACGAACTCCAGGGTGGAGAACGTGGTGAGGGCCAGCACCTTCGACCGGGGGCTGCGGGAGGTGATCTCCCGGGTGGCCTCGATGCCGTCCATCACGGGCATCTTCATGTCCATCAGCACCACGTCCGGATCGGACACCAGACAGCGGTCGACGGCCTCACGTCCGTTGGACGCCGTCCCGATGACGTCGAACCCCGGCTCGGCGGAGAAGAAGGACTTCAGGGCCTCCAGCATCAGCGGCTGGTCGTCCACGACGAGAACTCTGGTATCAGTCACCCGCACAGTCTATTTTTCCCTGTCCCCCAAAGTGCAATACGTCATCTTCGACTTAAGTCACGAAGGGTCTGGACAAAGGTTGCTGGACCCCAACTGTTAACGTTGGCAAAGTTGTCATTACCAGAGCAGCACACCCCCCTTGTAGCCGGGACATCTCTCCCCCCGTGCCGGCCGCATCCCCCCGATCCGGTGCTGCTCTCGTGATCCAAGGAGCCCCCCGTGAAGAAGAAGATCACCAGCGCCCTCGCCGCTACGCTCGTCGCCACCACCCTGGTCGTCGCCCCTGCCGCCCCCGCCAATGCCGCACCGCGTTACGTCGTGTGCAGCTGGTGGCCTGTCTTCTGCTGATGTAAGACTTGTGGGTGTGGCGAATGTAATCGCATCCATACGACCAGCGCCCCGGACAGCCGGAAGAACTTCGTTCTTTCACGCCGAGCCCATTCCTCGGTGGTTGTCCGGGGTGCTGGTCGTTTATGCGCTGATTGTCATGCTCGATGACCTGCGCTATCTCGCCCTGCACTTCACGGGCGACGCCCAGGCCGACCTGATGATGACGCTGGATGGTGTGCTTTCCTACGCCGCCATTGGAATGATCGCGTGGCGATCATCCTGGGCTTCGGTGACCTCCGTCGCATGTCTGTTCACCTCGCTGATCATCCAAAATTATGGATCGGTCATCATCACGACCTGCCTGGTGACGATCGCCGTCATGGCCACCGCGTCGCGTCACTTCATCACGGCGCATCTGCTGGTCTACCTCGCGTGGGCGGTTGCCGCATCCATGGTCGGTGGTGCCTTCAACAGCTCCCTGTTCTGGTCCACGGCAAATGCCTTGCTGGTCGCCGCGCTGGTTGGCGGAGCCATGCGCTTCTTCCGGCAGCAGCGCCGTCGTAACGAGCAACGGGTCCGTGACCTGGAAATCCTCAACCAGCGGCTGCGGGAGGACGAGCGGCAGGCCCTGGCCCGGGACCTGCACGACGTGGTCGCCCACGAGCTCACGCTCATCACCATGCAGACCATGAGCCGGCGCCGCTCCGAGGACGTCGGGGAGCTGCACCAGGTCCTGGAGACCGTGGAGGGCGCGGCCCGCTCGGCCCTGCACGAGCTGCGGGTGCTGCTGCGGCTGCTGCGGGACGAGAACGACGGCGACCACCCCCGCGACGTGACGGGCGCGGGCCTGGCCATCGGCAGCCTGGACCAGGTGGTCACCTCCCTCGCGGCGAGCCTGCGGGACCTGCGCTTCGACCCCCAGGTGGCACTCACCGGGGACCTGGAGGCCACGCCCACGACCGTGCGCGGCACGGCGGCCCGCATCCTGCAGGAGTCCGTCACCAACATCATCAAGTACGCCCCGCGCGGGTCCCGCTGCCTGATCTCCGTGGCGGCCGACGACCACGAACTGAAGCTGCGGGTCACGAACCCGCTCCCCCGCTCGTCCCCGCACGCGGGAAGCCGGTCCTCCGAGCTGTCCTCGGGGCTGGGCCTGCGCGGGATCACCGAGCGCGTCTCGCTGCTGGGCGGCCACGCCGAGAGCGGGCCCGAGGGCGGGCAGTGGGTGCTCGACGTCTGCCTGCCCGTGGACGGCCGGGAGGCCCTGTGACGGACGGCGCGCCCCGTGCCGGCGGCCCCGTGGGGGAGGCCCTGTGACCGGGTCGCCTGCCGGCCCGCACGGGCTGGCGCAGCGGGTGGCCGACGTCGTCGCCACCATCCCCCCGGGGCGGGTGCTGTCCTACCGGGACGTGGCGGAGCTCGCCGAGTGCCGCTCCCCGCGGGTGGTCGGCACGCTCATGGCGCGCAACCCCACCGGCGCGCCGCTGCCGTGGTGGCGGGTGGTCACCGTGCAGGGCACCCTCGCCGACCACCTGCAGGCCGAGGCCCGGGAGCGGTACCGCGCGGAGGGCACGCCGCTGCTCGAGGACGAGCGGCACCTGGTGCGCGTGGACATGGCCCGCGCGCTGTGGACCCCCGGGACCCCGGGCGCCTGAGCCCCGGGACGCTCGGGTCCCGGGCGCCCGCGCCGGCTCAGTACTCCGGCGGCCCGGCCACCTCGAAGAAGCCGCCCGCCGGGTCGAAGGACCGGCCGGTGAGCCGCTCGAACGCCTCGACGTAGCGCGCCCGGGTCCTCTCCACGACGTCGTCCGGCAGCTGCGGCACCGGGCCCGTGCCCGTCCATCCGGACTCGTCCGAGCGCAGCCAGTCCCGCACGTACTGCTTGTCGAAGGACGGCTGGGCCTGTCCCGGCGCGTAGGTCTCCGCGTCCCAGAAGCGGGAGGAGTCGGGGGTGAGCACCTCGTCGCCCAGGGTGATGGCGCCGCGGTAGGAGTCCAGGCCGAACTCGACCTTGGTGTCCGCCACGATGATCCCGCGTTCGCGGGCGATCTCCTCGGCGGCGCCGTAGATCGTCAGCGTGAGCTCGCGCAGCCGGTCGGCCACCGCGCGGCCCACCACGTCGGCCATCTCCTGGAACGTGATGGGCAGGTCGTGCTCGCCCACCTCCGCCTTGCCGGTCGGGGTGAAGATCGGCTCGGCCAGACGGGAGCCGTCCACCAGACCCTCGGGCAGCCGGATCCCGCTGACCTCCCCGGACGCCCGGTAGTCCTTGAGCCCCGAGCCCGTCAGGTAGCCGCGGGCGATGCACTCGACCGGGAACATCGAGAGGTTCTTGCAGACCACGGCACGCCCTCGCACGGGCTCGGGCACGTCGGTGGTGAGGACGTGGTTGGGCACCCCGGAGAGCTGCTCGAACCACCACAGGGACAGCTGCGTGAGGATCGTGCCCTTGTCCGGGATCAGCGTGGGCACGACCTCGTCGAACGCGCTGATCCGGTCCGTGGCGACGACCAGGACGGAGCCCGCCCGGTACTCGGCGTTGTCGTGGATGGCCACCCCCGTGGCCCGCAGCCGCGACTCGTCCGGGACGTAGAGCTCCCGGACCTTGCCCGAGTAGAGGTGGGTCCAGCCGGGGATCTGCGGTGGCGTGGTGACGGTGCCGTGCTCGCTCATGCCTGCTCCTGCCGGGGTCGGGGATCGGGGGCGCCGGGGACGGTGATCGTCCCCCGGGCGGCCTTCAGGGCGATGTCGGTGCGGTGCTGGGAGCCCTCCAGCTCGACCAGCCCCACGCCGCGGTAGGCGCGCTCGCGGGCGGCCTCCAGGTCCGCGCCGAGGGCGACCACGGAGAGCACGCGCCCGCCGGCGGAGAGGATCCGCCCGGCGTGCGGGCCCTCGCCGGCCACCGCGGTGCCGGCGTGGACCACATGGACGCCCTCGAGCGCCTCGGCCTGCTCGAGCCCGCCGATGGGGTCGCCCGTGCGGGGAGCGTCGGGGTAGTCCTGCGCGGCGACGACGACGGCGACGGCGGACTCCGGGCGCCAGCGCAGCCGCTCGGCCTCGTCGAGCCGGCCGGAGGCGGCGTCGAGCAGGAGCCGCCCGAGCGGGGTGGCGAGCCGGGCCAGCACGGCCTGGGTCTCCGGGTCGCCGAAGCGGGCGTTGAACTCGATGACGCGCAGCCCGCGGCCGGTCACCGCCAGCCCGCAGTACAGCACGCCGACGAAGGGCGTCCCCCGGCGGCGCATCTCGTCGACCGTGGGGCGGGCCACCCGCTCCACGACCTCGTCCACGAAGCCCTCCGGCAGCCAGGGCAGCGGCGTGTAGGCGCCCATGCCGCCGGTGTTGGGGCCCTCGTCGTCGTCGCGGATCCGTTTGAAGTCCTGGGCCGGGCTCAGCGGGATCACCCGGGAGCCGTCGGTGAGCACGAACAGGGACACCTCGGGCCCGTCGAGGAACTCCTCGACCACCACGGACCCGCCCGCCGCGAAGCAGGCGGCGGCGTGCTCGAGGGCGGCCGCGCGGTCGGAGGTGACGACCACGCCCTTGCCGGCGGCGAGCCCGTCGTCCTTGACGACGTAGGGCGCCCCGAAGGTGTCGAGGGCGTCGGCGGCCTCGTCCTCGGTGGTGGCCACCCGGGCCATCGCGGTGGGCACGCCGGCCGCGGCCATAACCTCCTTGGCGAAGGCCTTCGACCCCTCGAGCCGCGCCGCGGCCTGCGAGGGGCCGAAGACGGGGAAGCCGGCCGCGCGCAGGGCGTCCGCCACGCCGGCGACCAGGGGCGCCTCGGGGCCGACCACGACGAGGTCGGCGGCGAGCTCGCGGGCGAGGGCCGTGACCGCCGCGGGGTCGGCGGCGTCCACGGCGTGGACCGGGACGAGCTGCGCGATGCCGGCGTTGCCCGGCGCGCAGTGCACCTGCGCCACCTCCGGATCTGCCAGCAGTGCGCGGATGATTGCGTGTTCGCGGCCTCCGGGGCCCAGTACCAGAACCTTCACGCCCTCAGGCTAGTGGTCGACGACGGCATCCGACACATCGCCGCCGGGGCCCTCCGCGCAGGGACCGGGGCGGGCCCGTCCCGGCTGACATACTGGGCGGATGCAGACCTTCACCTCGGACCGTGCCGTGGACCTCGCGGTGATCGAGCGCAGCGGCTTCGTCGAGTCCCGCCACCGGGGCTCCGCCGTGGTCCTGGACCCGGACGGGAACGTGGCCGTGGAGCTCGGCGACGTCGGCACCCCGATCTTCCCCCGCTCCACGCTCAAGCCGTTCCAGACGATCGCCTCGATGAAGGCCGGCGTGCCGCTGCGCGGGGCCCAGGTGGCCATCGCCTCCGCCTCCCACGTCGGCTCCTTCGAGCAGCTGGGCGCCGTCGGCTCCATCCTCGAGGCCTCCGGGCTGACCGAGGAGGCGCTGCAGTGCCCGCCGGACTGGCCCGAGGACGAGGAGGTCCGTGCCGAGCTCCTGCGGGCCGGACGGGGCAAGACCCGGATCTGCATGAACTGCTCCGGCAAGCACGCCGCGTTCCTGTGGGCGTGCACCGAGAACGACTGGCCCACGGACAGCTACCTGGACCCGGAGCACCCGCTGCAGCGCACCGTGCTCCAGACCGTCGAGGAGTTCTCCGGCGAGCGCATCGCCCACGTCGGCGTGGACGGCTGCGGCGCGCCCCTGGCGGCGATCTCCCTCACCGGCCTCGCCCGCGCCTACGCGACCCTCGGCCGCGCCGCGGGCAACCTCGACGCCGACGCCCGGGCCGCCACGGTGGCCCAGTGCATGCTCGACTACCCCGAGTTCGTGCACGGGCCCGGCCGGTACAACACCGTGGTCATGGAGGAGCTCGACGTCGTGGCGAAGCTCGGGGCGGAGGGCGTGCTCGCGATCGGCACCCGGGCCGGCTGGTCGGTGGCGCTCAAGGTGCTCGACGGCGGCTCCCGCGCCACCGCGCTCATCGGCCTGAGCCTGCTGGCCCACGCCGGGGCCGTGCCCGTCCCGGCCGCCGCCGCGGTGATCGGCCGGGTGGTGCGCCCGATCATGGGCGCCGCCCGCCCGGTGGGCCGGATCCGCGCGGCGGACCCGCTCCTGGAGCTCCTGGGCCCGGAGCTGGCCCGGGCGCTCGGGCAGGAGTAGCGCCGTGGCCCGCCGGCGCATCGACCCCGCGGACGGGGTCCTCGCCCTGGACGCCTGGCGCGCGGACCCGGCCGCCGCGGCCCGGCCCACCGTGGCCACCGCCGTGCGCTACAGCCTCGAGGAGCTGGCGGAGCGGCGCCCCGGCAACAGCGTGGAGGTGCGCGTCCCGCCCTTCGGCGTGACCCAGTGCGTGGCCGGGCCCCGGCACACCCGCGGCACCCCGCCCAACGTCGTCGAGACCGACGCCGGCACCTGGCTGGGCCTGGTCACGGGGGCCCTCACCTGGTCCGAGGCCGTGGCCGCGGGAACGGTTGTGGCCTCGGGCACACGGACCGATCTGGCGGACGCCCTCCCCCTCTTTCCCCGGTAGCCTTGAGGGCATGACCTCCGCACCGTCCCCCTCGTCGCGCCCGCCCGCGCGGAAATGGCCGCGTCGGCGCCGCCGGCGGACGGCCGTGCCGCTCGCCGCGTCCGGCAGCCAGCAGATGACGCTGCGCCGCGCGCCCAACATCTGGGCGTTCGTGGTGCTCGGCGGCGTCGTCGGCATCGTCGCGGGCGTGCTGGTCGGCCTGGCCGGCGGGGAGAGCGCCCAGTTCACCCGGGGCGCCGTGGTCATGTTCATGGTCTCCGTCCTCGCCGTCGTCGGCCTGGCCGCCGGGGCGGTGGTGGCCCTCGTGCTGGACCGCCTCTCGGTGGCCCGCGCACGGGCCGTGACGACCGAGGTCGTGGGCGAGGACGCCCCCGCGGAGCCGCGGCCCGCGGACCGGCCTGCTACGGACCCGGAAGCTGCGGACACGGAGACCGTGGATCCGCGGCCCACCGACCCCCGAGCCTGAGAGAAGCTGATCGACGTGGTTCACCCTGACGGACAACTCAGCCACGACCTGCTCCCCGGAGAGAAGGGCCCCCAGGACGCGTGCGGCGTGTTCGGCGTGTGGGCTCCCGAGGAGGAGGTCGCGAAGCTGGCCTACTACGGCCTCTACGCGCTGCAGCACCGCGGCCAGGAGTCGGCCGGCATCGCCGCCAGCGACGGGGAGCGCATCGCCGTCTACAAGGACATGGGCCTGGTCTCCCAGGTCTTCGACGAGACGACGCTCAACACCCTGACCGGGCACGTGGCCGTGGGCCACTGCCGGTACTCCACCACGGGCGGCTCCCACTGGGCCAACGCGCAGCCCACCCTGGGCGCCACCCCGCACGGGACCGTGGCGCTGGCGCACAACGGCAACCTCACCAATTCGGCCGAGCTCTACGACAAGCTCATCGACAAGTCTGGCTTCCCCTCGCGCGGCGAGATGGCGCAGGGCAACACCACGGACACCGCCCTGGTGACCGCGCTGCTGGCCGAGCACCCGCACGGCTCCCTCGAGGACGCCGCGATGCAGCTGCTCCCCCAGCTCGTGGGCTCCTTCTGCCTGGCGTTCATGGACGAGCACACCCTCTACGCCGCCCGCGACCCGCAGGGCATCCGCCCGCTGGTCCTCGGCCGGCTGGACCGGGGCTGGGTGGTGGCCTCGGAGACCGCCGCCCTGGACATCGTGGGCGCGTCCCTGGTCCGGGAGATCGAGCCGGGCGAGTTCGTGGCCATCGACGAGCACGGCCTGCGCTCGCAGCGCTTCGCCGAGACCCGCCGCGCGGCGTGCGTCTTCGAGTACGTGTACCTGGCCCGCCCGGACACCACCATCAACGGGCGCTCCGTGTACGAGTCCCGCGTGGAGATGGGCCGGCGGCTGGCCCGGGAGCACCGGGTCGAGGCGGACCTGGTCATGCCGACCCCCGAGTCGGGGACCCCGGCCGCCATCGGCTACGCCGAGGAGTCCGGGATCCCCTTCGGCAACGGCCTGGTCAAGAACGCCTACGTGGGCCGGACCTTCATCCAGCCCTCGGACACCATCCGGCAGCTGGGGATCCGGCTCAAGCTCAACCCGCTGAAGTCGGTGGTGGCGGGGAAGCGGCTGGTCGTCATCGACGACTCGATCGTGCGCGGCAACACCCAGCGCGCGCTCATCCGGATGCTGCGCGAGGCCGGGGCCGCGGAGATCCACGTGCGGATCTCCTCCCCGCCCATCAAGTGGCCGTGCTTCTACGGCATCGACTTCGCCTCCCGGGCGGAGTTGATCGCCAACGGCCTGGGGGTCGAGGAGATCCGGGCGTCCCTGGGCGCGGACTCCCTCGGCTACATCTCCGAGGACGGCATGGTCTCCGCCACCCGGCAGGAGCGTTCCGAGCTGTGCACGGCCTGCTTCTCCGGGACGTACCCCACCCGCCTGCCGGACGCCGACAAGCTGGGCAAGAACGTCTTCGAGGCCCGCACACCGGTGGACTCCTCGCCCCGGCGGGACACGGGCGCGCCGTCCGTGGCGCGGCGGCCCGAGCACGCCTCCGCCGTCTCCATCGACACCCGGCCCTCCTCCGACGACGGCCTGTCCCGCCGGGCGGCCGGACGCGCCCGCATCTCCGACCAGGACCCGGGGGTGCAAGAGGGCTCCACCGGCTGCGACCCCGGCCCGGACTCCGACCTCGAGGACCTGCTGCTACCCGAGGACCGGGTCCCGGCCGGACCCGTGACCCCCTCTGCCGCCCAGCCCGCCACCCAGCCCGAGACCGCGAAGGACGCCTGACCATGGCCCAGCACCCCGCCTCCCCGCACCGCACCGTCACCTACGCCAGCGCGGGCGTGGACGTCGAGGCCGGCGACCGCGCCGTCGAGCTCATGAAGAGCGCGGTCCGGGCGACGCACACCCCCAACGTGATCGGCGGGGTCGGAGGATTCGCGGGCCTGTTCGACGTCTCCGAGCTCACGGGCTACCGCAGGCCCTACCTCGCGACCTCCACCGACGGCGTCGGCACGAAGGTCGCGATCGCCCAGACCCTCGACGTGCACGACACGATCGGCTTCGACCTGGTGGGCATGGTGGTCGACGACATCGTGGTGGTGGGCGCCAGGCCGCTGTTCATGACCGACTACATCGCCACGGGCCGGGTGGTGCCCGAGCGGATCGCCGACATCGTGCGCGGCATCGCCGCCGCCTGCGAGCAGGCGGGCACCGCGCTGGTGGGCGGGGAGACCGCCGAGCACCCGGGGCTGCTGCGCCCGGACGAGTACGACGTGGCGGGGGCCGCCACCGGAATCGTGGAGGCCGACGAGCTGCTGGGCCCGGACCGGGTGCGCGCCGGGGACGTGGTCATCGGCATGGCCTCCTCCGGACTGCACTCCAACGGCTACTCCCTGGTGCGCAAGGTCATCAACGTGGCCGGCTGGTCCCTGGACCGGCAGGTCAGTGAGCTCGGCCGGACCCTGGGTGAGGAGCTGCTCGAGCCCACCCGCGTGTACGCCGCCGACGTCCTGGACCTCGCGGCCGCGTTCCCCGTCAACGGCCCGGACCGCACCACCGGCCACGGCGTGCGGGGCTTCAGCCACGTCACCGGCGGCGGCCTCGCCGCGAACCTCGCCCGGGTGCTGCCCGCCGGCCTGGAGGCGACCGTGGACCGCTCCACCTGGGAGCTGCCCGCGGTCTTCCAGCTGATCGGCCAGCTCGGCAACGTCCCGCTGCCGGACCTCGAGCGGACCCTCAACCTCGGCGTGGGGATGGTCGCGATCGTCGACCCGGCCGTGGCCGAGGACGCCGTCGCCCACCTCGCCGCCCGCGGGCTGGGCGCGTGGGTCATGGGCACCGTGGCCGAGATCGACCCCGCCGCCGAGCACAGCGGCCCCGACTGGGTGCAGGGCGCCAAGGGCGTGGACGGCGGCGCAGTGCGGATGGTCGGCGCCTACGCCGGCTGAGCGGGCCCCGCGGCACACGACAGGACCGCCCGGGCGGGGAAGCCCGGGCGGTCCTGTCGTGTGCAGAGCGGCTCCGGGGACGTCTTCCGGGCCGGTGCGGGAACGCAAAGAAGGTGCTCGTCCTGGACGGGCACCTGTTGCGTGATGCAGTTGAGACGAGCGGAGTTCCCGGCGGTTACCGGCGGTAGTCCTCGTCGTAGTCGTCGGCGTACTTGTCGACGTAGGCCGAGTAGTCGTCCTCGTCCTCTTCGACGGTCTCCTCGACCGGTTCCCGCAGCGGCGGCAGTTGCTCGCTGCCGCGCAGCTCCCGCTGGAGTGCCGTGAGGTCGGTCTGCGGGCTGAAGTACTTCATCTCCCGCGCCTGCCGTGTCGCCTTCGCCTTTTGACGGCCGCGCCCCATGGCGTGACCCCCTCTGTCTCTTGGTCCGGACGGCGGCACTCAGGCACAGAGTACGGCCCCGGAAATGTCGTATGAATGGTTCGTGAGACCAGGGTACATGGTTTGCCGGTCCGTTGCGCCCGTGCCACCGCGTGCACGGTGGACTGTCGGGAACCTCACGGGAGACGGCCGGACCCCGGTCCGGGACCGCGCGGGGCGGGCGCGGGACCGGGTGCGCCCCGGTCCCGCACCCGGCCCCGTGCCCGGCCCCGGCGCGGGGCCCGCGCCGGCCGTCCCGGGCTCAGCCCGCGGCGTGGGCCTGCTCGCGGACCGCGCTGACGGTCAGCCCGTCGGCCACGACGTCCGCGTCGACGTCCACCCGCACGGTGTCGCCGTCCACGACCGCCCCGGACAGGATCGCCCGGGCGAGCTTGTCCCCGATCTCCCGCTGCACCAGCCGGCGCAGCGGCCGGGCGCCGTAGGCGGGGTCGTAGCCGGTGATCCCCAGCCACTCGGTCGCCGCCGGGGTGACCTCCAGGCTCAGGCGCCGCTGGCCCAGCCGGTCGGCCAGCTGGGCGACCTGGATGTCCACGATCTTCGACAGCTCGGCCGTGGACAGCGGGTCGAACAGGATGACGTCGTCGAGCCGGTTGAGGAACTCGGGCTTGAACGAGGCGTTGACCACGGTCATCACCGCCTCCCGCTTGGCGTCCTGGTCGATCGTCTGGTCCACCAGGAACTGGCTGCCCAGGTTGGAGGTAAGGATCAGGATGACGTTGCGGAAGTCCACGGTCCGGCCCTGGCCGTCGGTGAGCCGCCCGTCGTCGAGCACCTGCAGGAGGATGTCGAAGACGTCCGGGTGGGCCTTCTCGATCTCGTCGAGCAGGACCACCGAGTACGGCCGGCGCCGCACCGACTCGGTCAGCTGGCCGCCCTCCTCGTAGCCGACGTAGCCCGGAGGGGCGCCGACCAGCCGGGAGACGGTGTGCTTCTCGCCGTACTCGGACATGTCGATCCGCACCAGGGCGCGCTCGTCGTCGAACTGGAACTCCGCCAGCGACTTCGCCAGCTCCGTCTTGCCCACGCCGGTGGGGCCCAGGAACAGGAAGGAGCCGATCGGCCGGTTCGGGTCGGAGATGCCCGCGCGCGAGCGGCGCACGGCGTCCGCGACCGCCTGCACGGCCCGGTGCTGGCCGATGAGCCGCCTGCCGAGCAGCTCCTCCATGCGCAGCAGCTTCTCGGTCTCGCCCTGCAGCATGCGCCCGGCGGGGATGCCGGTCCAGGCGGAGATCACCTCGGCCACGTCGTCGGCCGTGACCTCCTCGGAGACCATGGTGTCGTGCGGGGCGGAGGTGTCCTCCTGCTCCTGGGCGAGGTCGAGCTCCTTCTGCAGGGCCGGGATCTCCCCGTAGAGCAGCCGGGACGCCTCGGCCAGGTCGCCCTGGCGCTGGGCCATCTCCGCCTGCGAGCGCAGGTTGTCGATCCGCTCCTTGAGGTCGCCCACCCGGTTCAGGCCGGCCTTCTCGGCCTCCCAGCGGGCGTTGAGGGCGTCCAGCTCGGCGCGCCTGTCGGCCAGCTCCTGGCGCAGCACGGCCAGCCGCTCGACCGACGCCGGGTCGGTCTCCCGCTCCAGGGCGAGCTCCTCCATGGTCATCCGGTCGACGGCGCGGCGCAGCTGGTCGATCTCCTCCGGGGCGGAGTCGATCTCCATGCGCAGCCGGGACGCGGCCTCGTCGACGAGGTCGATCGCCTTGTCCGGCAGCTGGCGGCCCGGGATGTAGCGGTTGGACAGCGTCGCGGCCGCGACCAGGGCCGAGTCCGCGATCTGGACCTTGTGGTGGGCCTCGTAGCGCTCCTTGAGCCCGCGCAGGATCGCCACGGTGTCCTCCACGGAGGGCTCCCCGACGTAGACCTGCTGGAACCGGCGCTCCAGGGCGGCGTCCTTCTCGATGTTCTCCCGGTACTCGTCCAGGGTGGTCGCCCCGATCAGGCGCAACTCGCCGCGGGCGAGCATGGGCTTGAGCATGTTGCCCGCGTCCATCGAGCCCTCTGCGGCGCCCGCGCCGACCACGGTGTGCAGCTCGTCGATGAAGGTGACGACCCGCCCCTCGGACTGCTTGATCTCCTCGAGGACGGCCTTGAGGCGCTCCTCGAACTCGCCGCGGTACTTGGCGCCGGCGACCATGGACCCGAGGTCCAGCGAGATCAGCGTCTTGTCCCGCAGGGACTCGGGGACGTCCCCGGCGACCATGCGCTGGGCGAGGCCCTCGACCACGGCGGTCTTGCCGACGCCGGGCTCGCCGATGAGCACGGGGTTGTTCTTGGTGCGGCGGGACAGGACCTGGACCACGCGGCGGATCTCGGAGTCGCGCCCGATCACGGGGTCGAGCTTGCCCTCGCGGGCCATCGCGGTCAGGTCGGTGCCGAACTTCTCGAGCGCCTGGAAGGTGCCCTCGGGGTCGGGGGTGGTCACCCGGCGGTCTCCTCGCACGGACGGGACGGTGCTCCTGAGCCGGTCGGGGCCGGCGCCGGCGGCGCGCAGGATCTCGCCGACCCTGCCCTCCTGCTGGGCGAGCCCGTACAGGAGGTGCTCGGTGGAGATGTACTCGTCCCCCAGGGACGCGGCGAACTGCTCCGCGGCCTGGATGACCTGCAGGGCCGCGCGGTTGAACTGGGCCTGGGCGGTCGAGGCCCCGGAGGCCGAGGGCAGGGCCTTGATGGCGGCGCTGGCCTGGGCGGACACCGCGTCGGCGTCGGCACCGGTGGCCTTGAGGACGGCGACGGCCACGCCCTCGCGCTGGTCCATCAGCGCCTTGAGGATGTGGGCGGGCTCGACCTGCGGATTGCCCGCGGTCGAGGCGTTGGTGGAGGCGGCGGCGAGGGCCTCCTGCGACTTGGTGGTGAACTTGGTCTCCACAGCGGCTCCTTGTGAACGAACGGGGCGAACCGACCCGGGCGCCTCCCGCCACGGAGTGCGGTCGGGCAGTTCAGCTAACCTGAGTCTACGTCACTCAACCTTGCGGAGCCAGCGCCTATTCCCGGACACGGATGCCGCACCGCCCCGTCAATGAGCGCGACGCTTATCACACGCTCGGCGGTTTGTCCAAGATCACACGCCGAACCCCTTGGGTGCCGCCGGCTTTCTCCGTAGTCTCGATGCTTCATCCCGTTCGGCTCGACGACGCGCCTTCCTCCTCGTTCCTGTTCCACACGGAAGGACCCGCCATGTCCGCACCCCGCACCGCGGTGCTCCAGGTGATCAACGCCCCCGGCCCCACCGGCACCCGCTTCGCCATCCTCGCCCTCGCCCTCGGCGGCTTCGGCGTGGGCACCACCGAGTTCGCCTCGATGGGCCTGCTCCCCTTCATCGCCGAGGACTTCGGCGCCTCGATCCCCGCCCTCGCCCACTCCATCTCCCTCTACGCCCTGGGCGTGGTGGTCGGCGCCCCGCTGATCACCACCCTGACCTCCCGGGTGGAGCGCAAGACCCTGCTCGTCGGGCTGATGGCGGCCTTCACCGCCGGCAACGCCCTCTCGGCGGCGGCCCCCACCCTCGACTGGCTCTACGCGGCCCGCTTCCTCTCCGGGCTGCCCCACGGGGCCTACTTCGGGGTGGCCGCGGTGGTGGCCTCCTCCCTCGTCCCGCGCGAACGGCGCGGCACCGCGGTGGCCCGGGTCGCCCTGGGCCTGACGGTGGCCAACATCGCGGGCGTCCCCCTGGCCGCCGCCCTCGGCGGGGCGCTGGGCTGGCGCTCCGGCTACGGCCTCGTGGTCCTGATCGGCCTGCTGACCGTCGCGGCCCTGGCCGTGTTCGTGCCCAGGACCCGGCAGGGCGGCGGCGTCTCCGTCGCCCAGGAGATCCGGGCCCTGGGCCGCCCCCAGGTCACCCTGACCCTCGTCGCGGGGACCGTGGGCTTCGGCGGCATGTTCGCGGTCTACACCTTCATCTCCCCCACCCTCACCGAGCTCACCGGCCTCGGCATCTCGGCGGTGCCGTGGGTGCTGGCGGTGTTCGGCGTGGGCATGACCCTGGGCTCGCTCCTGGTGGGCCCGCTGGTGGACCGCTCGATCGAGAAGACCGTCCTGGGCGCGGGTGCCGTCTCCGCCGTGGCGCTCGTGTTCTTCGGCCTCTTCGCCCACTGGGCCGTCGCGGCGGTGCTCGGCGTGCTGTGGATCGGCATCATGGGGTCCGTGTTCACCACCTCCCTGCAGATGCGCCTGCTGCGCGAGGCCAAGGACGCCCCCTCCCTCACCGCGGCCATGAACCACGCCGCCTTCAACCTCGCCAACGCCATGGGCGCCTTCCTGGGCGGGGCCGTGATTTCCGCCGGCTGGGGCTACCGCGCCCCGGCCTGGGTGGGCGTGGGCCTGGCGCTGGCCGGCCTGCTCATCCTGGCCCACGCCGTGCGGATGCAGCGCGCCGGTGCCGCCCCGGCGCGGATCCCGGCACGGGTCGTCTCCGCCTGGCCGGCCCGGACCTTCGGGACGCTCGTGGTGCTCCTGCCCGAGACCGCACCGCCGGGCCCGACCCCGGCGAGCAGCTCCCGCACCGCCTCCTGGAGCCAGCTCGTCCCGCAGTGACCCCCGCGCGCCCCGGGGCGGCTCGTCCGCCCAGGGGCGCGCCGGTTCCCCGGGACGGTGGCACACTCGGTGCCATGCGTGAGCTCGTCGTCCTCGGCACCGCCTCCCAGGTGCCCACCCGCACCCGCAACCACAACGGCTACCTGCTGCGCTGGGACGGGGCGGGGCTGCTCTTCGACCCCGGGGAGGGGACGCAGCGGCAGATGATCCACGCGGGCGTCTCCGCCGCCCAGGTGACGAGGATCTGCCTCACCCACGTCCACGGCGACCACTGCTACGGGCTGCCCGGCGTGCTCTCGCGCATGGTCCTGGACGGCGTGGAGCACCCCGTGCACCTGCACTACCCGGTCTCCGGCGAGGACGTGGTCCGGGCGCTCGTCTCCCTCGCGACCCCCGGCCTCGACCTGCGGCTGCACCCGCACGGGGGACCGGGCGCCGTGGCCGCCGGCCTGGAGGTCCGCCCCCTGCACCACCGCGTGGAGACCTACGGGTACCGGCTCGTCGAACCGGACGGGCGCACGATGCTCCCGGAGCGGCTCGCGGCCGCCGGGATCGCCGGCCCCGACGTCGGCCGCCTGCAGCGGGAGGGCGGGCTGCGCGGCGTGCGCCTGGCGGACGTGAGCGTCCCGCGCCCCGGGCGGCGGGTCGCCGTGGTGATGGACACGGCGCCGTGCCCGGGTGCGGAGGAGCTCGCGGAGCGGGCCGACCTGCTCCTGGCCGAGTCCACGTTCGCCGACGACGACGCCGCTCTCGCCGCGCAGCACCTCCACCTCACCGCCGGCCAGGCCGGCGCGCTCGCGGCCGCCGGGGGCGTGGGGACGCTGGTCCTCACCCACTTCTCGTCGCGCTATCCCGACGTCGCCCCGCTCGCGGAGCAGGCACGCCGGCGCGCCGGGGGCGCCACCGTGCAGGCGGCCCAGGACCTCGAGCGGTTCCCCCTGCCGCCGCGGCGTCCCGGGCGGCCCCAGGGGGCGCGGCCCTGACGGATTGTTAGACTCGGGGGTCCCGCACTTCCTGGAGGTCACCCCATGCCGCACCGTGTCCGCGGAGGCACCATGCAGATCGGCGAGCTCGCCGAGCGCACCGGTCTGTCCCTGCGCACGATCCGTCACTACGACGACGTGGGCCTGCTGCCGGCCTCGCGCACGGAGGGCGGCTTCCGCGTGTACACCGAGCAGGACGTGGAGCGGCTGCTGGTCGTCCGGCAGATGAAGCCGCTGGGGTTCACCCTGGAGGAGATGGCCGAGCTCCTGGAGCTGCTCGGGGCCGAGCCGGCCTCCCCGGAGCGGCTCGCGGACTTCCTGGAGCGCGCGCGGCCGGAGCGGGACGCGCTGGCCCGCAAGCTGACCCAGGCGGACGAGTTCATCGCCATGCTGGAGCACCGCCTCGGCCGGTGACAGCCTCCGTCGTCGCCCCGCCGCCGCACCGGAGGTGCGGATGGGCACGGCGAGCGGAGCGCGACACACTCTACCCTTACGGTAGGTTAGGGTTGCGGAGGCGCGGTCACCGGACGGCCGCGTGCCCGCCGCGGCGCAGCGCCGTCCCCGTGACCGCACGTCCCGGGGACCCGCATCCCCTGGCGCACTCCTCCCCCGCACCCTTCCGCCCCGTGAACGGAGCTCCCCCATGGCCACGACGACCGCCGGCCCCGCCCCGGCGCCGACCCCCGAGCAGCGCCGGTCCGTCCGCCGCACCCTCCACTCCCCCCGCCGCCTCAAGACCGAGGTCCTGGCCGGGCTCGTGGTCGCCCTGGCCCTGATCCCGGAGGCGATCGCGTTCTCGGTCATCGCCGGGGTCGATCCGCGGGTGGGCCTGTTCGCCTCCTTCACCATGGCCGTCACCACCGCGGTCCTCGGCGGCCGCCCGGCGATGATCTCCGCCGCCACGGGCGCGGTGGCCCTGGTCATCGCCCCGCTGATGGCCTCCCACGGCCTCGACCACCTCATCGCCGCCGTGATCCTGGCCGGCCTCCTCCAGGTGGCGCTGGCCCTGGTCGGCGCGGCGCGGCTGATGCGCTTCGTCCCCCGCTCGGTCATGGTGGGCTTCGTCAACGCCCTGGCCGTCCTGATCTTCAGCTCGCAGGTCCCGGAGCTGATCGGCGTGCCCTGGGCGGTCTACCCCCTCACGCTGCTGGGCCTGGCCATCGTGTTCCTCCTCCCCCGGCTCACCCGGGCGGTGCCGGCGCCGCTGGTGGCCATCGTGGTGATCACCACCCTCGTGGTCTCCTTCGGCACCGAGGTCCCCACGGTGGGCGACAAGGGCGCGCTGCCCGAGTCGCTGCCCTCGCTGTTCCTCCCCGACGTCCCGCTGGACCTCGAGACGCTGCGGACCATCGCCCCCTACGCGCTGACCATGGCCGTGGTGGGGCTGCTGGAGTCGCTGATGACCGCCAGGCTCGTCGACGACATCACGGACACCCCCTCGCCCAAGACCCGCGAGGCCTGGGCCCAGGGGGTCGCGAACGTGGTCTCGGGCCTGTTCGGCGGGATGGGCGGCTGCGCGATGATCGGCCAGACCATGATCAACGTCAAGGCCTCCGGCGCCCGCACCCGGATCTCCACCTTCCTGGCCGGGGTGTTCCTGCTGGTCCTCGTCGTCGCCCTGGGCCAGGTCGTCGCGGTGATCCCGATGGCCGCGCTCGTGGCGGTCATGATCTTCGTGTCGTGGGCCACCTTCGACTGGCACTCCGTCCACCCGACGACCCTGTCCCGGATGCCGCTGCCGGAGACCCTCGTGATGGTCTCGACCGTGGTCGTGACCGTGTGGACCCACAACCTCGCCCTGGGCGTGGTCGTCGGAGTGCTCGTCGCCCTGGTCGCCTTCGCCCGCCGGGTCGCCCACCTCGTGCGCGTGGACCGGGCGCTCGAGCAGCGCGGCGACCGGGAGACGGCCGTCTACACCGTGCACGGGGAGCTGTTCTTCGCCTCCTCCAACGACCTCCCCACGATGTTCGACTACGCCGCGGACCCCGAGCACGTGGTCGTCGACCTCTCGGACGCCCACGTGTGGGACGCGTCCACCGTCGCAGCCCTGGACTCGGTGACCGGCAGGTACGCCCGGCACGGCAAGCAGGTCCGGGTCGTGGGCCTGGACCAGGCCGGCCGCCGGATGCGCGTGCGCCTGGGCGGGATGCTCGACGGCGGGCACTGACCACCGCCCGGCACCCGCAGGATTTGCAATGACAACCCTTTGTGTCTGCATGTGAACCAGATCACACCGGGGGTCTTGCCGAACGCCCGGGAAGCGAGCATTCTTGCTTCTCACGAGGGGATTCTGTGGTCGGTACAGGACCATCCCCCGGCTCCCACGGCGTCGACCGGCGGAGCGCCCCGGAACCGGAAGGTCCGCGGCGCCGCCGAGAACCGGTCCGCGGAGGGGAGCAGCAGGGAGCGGGGCAGGCTGGGGGGCCGCCCCGCTCCCCTGTTGTGCGTCGACTCGGGGCACGCGCCGACCGGCACCGCCGCCCGGACCCGGGGCTGACGCCACCGCGGGCGGTCCGGGGAGAGCACCCCCGGTCCGGAAAACGCACCACCGCCCGGCGGGCGGTGGCGACCCCGTGGGGCGCCGGTGACGATGGACCCCGGCGGTGCCACCGCACCGCCGCCGGGACGGTCCGGACCGCTGCGCGGCGTCGCGCCCGACCCGGGACCGTCGCCACCGCGACCGCACCCCAGGGGGTTCCATGCACGACGACACCGCCGCAGCCGTGCAGGCGCGCCTGGCCCGCCGGGCGGCCGAGCAGGCCGGCCTGGCGACGGACCAGCTGTGGTGGCAGTACTTCGAGCTCGGCGGTGAGGTCGGCGCCCTGGAGGTCGAGGCGTACCTGCACGAGTGCCTGGAGCTGCCCCCGGGACACCGGGACCTGATCACCTGCGCGGTCAACGAGCTGGCCGGCGGCACGACCGCCCCCCGGGCACCCTTCTCCTGGGAGCTCCGGGGCTCCCGGGGCGACGCCGGCTCACCCGGCACCGGCCGGAGGCCGGGCACCGGACCGCTCGGCTGAGGGCCGCAGGGACCGGGACCCCGGGCCCCGGCGGCCCGGGAACGCCACGGGCCACCCGGGGCCCGCCCGGGCGTCGTGCGGCGGCGGTGGCAGAATGGGCCGGGTGCCGCCACGCCGGCGGCCCCCGCTGGATCGCGTCGAACCGGTCGGCACGGTCCGTCGCCGCCCTGTGCCCCCCCCTCGACCCCAGGAGGTCGGATGGTCCGCCCCTCGCCCCGTTCCGCCCCCGCCTCGACCGGCTGGTCGACGCTGCACCGGCACCACATCGGCGTGGACGTCAGCGGCACCCGGATCACGTACTCCACCGTGGACATGGCCGACGGTGCGCTGACCACCCCGGTGCTCCAGCGCCCCACACCGGAGCCCGCCACCCCGGAGGCCGTCGCCGCGCAGCTCGAGCTCGCCGTGGCGGAGCTGTCCGGGACGCCGAGCGCACCGGACCCTGAGGCCAGCGTGGGGGTGGCGCTGCCCACGATCCTCCGGCGGGGCGTGGCGTGCTCCGCGGCGAACATCGACGACGCCTGGATCGGGCTGGACGTCCGCCGCTTCCTCACGGGGCGGCTGGGCCGCACCGTGCAGGTCATCAACGACGCCGACGCCGCGGGGCTCGCCGAGGTCCGCTACGGCGCCGGCCGAGGGAGCACCGGCACCGTCCTGCTCATCACCCTGGGCACCGGCATCGGCTCCGCGCTGATCGTGGACGGGAAGCTGGTGCCCAACCTCGAGCTGGGCCACCTGGAGCTGCGGGGCGTGGACGCCGAGGTGCGCGCCTCCGCCCTGGCCCGCGAGCGCGACGGACTGGACTGGCCCGGCTACGCCGAGCGTGTCCAGGAGTACCTGGCCCACCTGGAGTTCCTCTTCTCGCCGGACCTGATCATCGTCGGCGGCGCCGTCTCCGCCCAGCACGACCTGTTCCTCCCGCGGCTGCGCCTGGACACGCGCGTGGTGCCGGCGGAGCTGCGGGACGCGGCCGGCGTCATCGGCGCCGCCCGCCACGCCTATCTGACGCTGCCGCCGCCCGAGGGCTAGCGCCACGGGGTCGGGACCGCAGGGCCGGTGCCGGAGGGCTAGCGCCGGAGGGCCTGGCGGAAGTACTGGATCCCCGCCAGGGCGTGCAGGACCGCGGCGACCTGGACCAGGACCCGTCCCACGTCGGTGACCCCGGGGCTGGACCACGCCGGGCCCGCCAGCACGAGCACGGTCCCGACCATGAGCAGGGCCGTCTTGGCCTTCCCGGCCGTGGTGACCCGCAGCGCGCCGAGGGACCCGTGCACCAGCGTGGCGACGCCCACCACCACGTCCACCACCGCGACGACCACCAGGACCCACCAGGGGAAGAGCCCGACGACGCTCGCGGCCACCGCGATCGCCACGGTCCCCAGCCGGTCCGCGATGGGGTCCATCACCTCCCCGACCCGGCTGCGCTGCCGCAGCGCCCGGGCCAGGGTGCCGTCGACCCAGTCGGTCAGGGAGAAGAGCGCCACCAGGACCAGCGCCCGGACCGGCCGCTCGTCGATGTCCAGCACGGCGAGCACCGCGGGAACGATGAGGGCGAAGCGCACCGCCGAGACCGCGTTGGGCACCGTGACCACGCGGTGGTAGTACGGCGACTCCGCGGGCTCCACCTCATCCTGGTGCTGTGCCATCCGGCCTCCCGTCCGTCCGTCGCCGCGCACGGGCGGGCCGGGCCCGCCCCCGCTGCTTCCGAGGGTAGCCCGTCGCGGTGCCGGCACGGCAGCACCGCCCCGCCTCCGGCCGGGCCTGCGGAGCGATCGGCGACGTCGTCGTCCACCGGGTCCTAGACCCGGTGCCCTCCGTCCTGCGGGGCCGCGGGGACCTGCCGCCGGGGGCGGCCGCGGGCTACGCTGGGCGCGTGAGGCGGGGCCCGCCCCGGGCCGTGCCCCGGACCCCGAGGAGATCGCCGTGGACCCGCGCGTGCACTTCGTCACCCTGGCCACCCCGGACCTCGACGCCGCGCGGCGGTTCTACGTGCACGGTCTGGGCTGGGAGCCGCTGCTGGACGTCCCCGGGGAGATCCTCTTCTTCCAGACCGCCCCCGGCACGGTCCTGGGCCTGTTCGACGCCGCGTCCTTCGCCCGGGACCTCGGCCGCACGGGGACGCCGTCCGCGCAGGGCGTGACGCTCGCGCACAACGTGGACGGCGAGGACGAGGTGCGCGCGGCCGTCGCGGCGATGACGGAGGCCGGCGGGACCGTGCTCACGAGCCCGCGCCGCGGGTCCTTCGGGGGTGTCTTCCACGCCCACGTGGCGGACCCGAACGGCGTCGTGTGGGAGATCGCGCACAACCCCGGATGGCGGATCGACGACGACGGCACCGTCCACCTGGGCTGAGCCCGGCCGGGACACTCAGCCGCGGACGTCGGCGCGCAGGTGGTGCTCGACGTCGTGCCGGAAGTACACCGCCAGGGACCCCACGGTGAACTCCGCGCCGTCCCCACGGCGGCCCGTCCGGGCCCACTGCTCCCCCGACACCGCGTCGAAGGCGTCCGCCGTGGCCCGCAGCTCCTGGGCGATCTCCCCGGAGACCTCGTACGGGTCCTGCTCGTTATAGCGCTCCTGGACCGCGACGGCGTCCTGGTCCCAGTCGGGGAGCACTGGGTCCTCCTCGTCGAGCATGAGGCGCACGCGCTCGCGGAAGACCCGGCTGAGGTCCCGGACGTGGCACGCGTACTCGAGCGGGGACCATGTGCCCGGGCGCGGCCGCTCGGCGGGCCGGGTCCGCCCGAGGACGGCGACCCACCGGTCGACCGTGTCCCGCACCCGCTCCCCGGTCGCGGCAACGTCCAGGTGCGGGTCGAAGCCGCACTCGGCGCAGCCCCGGTCGACGACCACGCTCCAGTCCCTGGTCTCGGGCGGAACCGGGGAGATGTCGGGGGCCTCGGGGCGCTCGGCGGTCATGCGGCCAATCTACCCGGGGCCCCGGCGCCGGGCGAGGACCCGCCGCGGACGGGGCAGCCCCGAGACCGCGGCCAGCGCGGAGGCGACGGCCATCAGGGCCGCGCTGAGCAGGAAGGACTGCCGCCCGTCCAGGTAGCCGGAGCCTGCCGCCCCCACCGCCGCACCAATCTGCCCGGCGGTGGCCATCCACGAGTACACCTCGGTCCGCCGGCTCTCCGGCGCCCGGGCCGCGGCGAGGCCGTACTGCGCGGTGATGACGACCGCCAGGCCCAGCCCCGCCACGCCCAGCGCCACCGCGGACCACACGAGCCCGCCGCGCCACGCCCCGAGCAGGCAGCCCAGCACCCACACGGCCGCCGCCGCGTGGATGTGGGCGATCCGCGAGCCGGGCGGGTCGGTGCGCCCGTAGACGAGCCCGCCGAGGATCGAGCCCGCCGAGAGCAGGGCCACGAGCAGCCCCGCCTGGGCCTCCCGCCCGGCCTCCGCGGCGACCCCCACCGCGGCCATCTCCGCGGTGGTGATGGCTCCCACGCTGCCGCCCGCGAGGGCGACGACGGGCACCAGGCGCAGCGGCAGGGGGTGCGGCTCCGCCGGGGCCACCGGGACCCGCCAGTGGGCACCCGCCGCGCGGGCCAGCAGCACGGACGTGACCGCCCCGAGCACCGCGACCACCAGCAGCGCGTGCCGGGGCGCCGTCCACCCCGCCACGGCGGCCACGGCGGCGGGGCCGAGGACGAAGACCACGTCCAGGGTCACGGACTCCCAGGCCTGGGCCGCGTGCCCGAACGACGCCGACGGGGCGCGCATGCTCCACAGGCTGCGCAGCACCGAGGTGCCCGGGGCGGTGAGGGCGCCGGTCAGGGCGGCGCAGAGCAGGACCACCGCCGTGGGGGCCCCGGCCAGGGAGGCCCAGAGCCCCAGCAGGGCGGCGGCCTGCGCCGGGCCGAGGACGCTCATCGCGGTGCGCGGCCCCGAGCGGTCCACCCACCGGCCACGGGCGGGACCGGTCACGGCGAGGGCCAGGGCGAGCACCGCCGCGGACCAGCCGGCCAGCTCGCGCCCGTGCACGGCGCCGACGCTGAGGACGAGGGCCAGCGAGACCATCGCCGTGGGCAGCTTGGCCGCCAGGCCGAGCAGCATCAGGGACCGGGACCAGGGCCGGCGCAGCATCTGCGCGTAGGACCCGGCCAGGCGCTCGGCCCGCCTCACGGGCCCCGCCGGCCGGCGGCCCCGCCCAGGCCCCCGCCCGCGGCCGGGCCCGGAGACCCCGGGCGGGGTCGGCGCTCCGCCGCGCGGGAGAGCACCCGGGCGGGGCGGAGCGGTCCGAGGGCGTGCGGCACGCGCGCCAGTCTATGCGGGCCGCCGGCTCCGGCCGGCCCGCCCCCGGGAGCGCCGGGGCCTGCCGGTAGGCTGGGGCGCATGTCCTCCCCCGGTTTCCCGCACGCCGTCCTCTTCGACCACGACGGGACGCTCGTCGACACCGAGCCCCTGTGGGACCGCGCCAAGCAGGACCTCGCCGCCGAGCACGGCCGGATCTGGACCCCGCAGGACACCGACGACACCCTGGGCCGCCCGGTGGCCGCCACGATCGACCGCATGCGCCAGATCGGGGTGCCGCTCGACGACGACGCCATGTTCCGGGCGATCTTCGAGCACAGCGTGCGGGTGCTCGAGGGGACGGAGCTGAGCTTCATCGACGGGATCGGGGAGCTGCTCACGGAGCTGGCGGACGCGGGGATCCCCGCGGCGATCGTCACCAACGCGAGCTCCGCGCTGGCCCGGCACACCGCCGCCGCGGCCCCGCCGGGCCTCGTCCGGACCACCGTGGGCACCGACGACTACGCCCGCGGCGTGCGCCCCAAGCCGGACCCGGACGCCTACCTCACCGCGGCGCGGCGGCTCGGGGTGGACCCGGCGCGGTGCGTGGTGGTGGAGGACTCCCCCGCGGGCGCGGCCGCCGGGGTCGCCGCGGGCATGCCCACGGTGGTCGTGCCCGGGGAGAAGGACGTGGCGCCCGGTCCCGGGCTGGTGCACCTGCGCTCCCACCGGGAGCTGACCCTGGAGCTGCTGCGCTCGCTGGACCCCCACTCCCCGTCGTCCCCCTTCCACCCCGCCCAGGAGGCCCGCCCGTGAGCTCCCCCGCCTTTCCCGCCGCCGTGCTCTTCGACCACGACGGCACCCTCGTGAACTCGGAGCCCCAGTGGGCCGTGGCCAAGCGGGCGGTGGCCGCCCGCTACGGCGTGGGCTGGAGCACCGAGGACGACCACGCCACGCTGGGCCGGACCGTGCCGGCCTCGGCGCGGCTGATGGTCGAGCGCGGGGCCGCGGGCACCGTGGAGGGCATCACCGCGGAGCTCGGCCGGGAGGTGGCCGACTCCCTGGCGGGCGAGGTCCCGTTCCTGCCCGGCATGCGGGCGCTGCTCGACGAGCTGGGGCGGGCCGGCATTCCCGGCGCCGTCGTGACCAACGCGCTGACCGTGGTCGCGCAGGGCACCGCGTCCGGGGCCCCGGAGGTGCTGCGGGTGGTCGTGTCCCAGGAGGACGTGGAGCACGCCAAGCCGCACCCGGAGCCCTATCTGCTCGCGGCCCGGCGGCTGGGCGTGGACCCCGCGCAGTGCGTGGCGGTGGAGGACTCGCAGACCGGGGCCGCGAGCGCGGCGGCCGCCGGGATGCCGGTGGTCGTGGTGCCCGGGGAGCTGCCCGTGGAGCCCGCGCCCGGCTTCGTGCCCGTGGACGCCCACACCGACGTCACCCTGGCGTTCCTGCGCGGACTGGCCCCGGCCGTCTGACGGGCCGCCCGACGACGACGAGGGCCCGTCCCCTGCCGCTCCGCGGACTGCGGGACGGCGGGGACGGGCCCTCGTGGTCGGTGCCGGCGCTCACCGGGCGGCGGCTCAGCGGGTCGCGGACCCCTGCGGGGAGGACGCCCGGCGGGGGCTGCGGGTGCGGCGGCGGGCGGCGGCCTGCGTCGCGCGGTCCGGCGCGGACTCGGTGGAGTACGCGGGCGCGGCCGAGCGGGTGGGCGCGGCCGAGCGCGCCGGTGCCGCCGAGCGGGAGGCCGAGCCGTTGCCCGGCCGGGACCCGGCGCGCCCGCCGTTCTCGGGGCGCTGGTCGCGGGAGGCGCCGCGCGGCTGCTCGGAGCGGTTCTGCCCGCCGCGGCCGCGGTTGCCGCCGGAGCGGCCGCCGGACCGGCCGGCGCCGGAGCGCTGACCGCCCGCCGGGCGCCCCTGGGGCTGGACGGGCTGCGGCACGTAGGCGACCTTCTCGGCGCGCTCGCCCACGAGCTCGGCCACGGCCGCGGAGCCGACGGTCACGGTGTCGAAGTTGGCGGTGACGCCCGCGGCCTTCATCAGCTGGGTGACCTCGCGGCGCTCCTCCTTGGTGGCCACCGTCACCACGGAGCCGGAGGCGCCGGCGCGGGCGGTGCGCCCGGAGCGGTGCAGGTAGGACTTGTGCTCGGTGGGCGGGTCGATGTGCACGACCAGCTCGACCTCGTCCACGTGCACGCCGCGGGCGGCGACGTCGGTGGCCACGAGCACCCGCACGTCACCGGCGGAGAACTGCGCCAGGTTCCGGTCACGGGCGTTCTGGGAGAGGTTGCCGTGCAGGTCCACGGCCGGGATGCCCATCTGGGTGAGCTTGCGGGCCATCTTCTTGGCGCGGTGCTTGGTGCGCGTGAACATCACGCGGCGCCCGGTGCCGGAGGCCAAGGTCTCGATGAGCTCCTGCTTCTCGTCGGCGTCGACCACGAGCACGTGGTGCTCCATGGTGGACACGGCCGCCTGCGGGGCGTCCACGGAGTGCTTGACCGGGTTGGACAGGAACTGCCGGACGAGCTTGTCCACGCCGCCGTCGAGGGTGGCGGAGAACAGCAGCCGCTGCCCGCCCTGCGGGGTGCGCTTGAGGATGCGGGTGACCACGGGCAGGAAGCCCATGTCGGCCATGTGGTCGGCCTCGTCGATGACCGTCACGCGGACGTCGTCCAGCGTGAGGACGTTCTGCTGCAGCAGGTCCTCGAGCCGGCCGGGGCAGGCGATGACGATGTCGGCGCCCTTGGCCAGCGCCTTCTCCTGGTTCTTCTGCGAGACGCCGCCGAAGATCACGGTGGTGCTCAGCCCGGCCGCCTCGGCGATCGGTGCCACGGTGCGGTCGATCTGCGTGGCGAGCTCGCGGGTCGGGGCCAGGACCAGGCCGGTGGGCCGGTTGGGGCGGCGGGCCGCCCGGGCACCGTCGCCGCTCAGCCCGGCGAGCCGGGACACGAGGGGCAGCGCGAACGCCACGGTCTTGCCGGAGCCGGTGCGGCCGCGGCCGAGCACGTCGCGGCCGGCCAGCGAGTCGGGGAGGGTCTTCTCCTGGATGGGGAACGCCTGCTCGATGCCCTGCTGGGCGAGGACGGCGGACAGGGCCTTGGGCACGCCAAGGTCGGTGAAAGTAGCCAAAACGGGGTTACGTCTTTCGATCGGATGTCCCGGCAAGGGGGTAGCGCGCCGGGTTGCGCCGAATGACTCCTGGAGCCCCTGCGAGCGGGCTGAGACCGTCTGGAACGGTGCCGCGCTGGAAGAAGAACGGGGTGCTCGACGCCTGCCTGCTCACCCGGGGACGGGGAGCAGTGCCATATGCAATACCACCCACCCTACAGCACGGGCGCCGCGCCGCCGCCCGGATGTGGTGGAGGGCACGCCCGGCGCCCCCGTCGCGGCAGGCGCGGCGGAGGCGCCGGGCGCGCCCGACTACAGCGCTGTGTGTCCGCCGGGCCGGACCGGGAGGGCCGGGCCTGTCCCCCGCGCGCCGCCCGCCGGTCCCGGGCGGGGGTCAGCCCTCGCCGTCGGCCTCGGCCTTCTCGGCGTCGCGCGCCTGGCGCAGCGCGGCGGAGTCCGCCTCCAGGGCGGCCTTCTGCTCGCGCACCACCTCGGTCAGGAGCTTGGTCATCTCCTTGGCCACGCCGGCCGCGGACTGGGGGTTCTGACCCGTGACGAGGCGGTCGTCCACGACGACGTGCTCGGTCCAGTTCGGCGCCGTGCGCACGTCCGCGCCCTGCTCGACGAGCTTGTCCTGGAGCAGGAACGGGACGACGTCGGACTTGCCGACCTCGTCCTCCTCGGCGTTGGTGAACGCGGCCACCCGGCGCCCCTCGACGATGCGCAGCCCGGTGGAGAGCTCCACGTCGACGAGTCCGGCGGGCCCGTGGCAGACGGCGCCGACGATCCCCCCGGCGTCGTGCACCGCGGCCACCAGCGCCTGCAGGTCGGCGTTGCCGGCGAAGTCCCACATGGTGCCGTGCCCGCCCACGAGGTAGACGGCGTCGTACTGGGCCGGGTCGACCACGCCGATCCGCGGCGTGTTGTACAGGGAGGCGCGCACGGTCTCGTCCTCGAGGTACTGCCGCTGGACCTCGTCGTCCTCGTCCCTGCCGTCCTGCGGGGGCTGCCCGCCGGCGATCGAGGCGAAGTCGACGACGTATCCGGCGTCGCGGAAGACCTTCCACGGGTGGGCCGCCTCGCCGACGTAGTAGCCGGTGGGCTCCCCGGTGTCGCCGAGGGTGTCGTGGCTGGTGAGAACGAGCAGAACCTTCTTCATGGTCTCGATGTCCATGTCTGTCCTTCCGTCGGGTGGCGGGGCGCGGAGGGCGTCCCGCGGGCGGACCGCCAGCCTAGGCGCCGCCGGGCCCCCCGGGGCGGGTTGTCCGCTGCGGGCCGATCCTCCCCGGTGGGACCAGGGCCTCCCCTGATAGGGTCATTGACGACTCAATGACCCTGTTCCACTCCCCGAAAGGACCGACCATGAGCCTCTCCAACGCGATCCTGCGCGGCGTCTCCGGCGCCTACCTGCTGCAGTCCGGCTACGGCAAGAAGGACCTCCCCACGGAGGCCGCCGCGGGGCTCCAGCAGTTCGCCGCCACCGGTGTCCCCCAGTTCCAGGAGTGGGACGCCGACACCTTTGGCAAGTTCGTGGCCTACTCCGAGATGGGCATCGGCGCCGCCCTGCTGACGCCGTTCGTCAACAAGCGCCTCGCGGGCCTGGCCCTCGGCGCGTTCTCCGCCGGGCTGCTCGCGATGTACTTCCGCAACCCGGCCATGACCCAGGAGGACGGCATCCGTCCCTCCGAGGCCGGCACCGGCCTCTCGAAGGACGCCTTCCTGGCCGCGATCGCCGCGGCCCTGGTGGTCTCCAAGTAGACACGGCTCCCGCGGAGCTCCACGGGTGCCGCCCGTCCGTCCGGACGGGCGGCACCCGTGTCGCATGTCCGCCCGGGGACGCCGGGTGCGCGGCGTCCGCCGCCTGAGGGAGGAGGAGCCCCGCGGTCCCGCCGACGGCGCCGGCCGGCGGACCGGCGCTCATCCGACGGACGACGCGCCCGGGTCCTGCTCCGTGGCCTCGACCGCCACCCGGTAGCCCATGGTGTGGGTATCGTCCGGATCCAGGTGCACGGCCCCGCCCTGGACGTTGGCCCCCTCGACGCACACGAAGTCGGTCCAGCCGTCCGCGCCGACGTCCGGCATCGCGGCCGCCTGCTCCGCCCACGGGTTCCACACCACGGTGTGGCGCGAGTTCACCTTGCGGATGCGCAGGACCCGCCCCAGGACGGGATCGACCACGGAGACCTCCGCGTCCGAGCGGTAGACGCGGTCCGTCTCGCCCTCGAGGCGCAGCGCGCCCTCCTGGACGCAGTCGTCGCGGTCCAGCACCTTGTCCCGGTAGCCGGCGCCGTCGAGGCCCTCCACGCGGATCTTCCGCACGTCCCCGACCACCAGGTAGGCGTGCAGGGCCTCCTCGACGTCGAAGGGACGGTCGTCGGTGTTCGTGATGCTCAGCTCCAGGGACAGCTCGGTGCCGAAGCGCACCACGTAGTACGCCTCGAACCGGTACGGGAACTCCTCGCGGTGGGCCGGGTCGGTGACGTCCTCGTCGGTGAGCCGGTAGACGACCACGGCCTCGTGGTCCGAGGACTCCCGCGACTCCACGTGCCACGGGAGCGTGCGCGCGAAGCCGTGCTTCGGCGCACGCCCGCCCGCGGCCCCGTCGGCGAACCACGGGAAGCAGATCGGGACGCCGCCGCGCACCGGGGTGCCCGTCTCCAGCGCCGTGCTCGGGGACAGCCACAGCACCGGGGCGTGCCCCCGGGGGATCCAGTCGGTCACGTGGGCGCCCTGGTCGTAGACCGCGCCGGTGGCGTCCGCGCAGGAGAACGGGCGGGGGTCGGGAAGTCGGCTCATGTCCTCAGGCTAGACGGAGGGCCCGGCCACCGTCAGGAGGCCGGGCCCTCGGGCACCGGTGGGTCGGGCGCCGGTGCGTCAGACGCCGGTGCGCTCGTAGGAGTCGATCGCCCCGGGGCGGCCCTCCATGAACGCGTCGATCTGCTGCCGGTTGGCCCGCAGCCGGGGGTCGTGCTTCAGGTAGTGCTTGGTCTCCCGGGCGATCAGGCCGGAGAGGATGAGCAGGCCCAGCAGGTTGGGGATCGCCATCAGCCCGTTCATGACGTCGGCGAAGTTCCAGACCACGGCCAGCGGCACCGTGCAGCCCACGAAGACCACCGCGGAGAACACCACGCGGTAGGGCATCACCGCGGCCACGCCGAAGAGCCGCTCCATGCACCGCTCGCCGTAGTACGCCCAGCCGAGGATCGTGGAGTACGCGAACAGGACCAGGCCGACGGTGACCACGATGTGCCCCCACTGGCCGGGCAGGCCCTGGCTGAACGCGTCGCCGGTCATGGTGGCCGCGAAGTCGGCGCCCTGCTCCCACACCCCCGTGGTGATGAGCACCAGGCCGGTGCAGGAGACCACGATGATGGTGTCGATGAAGGTCTGCGTCATGGACACCAGGCCCTGCCGGACCGGGTGGGTGGTCTGGGCGGCGGCCGCGGCGATCGCGGCCGAGCCCATGCCGGACTCGTTCGAGAAGATCCCGCGGGCCACGCCCATCTGCACGGCCAGCATGATGGCGGACCCGGCGAAGCCGCCGACGGCCGCCGTGCCGGTGAAGGCGTCGGTGAAGATCAGGACGACGGCCTGCGGGATGGCCGCGACGTTCACGATCAGGATGAACAGCGAGCCCAGCACGTAGAACAGGATCATGAACGGCACGAACCCCGCCGTGACCTTGCCGATGGACTTGATGCCGCCCACGAGCACGGCCAGGGTGAGGGCCGCGAGCACCACGCCGGTGATCCAGGTCGGCACGCCGAAGGAGCTCTCGACGTTGGAGGCGATCGAGTTGCCCTGCGTCATGTTGCCGATCCCGAACGCGGCCAGGGCGGCGGCGATCGCGAAGAAGATCGCCAGGAACTTGCCGAAGCCGGAGCGGATGCCCCGCTCCAGGTAGTACTGCGGGCCGCCGGAGATCTCGCCCTTGGCGTCCGTGGTGCGGAACCGCACCGCCAGGAAAGCCTCGGAGTACTTGGACGCCATGCCGAGCAGGCCGGTGACCCACATCCAGAACAGCGCGCCGGGGCCGCCGATCGAGATCGCGGTGGCCACGCCCACGATATTGCCGGTGCCCACGGTCGCCGCGAGCGCCGTGGTCAGCGCCTGGAACTGGGAGACGTCGCCGCCGCGGGCGTCCTCGTCCCTGCGCTCGAACAGCGCCAGGCGCAGCGCGGATCCGAGCCGTTGGAACTGCAGCCCGCCCAGCCGGACCGTGAGGTACAGGCCGGTGAGGAGCAGCAGGGGAATGAGGACGTACGGTCCCCAGATGATGCCGCCCAGCGTGCCGAGGGCAGTCTCGATGGATTGGAGCATGTGTTCTCCCGTGGGTGTCGGGTGGGTGGTCCGGAGAAAACCGGTCGAGGATGTGATCTCCGTCTCTGCAGGAGGCATCTAATCACAGGTCCGGCGGTCCGCAGGTCATGGGTCGGGACGCTCTGCGCGGGGTGGCCCCTGGCCGCCGCCGCCCGGGACCGGGCCGGCGGGCGGGCTCGGCGCTCCCGGCGGACGGCGGGAGAGCCGGCCCGCGAGCAGCACGGCGCCCACGGCCAGCAGGGAGCACACGGCCATGGACACGGCCATGGGCACCGCGCTGTGCTGCCCGGCCAGACCGGTGAGCGGACTCACGAGGCCTCCGATGAGGAACTGGACCAGCCCGAGCACCGCCGAGCCGGCGCCCGCCCGGCCGGGCACCCGCGACTGGGCCAGCGCCACGGCGTTGCCGAGGACGAACCCGATGCAGGTCTGGCTCACGAACAGGTGCGCCAGCGTGGTCCACCCGGTGATGCCGCCGAGGACCAGGGCCAGGCCCACCACGTTGGTCGTTCCCATCACCAGCAGCGCGGTGCGCAGGACCGTCCCGGGCTCCGTCCTGCCCACGAGCCGGGTGTTGACGAGGGCCCCCAGGATCGAGCCGCAGGCGTTGACCGCGAAGATCACGGAGTAGCCGAGCGCCGAGTGGCCGAGCACGTTCTGCACCACGAAGGAGGAGGCGGAGATGTAGGAGAACAGCGCCCCGAACGCCGACCCGAAGGCCAGGGCGTAGCCCATGAAGGACGGGGTGCGCAGCACGCGCCAGGAGCCGCCGACGACGGCCCCGACCCCGCCCCGGTGTCGCCGGTGCGGGGGCAGGGTCTCCGGGACCACGAGGACCGAGCACGCGAGCATCAGCAGCCCGAACACGGCGAGCGCCCAGAACACGGTCTGCCACGGAGCCACGGTGGCGATCACCCCGCCCAGCAGAGGCGCCACCACCGGGGCCAGGGAGGTGATGGTGGCGAGCAGCGAGAAGAGCTGGGCGGCCCGGCGCCCGGAGGCGATGTCCGAGACCACGGCCCGGGCGATCACCACGCCCGCCGCGCCGGCGGCGCCCTGCACCGCGCGCAGCACGATCACCGTGCCGACGCCGGGTGCGAGGACCACGGCCACGGAGCTGAGCAGGAACAGCATGTTGCCGGCGACCATGAGCCGGTGCCTCCCGAGCACGTCGGAGACCGGGCCCAGCAGGAACTGCCCCAGGGCCATGCCGACCATGTAGCTGGTGAGGGTCAGCTGCACCGCGGAGGTCGAGGCCCCGAAGTGCACGGCCATGGCCGGCATGGACGCGAGGTACATGTCCGTGGCCATCGGGCTGACCGCGCTGAGGATGCCCAGCGCCGCCACGAGCACGACCCGGTCCGCCCTGCCGCTGAGACGCAGGCGGGAGCGGACCGGGCGGCCGGGGGGCGGTGGGCTCATGGTGGGTCCTCGGGAGGGTGCACGGGCGGAGGGTGCCGGGCGGCGTGCGCCGCCGCGGGGACGGGCGGGCACGGGCCCGGCCCGATTCATGCTATCGGCGCCGGTGCGGTGAGAATGTCCCCATGAGACTTGCCGTGTACACCGGAGCCTCCCTGGGCTCGGACCCCCTGTTCGCCGAGGCCGCCGCGGCCTTCGCCGCCGAGCTCGCCCGCCGCGGGGTGGGCGTCGTCTACGGCGGCGGCCACGTCGGGCTGATGGGCGTCGTCGCCGACGCCGCCCTGGCCGCCGGCGGCGAGGTGGTCGGCGTGATGCCGCGCTCCCTCGTCGAGGACGAGACGGCCCACACCGGCCTGACCGAGCTGCGCGTGGTCGGGACCATGCACGAGCGCAAGGCGGAGATGGCCCGCCTCGCGGACGGGTTCGTGGCCCTGCCGGGAGGACTGGGCACCCTGGAGGAGATCTTCGAGGCGTGGACCTGGCTGCAGGTGGGGGTGCACGCCAAGCCGGTCGGCTTCCTCGACGTCGCCGGCTTCTGGGAGCCCCTGCTGGACGCGGTCGCCGCGATGTCCGCCGCGGGGCTGGTGCGCCCGGAGTACCGTGACGCCGCCGTGGTCGCCCGGGACGCGGAGGAGCTGCTGACCTGCTTCGCGGCGTGGGAGGCGCCCCGCCGGCGCTGGGCCGCACCGCTCCCCCCGGACGGCGCCACGGCGCCGGTGCGGCCTGCACCTAGGATGTAGGGCGATGACCGAGCACACTTCCTCCCCTGCCGACCAGCCCGCCGACACGCCCGCCGGGGGCGCCACCCCGGGCCCCGTCCCGGAGGCCCACCACCGCCGGCCCTACTCCTTCGTGCGCCGCGGCGACCGGCTGACCGCCCGTCGCCAGAAGGCGTGGGACGACTGGGCGCCCACGCGCGTGCTGGACGTCCCGCGCGTGCGCACGGACACCTCCGTGCACCCCGACCACGACTTCGACGCGGCCGCCGCCTTCGGGCGCGAGGCGCCCCTGGTCGTGGAGATCGGCTCCGGGCTGGGCGAGGCCGTCGTGCACGCCGCCGCGCAGGACCCCGCCCGCGACCACCTCGCCGTCGAGGTGTACAAGCCGGGGATCGCGGACCTGCTGCTCAAGGCGGGCCAGGCCGGCGTGGACAACGTCCGGGTGGTCCAGGCCAACGCCCCCGAGGTCCTGGAGCACATGCTCGCCCCCGGCTCGGTCGACGAGCTGTGGGTGTTCTTCCCGGACCCCTGGCACAAGACCCGCCACCACAAGCGGCGCCTCGTCTCCCCCGCCTTCGCCGAGCTGGCCGCGCGGGTGCTCGCCCCGGGCGGGCTGTGGCGCCTGGCCACGGACTGGCAGGAGTACGCGCTCGTGATGCGCGAGGTCCTGGACGCCGCCCCGCAGTTCGAGAACCTGCACCCGGGCCCGCTCGCCGACGACGAGCACCCGGACGTGGGCTGGGCCCCCCGCTGGGAGGGCCGGGTCCTGACGAGCTTCGAGCGCAAGGCCCGGGAGGCGGGGCGCGTGCCGCGCGACCTGACCTACCGCCGGCTCCCGTGAGCACGGCGGCCGCCCCGGACGGTCTCGTGGTCGTGCCTCCGGGCGATCCCCGCACGCGGCCGCTGCTGGAGGGACTGCACCGGGAGTACGTGGCGCGCTACGGCCCGTCGATCGGTGCGGAGGAGATGGAGCACCACCCGGTCGACGAGTTCCGGGCGCCCGCCGGGGCCCTCGTACTGCTGCTCGAGGGCGGGCTGACGGTGGCCGGCGGCGCCTTCCGGCGGCACGACGACGTCACGGCCGAGCTCAAGCGCATCTGGACGGACCCGGGGCACCGCCGGCGGGGGTTCTCCCGGCGGGTCCTGGCCGAGCTCGAGCGGCTCGCCGCCGGTGCCGGCTACCGGCGCATCTACCTCACCACCGGCAACCGCCAGCCCGAGGCCGCCGCCCTGTACCGGGGCAGCGGGTACGTCCCGTTGCCCGGTGTCGCCCACCGCTACGCGGACGGCGTGTACGACGTGGGCTTCGAGAAGCACCTGGGCTGAGCCGGGGAGCACCGGCGCCGAGCGGCGCCGGTGCTCCGGCGCCCGCCCGCCGGCGCGGACGGCGGGCCGCTCAGCGCTCCTGCGGCCGCGGCGGCCGGTAGAGCACCACGGCCTGGGAGATCTTGCGGGCCCGCGGGCGCGAGCCGCGCGCCATCCGCACCACGTCCCCGCCGATGCCAGCGGCGAAGATCCGCGAGGACTCCTCGGCCCGCTCCCGGGCCTCGTCGAGCTCCTGGGACAGCTCCGCCACCTTCGCCTGCAGGGCCGCGACCTGGTTCTCCAGCTGCAGGATGCGCCGGATCCCCTCCAGGGAGACGCCCTGCTGGGAGAGCACCTGGATCTGCTGCAGCTTCTCGATGTCCCGCTGGGAGTACCGCCGCGCCCGGCCCGGGGCGCGGGAGGGCTTGACCAGGCCCAGCCGGTCGTACTGGCGCAGCGTCTGCGGGTGCATCTCGGCGATCTCGGCGGCCACGGAGATCACGAACAGCGGCTGGTCCGCGTCGAGCGCCATCTCAGAGCCGTGCCTTCGTGGCCAGGCCCGCCCGGGGGTCGTCGTCGGCGGTCGCCTCCGCGAACGCGCGGACCGCGGCCTCGGCCGCCTCGTCCAGGTGCGCGGGCACGTGCACCTCGACGGTCACGATCAGGCTCCCCGTGCCCTTGGCCGTGCTGAACCCGCGGCCCTTGACGCGCAGGCGCCGGCCGGACGACGTCCCGGCGGGCACCTTCAGCCGCACCGTGCCGCCGTCCAGGGTGGGCACCTCCACGGTGGCGCCCAGGGCGGCCTCGGGGAAGGTGATGGGCACGGTGACCTCGACGTCGTCCGTGCCGTCCGCACGGGTGAAGAACGGGTGCGGGCCCACGTGCACAGTGACGTACAGGTCGCCGGGTCCGCCGGGTCCGGAGTGGCCCTTGCCGGCGAGCTTGAGCTTCTGTCCGTCGCGCACCCCGGCGGGGACGCGCACCGTGGTCTCCTGCCCGTTGCCGCGGCGCAGCTTCACGGTGGTGCCGTGCACCGAGGAGCGGAACGGGATGGTGGTCTCCGTGCGGATGTCCTCCCCGCGGGTGGGCGGGGCCTGGTAGCCGGCCCCGGGTGTGCCGTAGCCGCCCGGGCCGCCGAACTGCGAGAACAGGTCCTCGAAGCCGCCTGCCCCGCCGAAGCCGGCGCCGCCGGTGGAGTAGCCGGTCCGCCGGTGGCGGCCGCCGCCGCCGGCGCCGAAGATGTCGCCGAAGAGGTCCTCGAAGTTGGCCGAGCCGCCCGCGCCGGCCGGCCCGCCGGCCGTGAAGCGGGCACCGGAGCCCATGGCGCGGATCGCGTCGTACTGCTTGCGCTCCTCCGGGTCGGAGAGCACGGAGTGCGCCTCGGTGATGTCCTTGAAGCGCTGCTCGGCCTCCGTGTCCCCGGGGTTCTGGTCGGGGTGGTACCGGCGGGCGAGCTTGCGGTAGGCCTTCTTGATGTCCGCCTCGGACGCGTCCTTGGAGACGCCGAGAATGCTGTAGAAGTCCTTGTCGATCCAGTCCTGGCTGGCCATGACGCCTCCTTTCTGATGGGGCCGGTGGGGGTCCTGACGAGCAGCACCCGGTGGAAGTCCTGGGGGTCGCCCCGGCTGTGCGCCCGGGGCGGGGGGACGGGAGGGGAGGCCCGTGGACGGGCCTCCCCTCCGCGCCGGTCAGACCGGTCCCGGCCTCACTCGGCGACGGCGACGGCCACCTGGGCCGGCCGCACGACGCGCTCGCCGATCCGGAAGCCGGAGCGCAGCACCATCGAGACCTGGTCGGGCTCGACCTCGCTGGTGGGCTGCTGCAGCACCGCCTCGTGGACGGTCGGGTCGAACGTCTCGCCGACCGCCCCGATGCGGGTCAGCCCCTGCCGGACGAGGATCTCCTCCAGCTTGTTCGCGATGGACGCGAACGGGCCGTCGGCGAGGTCCCCGGCCTGGCGGGCCGCGTCGATGTCGTCGAACACCGGCAGCAGGGTCTGCAGCAGGTCGCCCGTCACGAACGTGCGCAGCTGCTCCTTCTCCCGGGCCGTGCGGTGCTTGAAGTTCACGAACTCGGCCTGCAGCCGGCGCAGCTCCTCGAGCCGCTCGGCGGCCAGCGCCGCGGACGGGTCCGCCTCCGTGGCCGCCGCGCCGGCGTCGGCGGAGCCGGCGTCGGTGGACTGCGGGGTCGAGAGGATGTCGTCCACGGTCAGGCCCTCCGGCCCGGCCTCCTCCGGGGAGACAGGGCCGGAGTCCTGCGCGGCCTGCTCGTCGGGGGTCCCGCCGGAGTGCTCGGGAGCGTTCTCCGCCGGGTGCTCGTCGGGTCCTGGCGTGGGCTCGGGCATGCTCACTTCTTCTCGTTCTCGTCGTCGACGACCTCGGCGTCGACGATGTCCTCGTCACCGGCCGTGCCGGTGGCGCCGGCACCGGGGGCGCCGTCGGCGCCGTCGGCCTGCGCCTGCGCGTAGAGGGCCTCGCCGAGCTTGGTCTGGGACTGCTGGAGCTTCTCGTAGGCCGACTTCACGGCGGCCTCGTCCTCGCCCTCGAGCGCCTGCTTCAGGGCGTCGACGTCGGCCTGGACCTCGGACTTCACGTCCGCGGGCAGCTTCTCGTCGTTGTCCTTCAGCAGCTTGTCCACCGAGTACGCCTGCTGCTCCGCGTTGTTGCGCAGGTCGGCGGCCTCGCGGCGCACCCGGTCCGCCTCGGCGTTGGCCTCGGCGTCCTTGACCATGCGGTCGATGTCCTCCTTGGAGAGGGAGGACCCGCCCGTGATGGTCATCGACTGCTCGGTGCCGGTGCCCTTGTCCTTGGCGGAGACGTGGACGATGCCGTTGGCGTCGATGTCGAAGGTGACCTCGATCTGCGGCATCCCGCGCGGGGCGGGGGCGATGCCGGTCAGCTCGAAGGTGCCCAGGTTCTTGTTGTCCCGGGTGAACTGGCGCTCGCCCTGGAAGACCTGGATGGACACGGAGGGCTGGTTGTCCTCGGCGGTGGTGAAGGTCTCCGACCGCTTCGTGGGGATGGCCGTGTTGCGCTCGATGAGCTTGGTCATCACGCCGCCCTTGGTCTCGATGCCCAGCGACAGCGGGGTCACGTCGATCAGCAGCACGTCCTTGCGGTCGCCCTTGAGCACACCGGCCTGGATCGCGGCGCCGACGGCGACGACCTCGTCCGGGTTCACGCCCTTGTTGGGCTCCTGGCCGGCCAGGCGCTGCACGGTCTCGGCGACCGCCGGCATGCGGGTCGAGCCGCCCACCAGGACCACGTGGTCGATGTCGGACACGGAGATGCCGGCCTCGGCGATGACGTCCTGGAACGGCTTCTCGGTGCGCTCCAGGAGGTCCCGGGTCAGCTCCTCGAACTTGGCGCGGGTGAGGCGCTCGTCCAAGTGCACCGGGCCCTCGGGGGTCACGGAGAGGTACTGCAGGGAGATGTTGGTGCTGGTCGCGGAGGACAGCTCCTTCTTGGCCTGCTCGGCGGTCTCCTTGAGCCGCTGCAGGGCGATCTTGTCCTTGGACAGGTCGGCGCCGGTCTTGGAGCGGACCTGCGACAGCAGCCAGTCGACGACGCGCTGGTCCCAGTCGTCGCCGCCCAGCCGGTTGTCACCGGCGGTGGCGCGGACCTGGATGGTGGAGAAGTCGTCCTCGTCCTTGCCGACCTCCAGCAGGGAGACGTCGAAGGTGCCGCCGCCGAGGTCGAAGACGAGGATGAGCTCGTCCTCCTTGCCCTTCTCCAGGCCGTAGGCCAGGGCCGCGGCGGTGGGCTCGTTGACGATGCGCAGCACGTTCATGCCGGCGATCTCGCCGGCCTCCTTCGTGGCCTGGCGCTCGGCGTCGTTGAAGTACGCCGGGACGGTGATCACGGCGTCGGTGACCTTGTCGCCCAGGTAGGACTCGGCGTCGGTCTTCAGCTTCATGAGGATGCGCGCGGAGATCTCCTGCGCGGTGTACTGCTTGCCGTCGATGTCCTTCGACCAGCCGGTGCCCATGTGGCGCTTGACGGAGGCGATGGTGCGGTCGACGTTGGTGACGGCCTGGCGCTTGGCGATGTCGCCGACCAGGGTCTCGCCGTCCTTGGAGAAGGCGACGACGGACGGGGTGGTCCGGTTGCCCTCGGCGTTGGCGATGACGGTGGGCTCGCCGCCCTCCAGCACGGAGACCACGGAGTTGGTGGTGCCGAGGTCGATTCCTACTGCACGGGACATGGAGTGTTCTCCTTCGGGTCGAGCTGAACCGGGCGGGCCGTGGCGGCCCCGTTGGGTCCCGGAGGTCTCAGGTCTTGAGTTTTCCTGGCTCAAGTCTGCCATGTGAGCCTGCGGTGTCAAGTTAACTTGAGCCTGCCCGGCTCAACTTTGGGGCCGGCTGTGAGCTGTCCCCCATCCCTTGTCCCGGCGGAACCGCTCCTTGGTACGATCTTTTGCTTGTGCCCGCACTCCCGGGCCGCACTCGACACCTCCGGGCCCGACCCGCACGAAACCGCACGCATCGACACGACACCGCCCGCACCCCGACACCTCTGGAGCGCCCATGAGCAGCACGCCACCCCATTCACCGCAGTCCGCCCCGTCCCCCCGCAGGGAACGCTCCCGCGAGGTGCTGCGCGAGCTCACCTATCCCCACGGGATCCACCCCGCCCTCGTCCCGGGCCTGGCCGTCGAGGACCAGAGGCTGCGCTACGGCACGGACCGGGTCGTCCTCTCCCTCACCGCCGCGCTGGTCGTGGCGTTCGTCGCGTGGGGCGTGCTCTCCACCGAGTCCCTGACCGCGGCCTCCTCCGCGGCCCTGGCCTGGGTGACCGGCAACACCGGCTGGTTCTTCACTGGCCTCTCCACGGCCGCCGTCCTGTTCATGCTCGTCGTCGGCTTCAGCCGCACCGGCCGGATCCCGCTGGGCATGGACGACGAGAAGCCCGAGTACTCCTTCTTCTCCTGGCTCGCGATGCTGTTCGCGGCCGGCATGGGCATCGGCCTGATGTTCTACGGCGCCTCCGAGCCCATGAGCCACTTCGGCTCGGGCGTCCCGGGCTTCGACGCGGAGCCCGGCTCCGAGGAGATGTCCGTCTACGCCCTCGTCCAGACCGCCTTCCACTGGGGCCTGAACCCGTGGGCCATGTACGCCGTGGTCGGCGCGGCCGTGGCCTACGGCGCCTACCGCCGCGGCCGCCCCCCGCTCATCAGCCGGATCTTCGTGCCCCTGATCGGCCAGGAGCGCGCCGAGGGCGGCCTGGGCCGGCTCATCGACGTCTTCGCGATCTTCGCGACCCTCTTCGGCACGGCGGCCTCCCTGGGAATCGGCGCGCTGCAGATCGCCCGGGGCCTGGAGCTCGTCGCGGGCTGGGGCCCGGTGGGCAACGGCGGCCTGATCCTGCTCATCGCCGTGCTCACCGCGGCCTTCGTCACCTCCGCCGTCTCGGGCGTGGCCCGCGGCATCCGCCTGCTCTCCAACACGAACCTGCTCCTGGCCTTCCTGCTGGCGCTGTTCGTCTTCGTCGCCGGGCCCACCGTCCTGATCCTGGACCTCGTCCCCGCCGTCTTCAGCAGCTACCTGCACGAGTACGTCTGGATGACCGGCCAGACCGCCGGCTGGGGCCAGGACACCGCCGCGTTCGCGGGCACCTGGACCGTCTTCTACTGGGCCTGGTGGCTCTCGTGGTCCCCGTTCGTCGGGATGTTCATCGCCAAGATCTCCCGCGGCCGCACCCTGCGCCAGTTCGTCACGGTGGTCCTCGTGGTCCCCTCCTCGATGTGCGTCCTGTGGTTCGTGGTGGTCGGCGGGACCGCCATGCACCTGCAGCGCACCGGCACCGACCTCGCGGCGTCCGGCGGCCAGGAGGCGATGCTGTTCGGGATGCTCGACGCCCTCCCCCTCAGCGCGATCACCTCGGTGCTCGCGATGGTCATCATCGCCATCTTCTTCGTGACGAGCGCGGACTCCGCCGCCATCGTCATGGGCACGCTGTCCCAGCGCGGCCGGCCCGAGCCGAACCGCTCGATCGTGGTCTTCTGGGGCGTGTCCCTGGGCGCCATCGCGGCCGTCATGATGCTCGTGGGCGGTGACGACGCCCTCACCGGCATGCAGAACCTCGTGACCGTGTCCGCCCTGCCCTTCGCCGTGATCGTGGCGTTCCTCATGGTGTCCTTCTACAAGGACCTCCGCAGCGACCCCGCCACGATCCGGCACGAGTTCGCCCTCACGGCCGTGCGCAAGGCCGTGATCCACGGCATCGAGGAGCACGGCGACGACTTCGCCCTGCAGGTCGAGCACGCCCCCGGCGCCCGGGCCGCCGGCGAGACCTTCGACTCCCACGACCCGGCCGTCACCGACTGGTACCGGCGGGTCGACGAGAACGGCGACGAGATCGACCTCGACGCCGAGCCCGCGCCGGAGCCGGACCCGCAGCACCCGGAGGACCGGGGGGCGGGCCCGGAGCGCGAGCTCGACCCGGCGCTCCGCCGGCCCTGAGCCCGTGCCCGCGCGTGCGGCCGTCGCCCCCCGGGCGGCGGCCGCACTTCTCGTCCCGGGCCCGTCCGGCTTAGAATGCCCGCTATGTATTCGATCGTGGCCGTGTGCACCGGCAACATCTGCCGCTCGCCCATGGCGGAGTTCGCCCTGCGCCGCGCCTTCGAGGCCGCCGGCCTGGGCGAGCGCGTGCGCATCGACTCGGCCGGCGTCAGCGACGAGGAGCTCGGCAACCCGGTCGACCCGCGGGCCGCGGACCTGCTGCGCCGCGAGGGGCTGGACGCCTCCGCGCACGCCGCGCAGGTCTTCGACCCGGCCCGGTTCGGCGACCGCGACCTGGTGCTCGCCCTGGACGTCGTCCACCACCGGCGGCTGCGCGCCCTCGCCCCGGACGCCGACACCGCCGCGAAGGTCCGCCTGCTGCGCGAGTTCGATCCCGCCGTCGCCGGCTCCGAGCCCGGCGAGCTGGGCATCTACGACCCCTGGTACGGGGAGGCCGAGGACTTCGAGACCACCTACGGCATGATCGCCGCCGCCGTGCCGGGAGTGGTCCGCGCCGTCGCCGAGGACCTGGGCATCGAGGACCTGGGCGCCGCCGACCCGGGCGCCGCGGTCCCCGGCGCCGGCCGCGCCCGGGACGCCGGAGACGCGTGATCGACATCGAGCTGGAGCTGGACCCCGCGGTCGCCGCGGCCCACCCCGCCGGCACCAATCTGGCCCGGCTGCTCCCGGCCCCCACCCGACGCCCCTGGCTCGTCGGCATCGACGGGCGCTCGGGCGCGGGCAAGACGAGCCTGGCGGAGCAGCTCGCCGAGGTGCTGCGCCCCGTGCGGGACGTGACGCTCTTCCACATGGAAGACCTCTACCCGGGCTGGGACGGTCTCCGGCCGGGCACCCGGACCTACGTGGAGGAGGTCCTCACCCCCCTGCGCGCCGGCCGGGACGCGGAGTGGAGCGCCTGGGACTGGGTCACCGGCTCCCCGGGCACCCCCCCGCCTGACCCGCGTCGCGGAGGTCGTCGTCCTGGAGGGCGTCGGGGCCTGCTCCGCCGCCGCCCGGGCCCTGCTGGACGTCTCGGTCTGGGTCGAGCTGCCCACCGCGCTGCGCTACGACCGGGCCCTGAGCCGGGACGGCGCCTACTACGCCGAGCACTGGGAGCAGTGGGCCGCCCAGGAGGACGCCTATCTCGCGGAGGACCACGTCTGGGAGCAGGTGGACATCCTGCACCCCGGCCCCGTCCACTGACCGGGCGCCCGCACCGACAGGAGGCCATCGTGACCAGCACCGTCGTCGTCCTCGACGCCGCCCATCCCGGGGGCGTCCTCGCCGACCCGGCGGTCCCGCTCGTGCGCATCGACGACCAGGGGCTCACCCGCGGGGACGGGGTCTTCGAGAGCCTGCGCGCCGTCGACGGGCGGGTGCAGAAGTTCGCGGTCCACCACCGGCGCCTGTCCTCCTCGGCGCGCCTGGCGCAGCTGCCGGTGCCCTCGGCGCAGGAGCTGCTCCGGGCCGTCGAGCTGGGGCTCGCCCACGCCGCCCCCGGCGGGGACGGCGGGCTGGGCGCCGAGCACAGCGTCAAGGTGGTCGTCAGCCGCGGCACCCCCGAGGCCGGCCCGTGGTCGTGGGTGGTGGTGAGCCCCGTCCCGGAGTCCACGTTCCGGCAGCGCCGGGAGGGGGTGGCCGCCGTGCTGCTGCCCCGCGGCCACGACCCGGCGCAGGACGCCGGGCACCCGTGGCTGCTGCCCGGGGCCAAGACCCTGTCCTACGCGGTCAACATGGCCGCCCTGCGCCATGCCCGCTCCCTCGGCGCGGACGAGGCGATCTTCACCGCCCCGGACGGGCGGGTGCTCGAGGGGGCCACGTCCTCCGTGGTCTGCGCCCGCGTGCACGCGGACGTGCGCACCCTCGTGACCCCGGAGCCCTCGCGCGGGATCCTGCCGGGCACCACCCAGGCCGCGATCTTCGACGCCGCCCGCAGCGACGGCTGGGAGCTGGGCCACGGGCCGCTGCGGCCCGGCGACCTCCTGGCGGCGGACGCCCTCTGGCTCGTGTCCAGCGTGCGGCTCGCGGTGCCCGTGCACCGGCTCGACGACCACCTCCTGCCGGTGGACCCGGAGCTCACGCGGCTCGTGACGGGCTGGGTCGCACGGGCGTGAGGAACGGGGCCCGCGGCCCCGCGCCCGGGCGCCCGCCCGGCGCACCGGACAGCGGCGCCGGGCCGGGCGGGGACCGGCGGCCCGGACGGACGGGGGGCGCCGGCTCAGGCCCAGATGAACCGGTGCGTCCCGAGCAGGACGGAGACCACCGGGCCCGCCGCGGCCACGCCGAGGCACCCGGCCAGCACCACGGCGTCCCGCCAGGAGTGCTCCGGGACCCGGGCCCACGTGCGCGGGCCCGCGCCGAAGCCGCGCGCCTCCATGGTCACCGACAGGCGGGTGGCGCGGCGCAGCGACTGGACCAGCAGGGTGAACGCCTGTCCGCCGAAGTCCCGCAGCGCGCCCACCGGGCCGTGCCCGGAGCCGGCGCCGCGGGCCCGGCGGGCCATCGCCAGCGTGGTCCACTCGGTGAGCATCACGCCCACCAGGCGCAGGGCCGCCAGGGAGGCCAGCACGAACCGCGCGGGCAGCCGCACCGTCTGGGCCAGCCCGTCGGCGAGGTCCGTGGGGTCAGTGCTGAGCACGACGAGCAGCCCCGACAGCGCCAGCGCGAGCCCGCGCAGGGCGATCGCCGCACCCGCGGCGACCGCACCGGAGGAGAGCTCGGTGACCCCCAGGTCCAGCAGCACGGGCCCGGAGTCCTCGGCGAGCAGGGCCGTGCCCCATCCGCTCACGAGCGCCGCCAGCAGCAGGGGCCAGGCCCGCAGCAGCTGCGCCGGCGGGCGCCGCCCGGCCAGGATCAGCAGCAGCACCTCGCCCAGGAGCACGATCCCCGACGTCACGGGGTCCGCGCTGAGCAGCAGGGTCACGGTCAGGGCCAGGGCGCCGGCGAGCTTGACCACGGGGTGCGCGCGGCCCAGCAGGGAGGCCCGGGCCGCCGGGGCGATCGCGGGCGCGCTCACCGGGCGTGCTCCGCGGCGGGCCGGGGCGCCGGCACGGCCCCCGGCGCCGGGGGGACCGGCGGGGCGCTCCCCAGCTCCAGCACCTCGGCCCCGAGGGCCCGCACGAAGTCCTCGTCGTGGGTCACCGCGAGCACGGCCGTGCCGGCGTCCACGACCTCCAGCAGCAGGTCCACGAGCTCGGCCCAGGTCAGGGCGTCCTGGCCGAAGGTGGGTTCGTCGAGCACCAGGACGTCCGGTTCGGTGGCCAGCACCGTGGCCACCGACAGCCGCCGCTTCTCGCCGCCGGAGAGGGTGAACGGGTTCGCGTCCGCCAGGTGGCTCAGCCGCAGCCGGTCGAGCAGCTCCTCCGTGCGGCGGTCCCGTTCGGCCGGCGGGGTGCCCGCCAGACGGGGCCCGAGCTCGAGCTCGGCGCGCACGGTGGCGCGCAGGAACTGGTGCTCGGGCTCCTGGAAGACCGTTCCGACGCGGGCCACCAGGTCCGGTCCGGCCCACTCCAGCGGGTCCGGCCCGGCGCCGCGGTCCAGGGGCGGGTGCGCGGTCACGGTCCCGCGCACGGGCGCCAGCAGGCCCGCCAGCGTGAGCGCCAGGGTCGACTTCCCGGCGCCGTTGGCTCCCGTCACCGCGACCGCCCGGCCACGGAGCAGGTCCAGTCGGACGCCGCTCGCCGCGACCGGCAGGTCCCGGCCCGCCGCGGCGTCGCCCAGCGGCCGGCCCCGGCGCCGCGCCCGGCGCCGGGCGCGCAGCTGCCGTGCGGAGGGCTGGGTGCGCGAGACGGCCAGCCCCGCCGCACCCAGCAGCGCCTCCGCGTCCGCCCGGGGCGGCGCGGGCTCGCGCGTGGGCGGGAGCCGGCCGGGCACCCAGACCCCGGCGCGGCTCAGCTCGTCGGCGGCCTCTCCCAGGACCTGCGCCGGGGACCCGTCGTGCGCGATCCCGCCGTCGCGGCCGAGGACGACGACGCGGTCGACGACGTCGGCCCACACCGCCACCCGGTGCTCCACGACCACGAGGGTGGCCCCGCTGCGGTCCAGGCACCGGGCCACCGCGTCCCGGACCTGCCGCACCCCGGCGGGGTCCAGGTTCGCGGTGGGCTCGTCGAGGAGGAGCAGCCCCGGGCTCATCGCCACGGCCCCGGCGAGCGCCAGGCGCTGCTTCTGCCCGCCGGAGAGGGCGGCGGTGGGGTGCTCGAGCGGCAGGGGCAGCCCCACGTCGTCGAGGGCGGCGCGGACCCGCGGCCAGATCTGCTCCCGGGGCACGGCGAGGTTCTCGAGGCCGAAGGCGGTGTCGTCCCCGATCCGGGAGAGCACCACCTGGGACTCGGGGTCCTGCTGCACGAGGCCCGCGCGGCCCCGGACCCGGTCCGGGTCCGCGCCGTCGAGCAGCAGCTCCCCCTGCCGGGAGAGCCCGTCGTCGTCGTGCAAGACCCCCGCGAGGGCGTGCAGCAGCGTCGACTTCCCCGCCCCGCTCGGCCCCAGCAGAAGCACCCGCTCCCCCGGCCCGACCGCGAGGTCGATGCCCTGCAGGGCGGGGGTCTCCCGGCCGGGGTGGTGCCAGCCGAAGCCGCGGGCCTCGATGCGGGCCCCCGCGGCGGTGGGCGCACCGGGAGGGCGCACCGCCGCGGCGGTCATCGCCGCGCGACCCGGCCCGAGGCCAGGCCCTGCAGCACGCCCGTGGCGGCGAGGGCCTTCACCACCGCCCACAGCAGCAGCCCGGCGAGCACCGCGCCCGAGAGGGCCGCGAGGACCACGTAGACGACCTGGTGGCCGAGGGCCCACTCGTAGTTGTAGATGATGCTCTCGTTGACGCCGAGGAAGACGCCGCTGACCGCACCGGCGGCGGCGGCCACGGCGGCGTTGTAGCGGCGGTAGCGCACCGCGGCGAAGACCAGCTCGGCGCCGAGGCCCTGGACGAGGCCGGACAGGACCACGGTCCAGCCAAAGTGGGTGCCGAGGAAGCCCTCGATGACCGCGGCGAGCAGCTCGCAGAACAGCGCGGCGCCCGGCTTGCGGATGATCAGGCCGCCGAGCACGCCGGCCACGAGCCAGCCGCCGGCGATCAGGCCCACGGCGGGCGGATAGGTCACCGCGGCGGCGCCGACCACGGGGTAGAGCAGGTTCGACCACGCCCAGAAGACGACCGCGCACACGGCGGCGAGGACGGCGGCCACGACGATGTCGACGACGCGCCAGGACGAGGACCCGGACGTGCGGCTGCGTCCGGCGGGACGGTGGGTGGTGGTGTTCACGGTGTGTTCCTCCTGGGCTCAGCGAGCCATCGGTGCCAGGAGGGGAAGGGTTCGCGCGGACACGGCCGGAGCGCACGTCCGCGAGCCACCCCTGAGGTGCTCGACTCCCTTCGCCGGTGCTAACCGGAGCAGGTTCGAGGGTCTGCGGTGATCCGCACTCTCAGCGCTCTGCCGCCGTCGCCGGCGGGGTGCGCTCCCCTGTCGTTTCAGTGGCACCGAGTCTACCCCGCTCCCGCCCGCTCCGTGCACGGCCGCGGGCACGCGTGCCCGTCCGGGGTCGCGGGGCGCCCCCGGACGACGCAGGGGCCCGTCCGGGCGGACACCGCTGCGGTGTCCGCCCGGAGGGGCCCCTGCGCGAGGTGGCGGCCGGCGCTCAGACCTCGGCCTGGCTCGAGGCCCTGGGGTTGCTCCGGGACGACGAGTCCATCTTCGCGATCTGGCGGGAGATCCCGACCTTGATGACCGTGCCGACGAGGCCGGTCACGAGGGACCAGATGATGATGCCGGTCCAGGCCTCCTCCGGGTCCGGGTTCTTGGCGGGGGGCGGGTTCCCCGTGATGCGCGTCCACGCGGCGCCGAGCACCTTGTGCGAGAGCGCCACGCCGCCCAGCGAGAGGCCGGTGCCGGCGAGTTCGAGGATCTTCGTGTTCATGGACTGCTGCTCCTTGTCGTCGGGGCGGCGCGGATGCGCCCGTCGATCGTGCCCAGCCTAACGTGTCTCCCGGGATCCGTCAGTCTGCTGTCCGTCGGCGTGCTGGCCGTCCGCGGCGGGCGGGTCGAGGAGGGTCTCGCCGGGACGGGCCCCGTCGGTGCGGGCGGGGGCGGGCCCGGTCGGGGCCGCCCCGCTGCCGCCCGGCTCGCCGGCACGGTTGAGGACCTCCTGCAGGTCGTCCCGCGTCAGGGTGGCCCGGTTGAGGTGCTTGGTGCGGTAGGTGGAGCGGCCCACCATGTGCGCCGAGACGGGCACGGTGAGCAGCTGGAAGATCCAGCCCAGCGCGATCAGCGGGATCATGACCGGGTCCCGGTTCTCCAGGGCGACGGCGCTGAGCATGAGCAGCAGCCCGAAGACCTGCGGCTTGGTCCCCGCGTGCATGCGGGTCAGCAGGTCCGGGAAGCGGACGAGCCCGATCGCGGCGGCCAGGGACATCAGCGCCCCGAGGACCAGGCACACGGCCGCGGCGGCGTCCAGGACGGTGTCCAGCACGGGGCTCACTTCCCGTGCTCGGCGGTCTGGGTGGCGAAGCGCGCCACGGTCACGGCGCCGATGAACCCCACCAGGGAGACGATCACCATGAGGATGAGGTTGTTGAGGTGCTGGTGGTAGGCCATCTCCACGGCCAGCGAGGCCGCCACGATGGCCAGCAGGACGTCGGTGGCCACCACCCGGTCCAGCAGCGACGGCCCCTTGGCCAGGCGGTAGAGGGTGCCCGTGGCGGCCGCGCTGAGCAGCACGGCGGCGACGGCCACGGCGATTCCCATCACGGGCGGTCCTCCTCGGTGGTCCGGGTGGTGCGGGTGCTGCGGGTGGTCTCGCCGGGCTCGGCGGTCCCGGTGGGGACGTCGGCCCGCCGTCCGCCGACGATCTGCTGCCCGGACGTCACCGGGGAGCTGATCGCCGCGCTGTCCCCCTGCGCGTGCCCTTCCCCGTCCCCTCCGCGCCGTTCGGCCCGCAGGGCGGTGAGCTCCTCCCGGGTGCCCATGATGCGGATCCACGCGGCCTCGACCTGCCGCGCCGACCGCCGGAAGGCCTCGGCATCCTCGGGGGTGCGGACGTTGAGCGCGTGGAAGTAGAGCGTGGACCGGGCGCGGTCCACCTCCACCAGGATGGAGCCGGGGATCAGGGCCATGGTGTGGCCGGTGGCGGTGAGCAGCAGGTCCGAGCGGGTGCGCAGGTCCACGCCCACGACCGCGCTGCGGGTCCGGGGGCCCACGAGGACCGCGACGAGCATGACGTCCACGCTGGCCTTGGCGACCTGCCCCACGAAGCTCACGGCGAAGACGGCGAACTGCAGCGGGTTGAACCGGCCCGAGAGCTGGACCGGGGGCAGGTAGAGCACCCAGGTCACGAGCAGCGCCAGCACCGCGCCGAACAGCAGGTTGCCGACGCCGAAGTCGCCCCACAGGGCGCCCCACACGAGCACCAGCCACACCAGCAGCGGCAGCTCGACGAGCAGGGAGTTCTTGGGTCGCGGGCTCACGGGGCCTCCTCCAGCACGGGCCGGGGAACCGACGCGGGGTCCAGGACGGCCGTGACGTAGCGCTCGGGGTGGACCAGGTTCTCCGCGGCGTTGTCCGCGAGCTGGAAGAGCGGGCCGGCGAAGACGGTCAGGGCGACCCCCACGGCGACGAGCGCGGAGGCGCCGCCGAGCATCGAGGGCGACATGAGGCGCACGTCGCCCTTGCCGGCGAACCGGCCCTCCTGGTCGTCGACCGACCCGGAGGTCAGCAGGAAGCGCGAGCCCGCCGGGACCGGGGCCAGCAGGATCGGGTCCGGGTACTCCGCGTCCTCCGGGCTGCGCAGGAACACGCGGTTCCACACGCGGATCAGGGCCAGGAGGGTCAGCAGGGACACCGCCACGGAGCCCGCCACCAGCACGTAGGCGAGCGGATCGCCCTGGTTCACGCCGGCCTGCAGCAGCCCGGTCTTGCCGAGGAAGCCCGAGAACGGCGGGATGCCGCCCAGGTTCAGCGCGGGGACCAGGTAGAGCAGCGCCAGCAGCGGGGAGATCTTGGCCATGCCGGCGAGCCGGTCCACGTTGGTCGACCCGCCGCGGCGCTCGATCAGCCCGGCCACCAGGAACAGGCTGGTCTGGATCACGATGTGGTGGGCCACGTAGTACACCGTGGCGGACAGCGCCTCCTGGCTGCCCACGGCCACCCCGAAGATCATGTAGCCGATGTGGCTGATGAGGGTGAAGGACAGCATGCGCTTGATGTCGATCTGGGCGAGCGCGCCCAGGATGCCCACCACCATGGTGAGCAGCGCGACCCACATCAGCAGGGCGTCGAGCCGGTCCCCGGGGAACAGCACGGTCTCCGTGCGGATGATCGAGTAGACGCCCACCTTGGTCAGCAGCCCGGCGAACACCGCGGTGACGGGGGCGGAGGCCGTGGGGTAGGAGTCGGGCAGCCAGAAGGACAGCGGGAAGACCGCCGCCTTGATGCCGAAGGCGATGAGCAGCATGACGTGCAGCTGCAGCTGGGTGCCCACCGGCAGGTCGGCGAGCTTCACCGAGAGGTCGGCCATGTTGATGGTGCCCGTGGCCGCGTAGATCATCGCGATGGTGATCAGGAACAGCACCGAGGAGATCACGGAGACCACCACGTAGGTGACGCCCGTGCGGATCCGCTGGACCGTTCCGCCCATCGTCATCAGGACGTAGGACGCGGTGAGCAGGATCTCGAAGCCCACGTAGAGGTTGAACAGGTCGCCCGCCAGGAAGGCGTTGGAGACCCCGGCCACGAGGATGAGGAACGAGGGGTGGAAGATCGAGATCGGGCCCTCGCGGTCGCCGTCGGCCACGCCCTGCCCGCTGGCGTAGACGAGCACCGCGAGCGAGACGACCGTGGAGACCACGAGCATCAGCGAGGAGAGCTGGTCCACGACCATGACGATGCCCCAGGGCGCCGCCCAGCCTCCCAGGTGGACGGCCTGGGGGCCGAGGTCCCAGGTGTTCACCAGCACCGCGACCTCGACCACGAGGGTGAGCACGAGGGACCCGATGGCCACGGCGCGCTGCAGCGCGTTGCGCCGCAGCAGCACGAGGCTGAGGGCCGCGCCCAGGAACGGGATGATGACGGCCAGCGGGGCCAGCTGCGCGAGGTGGACGGTCATCGGGTCCCCTCCCGCCGGCGCGCGGGCGGACCGGGCGCCTCGAGGTCCTCGTCGGGGTCGTCGCGGCGGGGCGCCTCCTCGAACTCGGTCGTGTCCGCGGGCACCTCGGCGTCGTCCTCCACGTCGTAGGAGGACTGCCGGGCCACGCGCCGGTCCTCCACGTCGTCCTGGATCTCGTCCCGGCGGCCGAGCACCCAGGAGCGGTAGACCATCCCGAGCAGGAACGCGGTGACGGCCAGCGAGATGACGATGGCGGTGAGGATCAGCGCCTGGGGCAGCGGGTCGCTGTAGTCCTCCGCGGCGGTGGAGCTGTCGTAGAGCGGTGCGGAGCCGGGGACCCCGCCCGCGTGCAGGATCAGCAGGTTCGTGCCGTTGGTGAGCAACATCAGCCCCAGCAGCACCCGGGTGAGCGAGCGCTCGAGCAGGAGGTACACCCCCACGGCGTAGAGCACGCCCATCACGACCAGCAGGGTCAGGTTCACGCTCATCGGTGCTCGTTCCCTTCGTCGGGCCCCGCCCCGGCGGTCGTGACCGGGGCGGGTGAGGTCGCCGAGGTCGCCACGGACGACCCCGCGGTGACCCGGCGCTGCCGGGTGACCCGGATACGGGTGCCGCGCCCGGGCGTCCTCCGGCGCCGGCGCACGGCGTCCTCCTCGATCCGCTCGTCGATCCGCCCGCCCAGCGAGCGCAGGATGTCGAGGACGAGCCCGACGACGATCAGGTAGACCGCGACGTCGAAGACCAGCGCGGACACGAACTTCTGGTGGCCGAGGACCGGCAGCTCCAGCTCCAGGGTGTAGCTCTGCATCACGGAGCCCCCGAGGAGCACCGGGGTGACGGCGTAGAGGGCGGCGAGCGCCAGCCCCGTCCCCAGCATCGTGCCGGCGTTGATGGGGGTGGCGCGCTCCAGCTCGTACCGCCCGCCCGCGAGGTAGCGCACGGTCAGGGCCAGCCCCGCCATGAGGCCGCCGGAGAACCCCCCGCCGGGATCGTTGTGCCCGGCGATCAGCAGGTAGAGCGAGACCATCATGAACGTGTGGAAGAGCAGGCGGGTGACCACCTCGAAGACGATCGAGCGGCGCTCGGGCGCCAGGGTCCGGCCCGCCAGCAGGTAGGGGTCCTCCGGGTCCTCGGCGGAGCGCCGGTCGACCACGGCGTCCAGGTCCGCGCCGGAGGGGGCCACGGCCGCGGCGCTGCGCCGGCGCAGGATGCGCAGCTGCTCGGTGGTCGGGTCGTCGCCGGCGCGCACGATCCGGTCCCCGCGGCCGGTGACGAAGATCAGGGACGCGACCCCGGTCGCGGCGAGCACCAGCACGGAGATCTCCCCGAAGGTGTCCCACGCCCGGATGTCCACGAGGATGACGTTGACCACGTTCGCCCCGTCGCCCAGCTCGTAGGCCATCCGCGGCAGCTGCAGGGAGATGGGCTCGGCCGTGCGCGAGGAGATGCTGAAGGCCGCCAGCGCCATCATGAACAGCCCGAAGGTCACCGCGATGGTGCCGCGCAGCAGCCGGCGCCCGGCGGGGTTGCGGTGCCACAGCGGGGCGGGCAGCGAGCGCAGCGCCAGCACGAAGGCCACGAGGAGGATGGTCTCCACGAGCGTCTGGGTCAGGGCGAGGTCCGGGGCGCCCTGCAGGGCGAAGATCAGCGCCATGCCGTAGCCCGTGACCGAGACCAGGAGCACGGCCAGGAAGCGCTTCGTGGCTAGGGGCACCAGCAGCGCCGCCACGACCATGGCCGCCCCGGCGATGAGCTGGGCGGGCCCGTCCGACAGGCGCAGGGCGCCCAGCGGCGGGGTCTCCTCCACGATCAGGGCCACGAGGGGCACCACGATCGCGGTGACGAGGATGACCGAGAGGTAGAACATCAGCGAGCCGCGCTGCGTGCGCCCGGTGATCCACACCGCGACCAGGTCCAGGACGTTGATGGTCCGGCGGTAGAGGAGCTCCCCGGCGGGCATCGAGGGCAGCGCGCGCTGGAGGTCGGCGACGGGGCGCCGGGCCAGGAACATGGCCAGCCCGCCCGCGACGACGACCGCCGACAGGCCCAGGGCCGGGGTGAACCCGTGCCACAGGGCGAGGTAGAACTCGTGCCCGCCCGGATCGGGGAACTGGTCCACGTAGGGCTGGAGCATGGCGTTGACCGGCTGCGGCCAGAGCCCGTACGCCACGGTGAGGACGGAGAGCACGAGCGGGGCGGCCAGGAAGGCGGGCTCGACGCGCTGCATGTCGCTGATCACGGCCTTGCCGCCCACCCCGGCGTCGAGCTCGGAGAACTCCGCGGACTTCTGCGCGAAGCCGCCCCACAGGAAACGGGCGCTGTAGGCGAAGGTCAGGACCGAGCCGAGCACCAGCCCGGCGAGCACCACGGTCCCCGCCGCGCTGTCCGCCTCGTGGGTGAACGCGGCCAGCACGGACTCCTTGGCCACGAAGCCGGCCAGCGGCGGCAGACCGGCCATGGAGGCCGCGGCCACGGCGGAGACGGCGAACAGCACCGGCACGCGGCGGGCCAGCCCGGAGAGCCGCCGGATGTCGCGGGTGCCCGCCCGGTGGTCGATGATGCCGACCACGAGGAACAGCGTGGCCTTGAACAGACCGTGCGCCAGGAGCATGGCCATGCCCGCCTGCGCGGTGTCGGCCGCGCCCCGGCCGACGACGACGACGAGGAAGCCGAGCTGGCTGACGGTGCCGTAGGCGAGGATGAGCTTGAGGTCGTACTGCTTCAGCGCGGCCCAGCCGCCGAAGATCATGGTGCCCAGGCCCAGGACCATCACCGTGGGCTGCCACAGCGCCGTCTCGGCGTAGCCGGGGGCGAACCGGGCCACCAGGTACACCCCGGCCTTGACCATGGCGGCGGCGTGCAGGTACGCGGACACGGGGGTGGGCGCGGCCATCGCGGCGGGCAGCCAGAAGTGCAGCGGGATCAGGGCGGACTTGGTCACGGCGCCCACGAGGAGCAGGAACACCGCCACGTCCACCACGGTGCCGCGCTGGGCCAGCTCGGGGGCCGCCGCGAGCACCTCGGAGATCCGGTAGGTGCCGGCGGTCTGGCCCAGCATCACGATGCCCACGAGCATGGACAGCCCGCCGGCCGTGGTCAGCACGAGGGCCTGCAGGGCCGCCCGCCGGGCGGACAGCCGGGTCCTGCTGTAGCTGATGAGCAAAAAGGACAGGACGGTGGTGATCTCCCAGAAGACGAACAGCACCAGCATGTCGTCGGCGGTCACCAGTCCGAACATGGCCCCGGCGAACGCGAGCAGCTGGGCCCCGAATCCGCCGAGATCACCGGCGCCGGGCTTGAAGTAGCGGGCGCAGTAGAAGAGGACCAGGGACCCGGCCCCGAGCACGAGCAGGGACATGGTCCAGGACAGGGCGTCCATCCGCAGCACCAGGTCCAGGCCCAGGGAGGGGATCCACTCCGCCCCCTCGGTCCACCCGCCCTCCGGGCCGTACACGCGCGGGCCGGAGGCCAGCAGCCACACGAAGCCGGCGAGGGGGACCGCCGCCAGCAGGTAGAAGGCGCTGCGCCCCATCCGCGCGAACAGCAGGGGCGCGACCGCGGCCACCACTGCGTGGAGCAGGAGCACAGCGGTCATCAGGCGCCTCCGGAGGTCGGGGAAGGGATCGGCGGGCGGGCGTCGTGGGACCCGGACGCGGGCACGGAGGACCTGTGCAGGCACGGGGATGCCGGGGCGCGCCCGGGACGTCCAGCCTATCAAAGGGGTTTTCGGCCCTCCGCGGCAGTCCGCGGGAGAGAACCTGGGCGCCGCCGGTCAATCAGCTGGGCATCGGCTCCACGGCGTCGGGGCACCCGGGATCCGGCGGGCGCGGTCCCGGCGAGGCCGACGCCCCGGCGGGCCGGCGCGGGCCTAGCATGACTGCCATGGACACCGCGCCCCCTGGTTCCCCGCCCGCCCCGCCGGCGGCACCCTTCACGCCCCGCCGCTCCCACGTCTGGGCCTGGAGCCTGTGGGACGCCGGCTCCGCGGCCTTCAACGCCGTGATGACCACGTTCGTGTTCACCGTCTACCTCACCGGCGACCCGTTCGGCGGTGAGGACCACGCCTCCCAGGTGCTGGGCTACGGGATCGGGGCCGCGGGCGTCGTCGTGGCGCTGCTCGCCCCGGTGGTCGGGCAGCGCAGCGACGGCGCCGGGCGCCGGAAGCTGTGGCTGGGCGTCAACACGATGCTCACCGCGCTGCTCACCGCGCTGTGCTTCCTGGTCTACCCCGAGTACCCGTTCCTCTACCTGGGGGTCGCGCTGCTGGCGCTGGCCAACGTCTTCGACGAGTTCGCGGTGGTCAACTACAACGCGATGCTGCCCGGCATCGCGGGCCGCGAGCACATCGGCCGGGTCAGCGGGCAGGGCTGGGCGCTGGGCTACTTCGGCGGGATCGTGGCCCTGTCGATCGTCCTGTTCGGCTTCGTGAGCCCCGGGCTGCTCGGCATCCCCGAGGAGGACGCGCTCAACGTGCGGGCCGTCGCCCTGTTCTCGGGCCTGTGGATCGCCCTGTTCTCGATCCCCGTCCTGCTCGCGGTGCCCGAGATCCGCCCCGCGCACCGGGGCCCGCGCCCCTCCGTGCTCCGGTCCTACCGGCAGCTGTGGGCGACCCTGCGCGGGCTGTACCGGGACGCCCCGCAGACGCTGTGGTTCCTGCTCTCCTCCGCCGTGTTCCGGGACGGGCTCAACGCGGTGTTCACGTTCGGCGGCGTCATCGCGGCCGGGACCTTCGGCTTCACCCTCACCGAGGTCATCGTCTTCGCGATCGTGGGCAACGTGGCCGCGGGCGTCGGGGCGCTCGTGGGCGGGCAGCTCGACGACCGGGTGGGCCCCAAGCGCGTCATCGTCGCCTCCCTGGTCTGCGTCCTGCTGGCGGGCACCCCCCTGCTGTTCCTGGACGGGACCGCCGCGTTCTGGGTCTGCGGGCTGCTCCTGTGCCTGTTCGTGGGTCCGGCGCAGTCGGCCTCCCGCACGTTCCTCGGCAGGCTCACCCGGACCGGCCACGAGGGCGCCCTGTACGGCCTCTACGCCACCACGGGCCGGGCCGTGAGCTTCCTGGCGCCCACCCTGTTCGCCGTGTTCGTCTCCGTGCTCGGCGCGCAGCGCTGGGGGATCCTGGGCATCCTGCTGGTGATCGGGGCGGGCCTGCTCCTGCTCCTCGGCGCCCGGGACCCCGAGCGCACCCGGACCCTCGACGGCGCCGGGACGGCGCAGCGCTCCTGAGTCCCGGCGCGGGACGGGGACCCGCAGCGGGCGGCGGGCCTCAGATGCGGGTGCGGGAGAACCCGAGGTGGCTGCGCGACGCCGTCGGGCCCCGCTGGCCCTGGTACCGGTTGGCGTAGGCGCCGTCCCCGTACGGGTGCTCGGCGGGCGAGGACAGCCGGAAGAAGCACAGCTGCCCGATCTTGGAGCCGGGCCACAGCTTGATGGGCAGCGTCGCCATGTTGGACAGCTCGAGCGTGACGTGCCCCGAGAAGCCGGGGTCGATGAACCCGGCGGTGGAGTGGGTCAGCAGGCCCAGGCGCCCCAGCGAGGACTTGCCCTCCAGCCGCGCGGCGATGTCGTCCGGCAGGCTGACCTTCTCGTAGGTGGCGCCCAGGACGAACTCCCCCGGGTGCAGCACGAAGGCCTCCTCCGGGTCGACCTCCACGAGGCGCGTGAGCTCCGGCTGCTCCACCGAGGGGTCGATGTGCGCGTACTTGTGGTTGTCGAAGAGCCGGAACCAGCGGTCCAGCCGCACGTCGATGCTGGCCGGCTGGATCAGGGCGGGATCGTAGGGCTCGAGGACGACCCGGCCGCCGTCGAGCTCACGGCGGATGTCGCGGTCAGAGATCAGCACGGTCCCCAAGGTAGCGCACGCCGCTCCCCCGGTCCCCGTGGCCCGGTCCCGCCCGGCCCCGGCGGATCGTGTACAGTGTGGTGGTGTCCCCGTCCGGTGCACGCGCCGGACGGACCACGGATGCGCGGCTGTAGCTCAATGGTAGAGCGCACGCTTCCCAAGCCTGATACGCGGGTTCGATTCCCGTCAGCCGCTCCCGCACCGAACGCCCCGCGCCAGCACGGCCGGGGCGTTCGTCGTGCCCGGGGCGGACCGGTAGAATGTTCCCGCACCGCGGCCCTCCGCGGACCCCGGTGGCCGAAGCTCCGGCGCCCGACCGGAGCCGCATCCCGCATCCCGCCCACGAGGAGCAGATCTCCCGTCATGCTGCGCACCATGTTCAAGGCCAAGATCCACCGGGCCGTCGTGACCCAGGCCGATCTCCACTACGTCGGCTCGGTCACCGTGGACCAGGACCTCCTGGACGCCGCCGACATCCTGCCGGGCGAGCTCGTCTCCATCGTGGACGTCACCAACGGCGCCCGCCTGGAGACCTACACCATCGCCGGCGAGCGCGGCTCCGGCGTCGTCGGGATCAACGGCGCCGCGGCGCACCTGGTGCACCCCGGTGACGTCGTCATCCTCATCAGCTACGCCCAGATGGACGACGCCGAGGCGCGCACCCACGTGCCCCGCGTGGTGCACGTGGACGCGCAGAACCGGATCGCCGACCTGGGCGCGGATCCCGCCGAGGCCCTGCTCGACGGCGTCGCCCGCCCCCCGCTCTCCCGGACCCTCGCCGCGGCACGGGCCGACCTGCCGCTCGGCTGACGCGCCGCCCACGATCCGGACCGTGCGGTGCGGCAGTCCATCCGGCATGGGATAGAACTGTAGGGGCCCGATCCCGCGGGCCCGACAGTCCGAGGAGGAACCCGTGGCCGGAGTGTTCTCGGGGTTCTTCATCGTGTGGGCCGTCATCGGCGCCGGATACGTGGTGGGCCGCCGCCGGGTGCTGGGACCGCAGGGGCAGCTGGTGCTCAGCAAGTTCGCGTTCTACGTGGCCAGCCCGCCGCTGCTGTTCCTGACCATCGCCGAGGCCGACATCGGCAGCCTGCTCTCCGCCCCGCTGCTGGTGGCGGCCGTCTCGGCGGTGGCCACCGCCCTCGTGCACGCCGCGCTCGCCCGGTGGGTGCTGCACCGGGACGCGGCCACCACCGTGATGGGCGCCCAGGCCGCCTCCCAGGTGAACTCCGCCAACCTCGGCATCCCGATCGCCACGTTCGTGCTCGGGGACGCGACCATGGTGGTGCCCGTCATCCTGTTCCAGCTGGCCCTGAACACCCCGGTGTACCTGACGATCATGGACGTCCTGACCGACGGCCGCCGGCCGAGCCTCGGCACCGTCCTGGGCAACGTGGTGACCAATCCGATGATCGTGGGCTCCGGGCTGGGGATCCTGTTCGCGGTGACCGGCTGGCGGCTGCCCGAGGTCCTGCACGCACCGGTGGAGCTGGTGGCCGGGGCCTCCATCCCCGCGATGCTGATGGCCTTCGGCATCTCCCTGGTGGGCGCCTCCCCGCTGCAGGCGGGGGTCAGCCCCCGCCGGGACGTGGCGCTGGCCGCCGTGCTGAAGCTGGTGCTGCACCCGGTGTTGGCGTTCCTGTTCGCCCGCTTCGCCCTGGGCCTGGAGGGCCACCTGCTCTACGCCGTGGTGGTGATGGCGGCGCTGCCCACCGCGCAGAACATCTACGTCGCGGCCGTCCGCTACGGCCGGGCCGAGCAGCTGTGCCGCGACACGGTGCTGCTCACCACGGTCGTGGCGATGCTGACCATGGCCGGCGTGGCCCTGCTCCTGGCCTGATCCGCCGCCCCGGAGCGCGGACCGGGGGGGCTCCGGCGACTCCCCTTCGCAAATACACAGGTTACTGGTCTGTGAGGTACCGCACTCATAGACTGAAGCTCCGCGCAGGGGTGGTCACCCGGCAGCACGCACGACCGGCCGTCCCGCCGGGCGGGTCCCACGGGCCCGTCCGGCGTCCCCTCGCGGACCGCCACATCGCCGAAGGGGAGGAACAGACCGTTGACCACCACCTCACACCCCCACAGAGCCCCCGGGAGGCGACGGCTCGGCGCTGCCGCCGCCCTGGGCGCCGTGGGCGCCCTCGTCCTGACGGGCTGCGGTGACGCCGACGCCGGCGGCACCCCGACCCTGACCTGGTACATCAACCCCGACGCCGGGGGTCAGGCCGAGCTGGCCGCGCAGTGCTCCGAGGAGTCGGGGGGCCGGTACACCATCGAGACCGCCCTGCTCCCGCGCGACGCCGCCTCCCAGCGGGAGCAGCTCGCCCGGCGTCTCGCCGCGGGCGACACGTCGATGGACATCATGAGCCTGGACCCGCCCTTCATCCCCGAGCTGGCCGAGCCGGGCTTCCTGGCCCCGGTGCCCGGCGGCGTCGAGCAGGCCACCACCGAGGACGTGCTGGCCGGTCCCCTCGAGGGCGCGAAGTGGAAGGACGAGCTGGTGTCGGTCCCGTTCTGGGCCAACACGCAGCTGCTCTGGTACCGGGAGTCCGTGGCGGAGGCCGCCGGCCTGGACATGGACGAGCCGGTGACCTGGGACCAGATCATGGACGCCGCCCGGGAGCAGGACAAGTACCTAGGGGTGCAGGGCACCTCGGCCGAGTCGATGACGGTGTGGGTCAACGGTCTCGTGGCGTCCGCCGGGGGGTCGATCGTGGAGAACCCCGAGGCGCCCTCCGACGAGATCTCGATCGGTCTGGACACCGAGGCGGGCCGCAAGGCCGCGGAGATCATCGGCACCATCGGCCGTGACGGGCTCGGCGGCCCGGGCCTGCCGACCTCCGACGAGAACGCGTCGATGATCCAGTTCCAGTCCGAGAACGGCTCCTTCATGGTCAACTGGCCCTTCATCTACGCGGCCACCGCGGCCGCCGTGGAGGAGGGCACGGTCGACGCCGAGGTCTACGAGGACATCGGCTGGGCCCTGTGGCCCCAGGTCGACGAGGGCCAGCCCTCCGCTCCCCCGCTGGGCGGGATCAACCTGGGCGTGGGCGCCACCTCCGAGAACCAGGAGCTGGCCTGGGAGGCCGTGGAGTGCATCGTCCAGCCCGAGAACCAGGCGTACTACTTCGTGAGCAACGGCAACCCGGCCTCCTCCGAGGCCGCCTACGAGGACCCCGAGGTCCGCGAGGCCTACCCGATGTACGCGACCATCCGCGAGTCCCTCGACCAGGCGGCGCCGCGCCCGCAGACGCCGTTCTACAACGAGGTCTCCACCGCCATCCAGCAGGAGTGGACCCCGCCGGCGTCCGTCACCGAGGACACGCCCGGCCTGACCGCCGAGTTCATCGAGTCCGTCCTGAGAGGAGATCGGCTGCTATGAGCACCGTCGTCAATCCCAACGCGCCCGGCACCGGTCCGCGGGAGCTCGCCCCGGCACCCGTGTCGGGGCGGCGCAGCGCGAAGCCCGTGATGTCCGACCGGGCCCGGTCCGAGCGGAAGTTGGGCTGGATGCTCGCCGGCCCCGCGTTCATCGTGATGCTGCTGGTGACCATGTACCCGATCCTGCAGGCCCTGTGGGACTCCCTCTTCTCCTTCCGCCTGACCGCCCCCGGGGAGAAGGAGTTCGTCTTCCTCGGCAACTACGCCACCGTCCTCTCCGACCGGGTGTTCTGGAACGACCTGCTGATCACGGTGGTCATCACGCTCGTCACCGTGGTGGTGGAGCTCGTCCTGGGCTTCGCCCTGGCGCTCGTGATGAACAACGCGATCCGGAGCACCAAGGGCCTGCTGCGCACCGCGATCCTGGTGCCCTACGGCATCATCACGGTGGTCTCGGCCTTCGCGTGGTTCTACGCCTTCGACATCACCACGGGCTACATCAACAACTGGTTCGACTGGGTGCCGGGCATCGGCCCCGACTTCAACTGGTTCGCCTCCCAGGGGCCGGCCCTGTTCGTGATCATGGCCTCCGAGATCTGGAAGACCACGCCGTTCATCTCCCTGCTGCTGCTCGCCGGCCTGGCCCAGGTCCCCAGCGAGTACACGGAGGCGGCCCGCGTGGACGGGGCCACGTGGTGGCAGCGCATGTCCCGGGTGATCCTGCCCAACATGAAGGCCGCGATCATGGTGGCGGTGGTGTTCCGCGCCCTGGACGCGTTCCGCATCTTCGACAACATCTTCATCATGACCCAGGGCCAGTACGGCACCGAGACGCTGTCCCTGCTGGCCTACCGCACCTCCATCGGCCGACTGGAGATCGGGCTCGGCTCCGCGATCTCCGTGATCCTGTTCGTGTGCGTGCTGCTGATCGCCTTCATCGCCATCAAGGTGTTCAAGGTCGACCTCGCCGGCGCCGGGAAGGGAAGGTAACCCCATGACCACCAAGCAGAAGGTGGGCTGGGCCGTCGTCACGGTCCTCGTCCTGCTCTACGCGCTCTTCCCCGTCGCCTCGATCCTCATGACGTCCTTCAAGACGCCGGCGGACCTGACGTCCGGGAAGTTCCTGCCCACCCAGTGGGTCGGGGAGAACTACTCCTCGATCTTCGTGGGCCAGGCCCGGGAGCTGTTCGTGCCGTCGCTGATCAACTCGATCGGCATCTGCCTGATCGCCACGGCCGTCGCCGTGGTCCTGGCCACCCTGTGCGCCTACGCGATCGCCCGCCTGGACTTCCCCGGCAAGAAGATGATCCTGACGGTCGCCCTGGCGGTGTCCATGTTCCCCGTCGTGTCGATCGTGACCCCGCTGTTCAACCTGTGGCGCCAGATCGGGCTCTACGACACCTGGCCCGGGCTGATCATCCCCTACCTCTCGCTGACCCTGCCGATCTCCATCTGGACCCTGACGGCGTTCTTCCAGCAGATCCCGTGGGACCTCGAGCGGGCGGCCCAGGTCGACGGCGCCACCACCTGGCAGGCCTTCCGCAAGGTGATCGTGCCGCTGGCCCTGCCGGGCGTCTTCACCACCGCGATCATCGCGTTCTTCATCGCCTGGAACGACTTCGTCTACGGCATCGGCCTGACCTCCACCGAGGCCGCCCGCCCGGTGCCCGCCGCGCTGGCGTTCTTCACCGGCGCCTCGCAGTTCGAGGACCCGGCGGGCGCGATCTCGGCGGCCGCCATCGTCGTCACCATCCCGGTGGTCGTCCTGGTGCTGCTCTTCCAGCGCCAGATCGTCTCCGGCCTGACCCAGGGCGCGGTCAAGGGCTGAGCCCGCCCGCCTCCCACACCTTTTCCGAACCGAGCGAAGGACTGAGTACCAGATGGCATCCATCACCCTCAACCATCTCGTCAAGAAGTACGGCGACGGCTTCCCCGCGGTCAACGACGTCTCGATCGACATCGCCGACGGCGAGTTCCTCATCCTCGTGGGGCCCTCCGGCTGCGGCAAGTCGACCCTGCTGCGGATGATCGTGGGCCTCGAGGACATCACCTCCGGGGACCTGCTGATCAACGGCCAGCGCGTCAACGAGAAGGAGCCGCGCGAGCGGAACCTGTCCATGGTGTTCCAGAACTACGCGCTCTACCCGCACCTGACCGTCTACGAGAACATCGCGTTCCCGCTGCGGCTGTCCAAGGGCAAGTTCTCCGACGAGGAGATCGACCGCAAGGTGCGCGCCGCGGCCTCGACCCTGGACCTCGACGAGCACCTCGAGCGCAAGCCGGCCAACCTCTCCGGCGGCCAGCGCCAGCGGGTGGCGATGGGCCGGGCGATCGTGCGCGACGCGGACGCGTTCCTGTTCGACGAGCCCCTGTCCAACCTGGACGCGAAGCTGCGCGGGCAGATGCGCACCGAGATCGCCCAGCTGCAGCGGCGGATGGGCATCACCTCCGTGTACGTGACCCACGACCAGACCGAGGCCATGACCCTCGGCGACCGGGTGGCCGTCCTCAAGAAGGGCATCCTGCAGCAGATCGCCTCGCCGCGGGAGCTCTACGAGCAGCCGGCCAACCTGTTCGTGGCGGGGTTCATCGGCTCGCCGTCGATGAACTTCCTCCCGGCGCACGTGCGGGGCAACGTGTTCGGCACCCCGCTGGGCGACATCCCCGTGCCGCAGCACGCGGCCGGCAGGATGCCGGCGGACGGCGCCATCGTGCTGCTGGGCCTGCGCCCGGAGCACTTCGAGGACGCCAAGTTCGTGGACGAGGCCATCGCCGCCCGCGGCACGACCTTCGACGCCCGCTTCACCCACACGGAGTGGCTCGGCAACCAGCAGTACGGCTACATCCGGTACCAGCCCGACGAGGCCGTGCAGGCCAAGCTCAACGAGCTGGCGCAGGACCTGGACGCGGACGAGATGCAGCCGCAGCTCGTGGTGTCCCTCGACGCCACCTCCCGCATCCGCGGCGGCACCGAGGGACGGATCTGGGTCGACACCCGCCGGATGCACGTGTTCAACCCGGAGACCGGGGAGAACCTCACCCGGGACGCGGAGGCCGGCGCCGAGCTGACCCGTGAGGCGGCCGAGGAGCGGCAGGCCGAGATCGAGCGGGCGCGCCAGGAGCTGGCCGCGGCCGGCTGACCCACCGCACCGGCACCAGTGGAGCCTGCCCCCGGCGAGACCGGGGGCAGGCTCCGTCGTCGTGGTGGCTCCCGCCCGTCAGCCCGTGCCGGGCAGGTCCAGCGAGAGCCACACGGCGAGCGCGAGGACGCCGATCAGCGCCGCCGTGGACGCGGCCGAGGACAGCCGCTGGTGCCGCAGCCGCCAGGGGACGAGCCGCGGCCAGCGGGCGGCGGCCTCTCCGGCCGTCAGGTGCGCCACGTGTGTGCGGGGTGCGCCCAGGGCCTCGGCGACTCCTTCGAGGGCACGTCCGTCCCACACGCCGCCGTCCAGGGCGAACACGCGGCGGCCCGCCCGGTCGGCGGCCCACAGGTGGGGCCGGCCGGCGCGCCGCGGGCTGTCGGCCGAGCGGTGCAGGGCCCCGACCGTGACCACGGAGTCGATCCGCGCGAGCGGCGTGGCGGCGAAGCCCACGGTGCGGGAGCGCAGGACGTGGCTGTCGGTCCGCACGACGAGCGCGGGGCGCAGCCGCAGCCAGCAGCTCAGGGCGGCCACCAGCACGAGGCCCAGCAGCACGACCGCCACGGCCGGACCCGGCCGGCGGGACCAGAGGAGCAGCAGGAGCACCGCGCCGGCGAGCATCGGGGCGAGGCAGGCGAGCAGGCGCCGGCCGTAGGAGCCGATGCGTGGGCGCAGCACGGCGCGGACGGGACCGTACTTCTCGGGGACCTGCCGGACGGCGTCGGCCATGGGAGTCAGCTCCAGACGGGGGACGAGGACGGGGAACGGGGACCGGAACGGGGGCAGCCGGTGGGAGCGGCGAGCGGGACGGGCCGCGGCACGCCAGCGTACCCGCCCGGGCCGGCCCGTGCGTGCCTGGGTGGCCGTGCGGCCCCGTGGCGGACGGGCGGGACGGGGATCGGTTAGCGTGAACGGATGGAGACCAACGCCCGCGTGCTCAAGGCCCTCGGGGCCTGGCTGTTCCTCGTGCTGCTCGGGATGGCGGCCGCCGCCGTCACCATCGCGCTGGTCAACAAGTACATGTACGGCCCCGAGACGGACGTCCGGGCCTACTTCGAGGACCTGCAGGACGGCGACGGCGGGCAGGCCCTGGGCCTGCTCAACGCCGCCGTGCCCGAGGCCAACGCCGCGATGCTCGACGGTGACCCGCTGGCGGCCTCGGCCGAGGAGCTCGAGGACCTCGAGGTGTCCACCGTGACGAACGACGGCCGGCGAGCCGTGGTGCGCGCCGACTACAGCCTCGGCGGCGAGCGGCACAGCTCCGAGTTCGGCCTGCACCCGGTGGACACGCAGTGGGGCTTCTTCACGGTCTGGGCCTTCGACGAGACCCCGCTGCCCACGCTGACGGTCCGGCTGCCGGGCGTGACCTCCGCGGACCTCAACGGCACGTCCGTGGCGCTGCCCGGCTCCACCGGGGAGTTCTCGGCGTTCTTCCCCGGGACCTACACGGCCTCCTACACCTCCGAGCTGGTGGAGGCCGATCCGGTGCGCACCACGCTGACCGCCCCGGGCCAGGAGGCGGAGATCGTCCTGGAGCCCCGGCCCACCGCGGCCCTCGAGGAGCAGGTGGACCGGCAGCTGAAGGAGCACCTCGACGGCTGCGCCGGGCAGAACACCCTCTTCCCGGCGAGCTGCCCGTTCTCCTACGAGTTCGACGGGCGGGTCCAGGGGGACGTGCGGTGGACGATCGAGTCCTATCCGGATCCGCGGATCGAGGTGGGCGCGCAGGGCGGCGGCTGGTCCCTGGAGCCGGCGCGGGGCACCGCACGGATCGAGTTCGACTCCCTGGACCTGTTCACCGGGGAGGTCGAGCGGCTCGAGCGGACGGTGCCGTTCGAGGTCGCGGCGGAGCTCGCCGTCGACGACTCGACCGTGCGGGTCACCCCGCGCGGCTGAGACCACCGGGCGGGCCGGCTCAGTTGACCCCGCGCAGGTCCAGGACGAGCTCGGTCTCGCCCTCCGGGTCGAGCACGAACGGGATCCCCCAGTCCTGCTGGTACAGGTGGCAGGCCGCGTGGTCGGGGATCTCCCCGCCGGGCTCGCCGTCGCAGGCCGCGGCGCGCGCGGTCAGGTGCAGGACGCCCTCGGTGACCCCGTCCGCGAGCACGAGCTCCCGGCGCAGGCCCTGGGCCGTGCCGGCGCCCTCCACGAGCGCCCCCTCCGGGGAGGACGAGATCTTCAGCTGGGTGGGGTCGCCCCACCGGTCGTCGAGCTTCTGTCCCGTCGGCGCCGCGAAGCGCACGTCGACCGCGAGCGTCCCCGGGGCCAGCCTCGTGCGGGCGCGCTGGGTCCGGGCGGCCCCCTCGTCCACGCGCTGGGCGGTGGCCGGGACCGGCACCCGGACCAGACGGTGCGCGTTGGCCTCGACGACCACGAGCAGCGGCTCCCCGCCCGAGACGTCGAGCAGCACGTCCGAGGGCTCTGCCAGACCGCGGGCCAGGGTGGCCACCTGCCCGGTGCGCGGGTCGTAGTGGCGCACGGCACCGTTGTAGGTGTCGGCCACCGCCACGGACCCGTCGGGCAACTGCGCTACCCCCAGGCAGTGCTGCAGCCGCGCCTGCCCGGCGTCGCCGTCGCGGAAGCCGAAGTCGAACAGTCCCTCGCCCACGGCGGTCTCGACCGTGACGGCGCCGTCGTCGTCGAAGCGGAGCACGCGCAGGGCCGAGGTCTCCGAGTCGGCGATCCACACGTTGCCGAGGTGGTCCTCCGCGAGCCCCGAGGACTGGGCGAACCACGCCTCGGCGGCGGGCCCGTCCTTGAGCCCCTCGTCGCCGGTGCCCGCGAGCACGGCGAGCTGCCCGCTGCGCGGGTCGAAGGAGAACAGCTGGTGGGTGCCGGCCATGGCCGCCAGCAGCAGGCCGGCCCGGGTGGACCACACCACGTCCCAGGGGGAGGACAGCGCCACGGTCAGCGGGTCCGCGCCCACGGGCACCGCGTTGGGCTCCGCGCCGCGGGCGCGCTCCTCGTCGAGGAGGCGCTGGACGCCGCTGCCGGCCACCGTGCGCACCGTCCCCGTGGCCAGCTCCACGCCGCGCAGCCGGTGGTTGACGGAGTCGGCGACGACGACGTCGTACCCGACGGCCGCGCGGACGTCCTCGGGCAGCAGGGTCAGCCCCTGGGGCTCGGTGAAGCGGGCCGTCGCCGCGTCCCCGTCCTCGTGGCCCTTCTCCCCGGAGCCGATCACGCGCTGGACGGTCCCGAGGTCGTTGCCGAGCTGGACGAGGCGGTGGTGTCCGGTGTCCGAGACGAGGAAGGAGCCGTCCGGCAGCGGGAGCACCTTGCCGGGGAAGCGGAGGTCGCCCTCGGGCGCGGGACGCGGGACGTAGGGGCCGTCTCCGCGGTGCAGGGTGCCCCGGGCCTCGTGCTCGGCCACGAGCTCCTCCACGAGGGAGACCAGGCCCTGGACGTGGCCCTCCCCGGACAGGTGCGCCACGATGTAGCCCTCGGGGTCCACCACCACGAGCGTCGGCCAGGCCCGGGCGGTGTAGGCGTCCCAGGTGGTGAGCTCGGGGTCGTCGAGCACCGGGTGGTGGACCTCGTAGCGGTCCACGGCCGCCGCGAGCGCCTCCGGATCGGCCTCGTGCTCGAACTTCGGGGAGTGCACCCCCACGGTGACGAGGACGTCGGGAAAGCGCTCCTCGAGGGGCCGCAGCTCGTCGAGCACGTGCAGGCAGTTGATGCAGCAGAAGGACCAGAAGTCCAGGATCACGACCTTGCCGCGCAGGGCGGCGAGGTCCAGGTCCTGGCCGCCGGTGTTGAGCCAGGCGCGGCCCTGCAACTCGGAGGCGCGGACGCGGGAGGTGAGGCGCATGGAGGAGGTGTCCTTTCGGGTGGGTGCGGTGGGGGCGGGGCTCAGCGGCGGGCGGCGCGGTCGTCGCGCTCCGCGAGCCGGGCCATCATGTCGTTGTAGGCCTTGAGCTCGGCGTCGTCGGTGCGGTCCGCCTGGCGGTCCACGCGGCGGTTCTCCTTGCTGCCCGCCAGCGCCCACAGCACGGCGACGACGACGGCGACGACGACGGTGGGGAACTCGCCGATGCCCCACATGAGGGCCCCGCCGAACTGCTGGTCCTCGATGGCCGAGCGGCCCCAGTCCCGCCCGGTGTTGCCGAACCAGGAGGCCTGCAGCAGGGTCTCGGAGCCCATCAGGGCCACCCCGACGAAGGCGTGGTAGACCATCGTGGCGAGCAGCACGACGAGACGCATCATGTACCCGGGGCGGTACGGGATCGGGTCGCTGCCGATGAGCACGAGCATGAACAGGTACCCCGTGATCAGGAAGTGCGTGACCATCAGGACGTGGCCCACGTGGTAGTGCAGGGTGAGGTGGAAGACCGGGGTGAAGTAGAAGACCACGATCGAGGCCGCGAAGTTCACGGCGGCGAAGACCGGGTGGGTCACGACCCGGCCGAACCCGGAGTGCACGAGGCGCAGGATCCACTCGCGCGGCCCGCGGGTGCCGTCCCGGCGGGGCTCCAGGGCCTTGAGCAGCAGGGAGACCGGCGAGCCCAGGACCAGGAAGATCGGCACCACCATGGTCAGCGCCATGTGCTCGACCATGTGCGCCGAGAACAGCACCCGGCCGTAGACGGCGACCCCGCCGGAGGTGACGTAGAACAGCGCGAGGAGGCCGGTGAGCCAGGACAGGGTGCGCAGCACCGACCAGGAGTCCCGGCGCCGGCGCACCCGCACGAACGCCCAGAGGTAGACGAGGGCGAGGAACAGGCACACGGCCAGCCACAGCCAGTCCACGCGCCAGGTGGTGAACCAGGAGGCCGCGGTGGGCGCCGGCGGCAGCTCGTACCAGGTGAGGATCAGCGCCGGGGAGGCGTCCGCGGCCAGCTCCTCGGGCACCGGCGGCGCCGTCCGGGACAGGGCCACCGCCACGCCCATGACGGCGCCCATGAGCAGCAGCTCCCCGAGCACCAGCTGCCACACGGCGCGGCGGGCCGTGAGCCGGCCGGCCTCCATCGCGGGCACCAGCCACCGGCGGTGGGCCAGCCCCGCACCGCCGAGGGCGAGCGTGAGAACGGCCTTGAGGAGCACCAGGCCCCCGTAGCCGCTCGTGAGCTGGTCCCAGGATCCGATCCGCACCGCGGCGTTGACGGTCCCGGAGAGGAACACCAGGAAGAAGGCGCCGAACGCCACTGCGGAGAAGCGGCGCAGCACCACGGCGGCGATCGGCGCCCGGTCCCGCGGGCCGGCCGCCGACCGGCCGCGGGCGGCGCCCTCCGGCAGGGTGCCGGTGCCGGCGTCCGGGGCGCTCAGCTGCGGCGAGAGCCAGGCCAGCACCACCAGGCCGCCGGTCCACAGGGACGCCCCCAGCAGGTGCAGGCCCAGGGAGTTGACGGCGCCCATGTGGTCGTTGCCGCCCGCGGAGTGGCCGTTGAGCGCCATCGCCACGAGCGCCGTGCAGGACAGGGCCAGGGTGAGCAGCAGCCCGAGCGGCGCCCGGATCCCGAACACGAGCGTGGTCACCACGGCCGCCGTCACGACGATCGCCGTCTGCGCCTGCCCCGTGGGGATGTCCGTGGCGTAGTGCAGCAGCTGCTGCGTGTAGGTGCCGTCCCCGCCCACGGGCACGCCCGCGACGTCGGAGTAGGACAGCACCAGCACGGCCAGGGCCGCCACGGTCCACACCGCGGCCGCGGCCTCGGCCAGGCGCAGCGTCGTCGTGAACAGCGGGTGCTCCGGTGCCGCGCCCCCGCCGTCCGTGCCCGTCCGGGTACGGCCGGCGCGCCGGGTGCCGGGCACGATCCCGACGGCGAACAGCAGCGCGCCGATCACGACGACCAGGGCGCTGTTGTGCACCAGCTCGGCGGCGGGCAGGCCCCAGCGCACCAGCGCCCCGGGATCGGCGGCCAACCGGGCGGCGCCCGACCCGGTCCAGGCCATCGCCACGACGAGCGCCGTGAGCGCCACGACGGGCACGGCCGCGAGCAGCCAGGGGTCCAGCCCGCGTCCGCCCGCCCGCGCGGAGGTGCCGTGGTCGGCGCGCTCGGCCGTCCTCGTGCTCATGGTGCGTCTCCTTGTTCCGCCTCCCCCGTCGGGGCGGCTCCATCCATTGTCCCCCGCAGCGCAAATCCGCCCGGGGCCAGGGCGCGGTCCCGGGACGCCGGCCGGGGTGCGGTCAGTCCCCGCGGCGCCGCCGCGAGACGACGCTCACGGCGCCGAGCACGGCCAGGGCGATCGCCGCTCCGGCCACGGCGACCAGCCAGAGCGGGGTGTCCCCGGTCGAGGCCTGGGCCGCGGCGTCCTCGGCCGGCTCCTCGGGGACCTCGGCGGTGGACGTGACGCCCGGAGACGGCTCCGAGCCGGCGCCGACCTCGTAGGCGAAGGTCCCCTCGATCGGGTGCCCGTCGCTGGAGACGACGCGCCAGACCACCTGGTAGGTCTGGTCCTCGGGGCCGGCGTCCGTCAGGGGCTGGACGATCCGGTTCCCCTCGGTCTCGAGCGGCCCGTCCGTCACGGAGCGGCCCTCGGAGTCGGTGACCTGCACCTGGTGGCCGATGTCCATCACCTGGCCGGAGAAGGTCAGCTCCAGCTCCTGCGGGGCGGTGGTGAGGGTGGTGCCGGGCTCCGGGCTGACGCCGGTGAGCTCGTCGTGGGCCGAGGCCGGCAGCGCGGTCAGGACGGTGAGGGCGCCCGCCGCCAGCAGGGCGGCGGCGCCTCGTGCGGTGCCTCGTTCGGTGGGTCGTGCAGCAGGTCGTGCGGTGGGTCGTGCGGTGCGCATGGGTGGTGTCTCCTCGAGGGGCCCGGGCAGGGCATCGGTCGGCCGTCGGTGTGTCCCGTCGGTGTGTCCCGTCGGGACGGGGCCGCCGGACCGGGGGCCGGCGGCGTGCACGGGCGCCGCGCGTCCCGCCGCGGCCCGGGTCCGGGGCCCCGCGGCACCGGCCGGGTCAGCCGACGGGCAGCGGGGCGGGTCCGGCCGGGAGCGGGAGCCGGCGCCGGGGCCGCGGCGGCCCGCGGTGGGAGCGGACGGGCCGCAGCAGGGACTGGTCGGTGAGGGCGTGCGGGCGCCCCGGCCGCACCGCGCGCGGCCGGCCGGCGACCACCGGGGAGGACAGGGACCGCCACAGGCTCCGCACGCGCAGCCGCAGGGCCTCCAGGAGGACCAGGACCGCGACCTCTCCGTGCCGCATGAGGGCGTAGCCGGCGAGCGCGGCCAGCACGTGGGCCGCCGGCATGACGGGCCCGCCGTGCCCCGGAGGGGATGCGGCCTGCAGGACGAGGGCGGCTCCGGTCCCGGCCGCGCCGTGGTGGGAGGCGTCCGTGACGGCGCCGACGGTGCCCGCGGCGGCGAACAGGGCGTGGAACAGGGACTGGCTGAGCAGCACGCTCAGCGCCAGCGCGGTCCGGGACAGCGCCCGGCCCGCCAGCGCCATGCACAGCGGTCCGGACAGGGCCAGGGACAGGAGCAGGAGCAGCGCCGGCGGGGGCTGACCGCCGGCGACGGTGTGGGAGGCCGCGGCCGCGGAGGTGGCCAGGCCCGCGCCCGCCCAGCCGCGGACGAGACGGCGTGCACGTGGGCTCACGCGCCCCCTCCCCTCGGCTCCCCGGCCGGTCGGCTCGGTGCTCCCATTATGCGCGGCGCCGCGAGAGCCGGGCCAGTTCGCGGCGGTGCCGGACCCGAGGAGCCCGGGCCCGCGAGGACCGGCCCCGCGCAGCGGGTGCCCGGCACGGCGAAGGGGCGGCCCCGGTGCGGGGCCGCCCCTTCGGACGAAGCCATGGAGAAGGTCCAGGACGGACCCGCGGGTGTCCCTACTTCTTGGACACGGCCGCCTTGAGCTTGGAACCAGCGGTCAGCTTGACGCCGTGGCCGGCCGGGATCTCGATGGTCTCACCGGTCTGCGGGTTGCGGCCCGTGCGCGCGGCGCGGTCGGTGCGCTCGACGGCCAGCCAGCCCGGGATGGTGATCTTCTCACCGGCGGAGACGGACTCCTCGAAGACCTGGAACAGCGCGTCCAGCACCCCGTTGACGGCGGCGTTGGTGGTGCCGGCCTTCTCGGCGACCTCGGCGACGAGTTCACTGCGGTTCTTAGCCATGTTCATGTCCTCCTGGACTTGGGGTCGTGGGGAAGCGCGGCGCCGGGAACCGGTCGCGCTCCTGCGTCAGAAATTACCAGCTGGACTTCGAGATGCCGGGCAGCTCGCCACGGTGGGCCATCTCGCGGAACCGGACGCGGGAGATGCCGAACTTCTGGATGGTGCCGCGGGGACGCCCGTCGATCTGGTCGCGGTTGCGCAGGCGGACCGGGGAGGCGTCGCGGGGCAGCTTCTGCAGGCCCAGGCGGGCGGCCTCGCGGGCCTCGTCGGTGGCGTTCTCGTCGACCAGGGTCTTCTTGAGCTCGGCACGCTTCGCGGCGTAGCGCTCGACGACGACCTTGCGCTGCTCGTTCTTGGCGATCTTGGACTTCTTGGCCATGGGTTCAGCGCTCCTCGCGGAAATCGACGTGCTTGCGGACGACCGGGTCGTACTTCTTGAGCACCATGCGGTCCGGGTCGTTGCGGCGGTTCTTGCGGGTCACGTAGGTGAAGCCGGTGCCGGCGGTGGACTTCAGCTTGATGATGGGACGAACGTCCTTGTCCTTGGCCATGCTAGATCTTCTCCCCACGTGCGATCATGTCGGTCACGACAGCGTCGATGCCGCGGGCGTCGATGACCTTGATGCCCTTGGCGCTGACGTTGAGCGTCACGCTGCGCCGCAGGGACGGCACCCAGTAACGCTTCTTCTGGATGTTCGGGTCGAACCGGCGCTTGGTACGGCGGTGCGAGTGCGAAATGCTGTGCCCAAAGCCCGGCTGAGCTCCGGTCACCTGGCAATGCGCTGCCATAGTGTTCTCCTCCAATGTTGACGAAATGACGGCACGCAGTGGGAGCCGCAGGATGATCACTCACCTGCGGCCGCGAGCGTCCCGTCACCTTCAGAATTGCCACCGTTCGCCAACCGGGCCCTCTCGTGAGACCCGCGGTCGGAACCGGCGAAGGCCTCGCCACGATGAAGACGGTGAAGATCAAGGTGCCGGACGGTGGACTCCACCACACGACAGCCTTGAAGTCTAGGCCCGTACGGACTTCCCCGCAACCTGACGTCAGGCGTGACCAGCTTCTGGCCAGTCTACCGGCTCCCCGGACCCCCGCAAACCGGCGGCGCCGCGGGGCGGGGGCCCGGCGGGGACCACGGCCCGCGGGAGCAGGGTCGTCCACTCGGGGTGGCGGGCGGCGACCGTGTCCCCGGAGGAGGTGCCGCGCAGGCGGCGCCCGATCCAGGGCAGCAGGTACTCCCGGGCCCAGTACAGGTCCTCCCTGAGCACGCCCGGGCTGGCGGTGACGGGCAGCTCGGCCGTGGGCGGCAGCGCCAGCGTGTGCGCGACGCCGAGCAGCTCGAGCATCCGGGCGGCCACGTAGGTGTGCCCGGCGGTGGACATGTGCAGCCGGTCCACCGCCCAGTAGCGCCAGTCCTGCAGCGTGCGCATCCGCCAGTAGTCGAGCACCCGGCACCCGTGCCGGTCGGCGATCTCGCGGACGTGCTCGTTGTACAGGGCCTGCCGGGGGCGGGTCCAGGACGTGGGTGCATCCCGGCCGGGGTCGAAGGCGGTGAACAGCACCACCGCGGCGCCGGACGAGCGCAGCCGGGCGACCGCCTGCTCGTAGACCGCCATGAGGGCGTCCACGTCCGCGCGCGGGCGGAGCATGTCGTTGCCGCCGGCGTAGAGGCTCACCAGGGTGGGCTCCAGGGCCAGGCACGCGTCCAGCTGCTCCTCGACGATCCCGCGCAGCAGCCGTCCGCGGACCGCGAGGTTCGCGTAGCGGGTCTCCGGGCGGGCTGCCGTCAGCTGCTCGGCCACGAGGTCCGCCCAGCCGCGCACGCCGTTGGGGCGGGCGGGGTCGGGGTCGCCCACGCCCTCGGTCATCGAGTCGCCCAGGGCCACGTAGCGGACGGGCCGGTCGGGCGGGACGAGGGCGGGGCGGGGCGCCGTGGGCTCCGTCATGCGGTGTGCTCCGTTCGGGGGTGCGGGGCGGCCGGGGCTCAGGGCGCCGTGCGGTCGGTGTGCTGCGGCTGCGCCGGCTCCCCCACGCCCTGGTAGCGCGGACGCGTGCCGAGGGCCTCGTTGATCGCGCGGACCAGGGAGCTCGCCCGCGCGTTCTCCGGCAGCGTCTCGATCAGGACGGGGTTGCCCGCCCCGTCGGCCAGGGGGATCCGCCAGTTGGGGTACTCGTCGCCGGTGCCGGGCTGGTTCTGCATCCGCCGCTCCCCGACCGCGTCCACGAGGGAGACGTTGAACAGCAGCGCCGGGGCCTGGCCCAGCCAGCGGTGCAGCGCCTCGACGCGGGCCTGCTCGCCCGTGGCCTCGCCCTCGGGCAGGAGCCCGTCCGCGGCCACGGCGGCGAAGAACGTGTCCAGCTGCTTCCGGGCCTCGGCACGCTCCTCCTCCACCGGGCGGGCCAGCAGGCCCAGCTCCTCGCGCACGTCCACCTGCACCCCCTGGAGGAAGCCCGCCGTGGGCGGGAAGTCGTGGGTGCTGACGGAGGCCATGCTCAGCTCCCGGTACCGCGCCGGCGGCAGGGGCTCGTCGCCGTCCGTCTCGAACCACAGGATCGAGGTCCCGAGCACGCCGCGCTCGGCGAGGTACTCCCGCACCCACGGCTCCAGGGTGCCCAGGTCCTCGCCGACCACCACGGCCCCGGCGAGCTCGGCCTCGAGCGCCAGGATGCCCACCATCGCCTCGTGATCGTAGTAGACGTAGGCGCCCTCGGAGGCCTCCTGGCCGTCCGGGATCCACCACAGCCGGAACAGGCCCAGGACGTGGTCCACCCGGATGCCGCCGGCGTGCCGGAAGATGGTGCGCAGCATGTCCCGCCAGGGCAGGTAGCCGGCCTCGGCGAGACGCTCGGGGTGCCACGGGGGCTGGGACCAGTCCTGGCCCTTCTGGTTGTACATGTCCGCGGGCGCGCCCACGCTGACGCCGGAGGCCAGCACGTCCTGCAGCGTCCACGCGTCGGCGCCCTGCTTGTGCACGCCCACCGCGAGGTCGTGGATCACGCCGATGTCCATCCCGGCCAGGTGGGCGGCGCGCTGGGCGGACTCGAGCTGCTCGTCGAGCAGCCACTGCATCCACACGTGGAAGTCGACCCGGTGGGACAGCCGGGTCCGCGCCTCGGCCGCGAACGGGGCATCGGGGGACGCGGCGACGTCGTCCCACTCGGGGGCGTCCTCGCCGAGCTCCTCCCGCAGCGCGCACCACAGGCCGAAGTCCTGCAGGCCCTGCCCGCCCTCGGCCACGAACCGGCGCAGCTGTTGCTGACGGTGCGGGGAGCGGCGGACCGTGAACAGCAGCTCGAGGCTCTTCAGCTTGGCCGCGTACGCCTTGTCCCGGTCGATGGTGCTGGTGTCGAGATTCTCGCGGCGCTGGATGGCGGCAAGGGTGTTCACCACCTCGAGGTCGGCCGGGCGCAGGTAGGCGTACTCGGGGACCTCGGCGATGCGCAGGTACAGGGGGTTGAAGAAGCGGCGGCTGGTGGGCAGGTACGGGGAGGGCTCCACGGGCGGGGCGGGCTCGGCGGCGTGCAGGGGGTTGACCAGCAGGTAGTCCGCGCCCTGCTCCCCGGAGACGGCCGCGAGGCTCGCCAGGTCGGAGAGGTCCCCCACGCCCCAGGAGCGTCCCGAGGTCACCGAGTAGATCTGCGCCATGTAGCCCCAGCGGCGCCGGCCGTGCAGCCGGTCCGTGGTGGAGAGCCGGCGCGGGGTCACCGCCAGCGGAGTGGTCACGGCCCGGCCGCCGTCGACGTCGGGGCACTCCGCCCGGACCTCGTACCAGCCCGGGCGGAGGGTCTCGGGGACCTCGAAGGTGACCTCCCCGGTGAGCACGCCGTCGACGTCCCGCGGGGAGCGCCGGCTGTCGGTCTGCGCGGCCGCGGCCCGCGTCCCGTCCTCCCCCACGAGGGCGACGTGCACGGCCGAGCCGTGCGGGACGTGGACCGCGAAGCGGGTGCGGGTGCCCTCGACGGCGACGACGACGGGCGGCAGCACCCGCCGCCACGGCGCCAGCTCCCGCCGGGCCAGGCAGGCCTCGACGGCGTCGTCGTCGCCGGCGTCGGCGCCCAGGGCGTCGAGGACGGCGCGCAGCGTGGCGGCCGGGACCTCCCGCTCCCGGCCGTCGAACCCGGAGTAGGTCGTGGAGACCCGGTACGCCTCGGCGAGCCGGTGCAGGGGGTCGGCGGTGCTGGTGGTGTCGGCCATGGGAACCACTCTAGCCAGAGCCCGCCCCGAGTCGCAGGCTGCTGACGATCCCGGCCGCTACGCCAGGGTCCGGGCGACGTCGACGACGAAGCGGTACCGCACGTCCGAGGCGACCACCCGGTCGTAGGCGGCGTCGACCTCGTCGGCGCCGATCAGCTCGATCTCCGCCTCGACGCCGTGCTCGGCGCAGAACTCGAGCATCTCCCGGTGCTCGGGGATGCCGCCGACCATCGACCCGGTGAGCACGCGCTGCGGGGCGATGAGCGCGCCGGGGCGGACGCTGTACGGCTCCGTGGGCAGGCCCACGGAGCAGAGCACGCCGTTGACCCGCAGCAGGGACAGGTAGTCCTCGACGGGCAGGTCCGCGGAGACGGTGTTGATGATCAGGTCGAAGCGGCCCCGGTTGCGCTCGAACGTCTCCGGGTCCTTCGTGGCGAAGTAGTCGGTGGCCCCGAAGGCGAGCCCGTCCTCCTGCTTGGACAGGCTCTGGCTCAGGACGGTGACCTCCGCGCCCATGGCCGCGGCGATCTTCACCGCCACGTGGCCCAGCCCGCCCATGCCCACGACCGCGACCTTGCTCCCGGGCCCCGCGCCCCAGCGCTTGAGCGGGGCGTAGGTCGTGATCCCGGCGCACAGCAGCGGAGCCGCCTTGGCGGGGTCGAGGGCCTCGGGCACGTGCAGCACGAAGCGCTCGTCGACGACGATGCCCGCGCTGTAGCCGCCGCGCGTGGCGCTGCCGTCCGGCAGGGCGGTGTTGTAGGTCGCCACCACGCCCTCGGCGCAGAACTGCTCGAGGCCCTGGGTGCACTGCTCGCAGCGCCCGCAGGAGTCGACGAAGCAGCCCACGCCGACGGTGTCGCCGGCCGTGATGCCCGTGACCTGCTCCCCCACCGCGCGCACGCGGCCCACGATCTCGTGGCCGGGGGTGACGGGGTACCGGGCGCCGCCCCACTCGTCGCGCACGGTGTGGATGTCGGAGTGGCAGATCCCGGCGTAGTCGATCTCGATCTCGACGTCGTGGGCGCCCACCGGGCGGCGCTCGATCGTGGTGCGGCGGAAGCCGGAGTCGGCGGAGACGGCCTCGAGGGCGGGGAACGTGGTCATGGGGTGCTCCTTGTCGTGGGGACGGGTCGTGGGGTGCGGTGCGGGCTGCCGCGCGGGCGCCTACCAGGCGCGGGCCACCAGCTCGTAGGAGCGGGCGCGCACCTCGGGGTCGTGAGCATAGCTGTTGAGCATCAGCTCGTCGGCGCGGGTGATCTCGACGATCTGCTCCAGCTCGGCGACGACCCGGTCGGGGGTGCCGACCGCCGAGACGGCCAGGTGCTCCTGGACCATGCCCGCCTCCGCCGCGGTCAGCTCGACGCGGTCGGTGGGCGGCTGCAGCGGTCGCCGGTCGTTGCGGGCGATCCCGCGCACGAGCAGCTGGTGGGTGCTGAACTGCCGGCGGGCCTCCTCGTCGGTGTCCGCGGCCAGGACGTTCGCCGCGACGACCACGTACGGGCGCTCCACCGTGGCGGTCGGGGCGTTCGCGTCGAAGCGCTGCCGGTAGAGGGCGATCGCGTCCATGATCATGGCGGGGGCGAAGTGCGAGGCGAACGCGTAGGGCAGCCCGAGCCGGGCGGCGACCTCGGCGCCGCCCGTGGAGGAGCCGAGGATCCACAGGGGCACGTCCGTGCCCCGAGCCACGGGCGCCCGCACGACCTCCTGCTCCTGGCCGCCGAACAGCCGCACCAGCCGGCGGACGTCGGACTCGAAGGTGTCGTGGCCGGCGTGCCCGCGCCGCAGCTCGAGCGCGGTGCGCATGTCGGTGCCCGGGGCCCGGCCCAGGCCCAGCTCCACCCGGCCGGGGTAGAGGTTGGCGAGCGTGCCGAAGGCCTCGGCCACGGTCAGCGGGACGTGGTTGGGGAGCATGATCCCGCCCGAGCCCACCCGGATGCGCTCGGTGGCGGCCAGCGCCTGGCCGATCAGCACCGCCGTGGCGGAGGAGGCGAACGCCTCCGTGTTGTGGTGCTCGGCGTACCACAGGCGCCGGTAGCCGGACGCGTCGAGCCGGCGGGCGAGGTCCACGGCCTCCCGGAGGGCGTCCGCGGTGGTGCGCCCCTCGGACAGGGGCACGAGGTCGAGGGCGGACAGCGGGATGCGGGGCGTGGTGGGCACGGGCGGCTTCTTCCGTCGGGGTGGGGCACGAGGGGGTCCGGTGGCGGCAACACCCCGGGTCGGGGCGCTTATTCCGGGCCGTTGCCCTCCTCACATCCCGGCGACGGCCCGGGCCGGGGTGAGGCACGATGGGTCCATGACGACTTCACCGCCCCGTTCCACCCCGCCGTCCCCGGCCGAGCCCGCGCTGCCCGCGCCCGCCGCGGACTGGGCGCCGGCGTGCGTGGTCTTCGACTGCGACGGGATCCTGATGGACACGGAGGCCAACTGGGCCCGTGTCCAGCGCGCCGTGGCGCAGCGCCACGGGCTGGCGTTCACCGACGCGATGGAGCGCGCCATGATGGGCTGGTCCGCGGCGGACGTGGCCACGGCGATCGCGGACGCCGCCGGCGCCGACCGCGCCCTGGTCCACGCCGACGTGCTGCGCACCGAGGCGGAGACCCTGACCGGGCAGATCGTCCCGCTGCCGGGGGCGCTGGAGACCGTGCGGGAGTTCGCGCAGCGGCTGCCGGTGGCCGTGGCCAGCAACTCCACGCGCACGATCCTCGGGCTGAAGCTGGAGGAGGCGGGCTTCGCCCCGCACCTCAGCACGTGGGTGTCCTCGGAGGACGTGGCGCGCGGCAAGCCCGCCCCGGACATCTACGCCGAGGCCGTGCGGCGGCTGGGCTTCGCCCCGGCCGAGGCGCTGGCCGTGGAGGACTCCGCGGTGGGCGCGTCCTCGGCGGTGGCGGCGGGGCTGGTGGTCGTGGCGGTCCCCTCGGTCCCGGACGGCGACCCCGTGCCCGCCCACCACCGGGTGGCGTCGCTGACGGACCCGGCGTTCCGGGCGCTCGTGGACCGCTGGCTGGGCTGAGCGGGACGCCGCGCCGGCGCCCCGCCCGGTCGGCTCAGCGGTTCCAGATCCCGTAGGTCTGGGCCAGCTCGGAGACCTTGCGCGCCCGGGCCAGGCGGGGCAGGTAGCTGCCGTCGCCCACGACGTGCCCGGAGTCGTGCTGCGTGATGAGCTCGCGCGCCCAGGTGATCTCCTGCTCGCTGGGGGCGAGGTTGCGGTTGATCCCGTCCGTCTGCTCCGGGTCCAGGCACAGCTTGCCCGTCATGCCCATCGACTGGGTCACGGCGCACGCCTGCGCGAGCTCCTCCCCGGAGGCGCCCAGGGTCGGCCCGTCGATGGGGCCGGGCAGCTCGCCCACGCGGGAGGCGACCACGAGGCTCGAGCGCGCGAAGGCCAGGGCCATCGGGTCCGCGCTGACGCCGGTGTCCCGGCGGAAGTCGCCGACGCCGAAGGCCAGCCGGAACACCCCCGGCGCCCGCGCGATGTCGTTGGCGTTCATGATGCCCACGGCGGACTCGATCAGCGCCACCACCGGCGTGCCGGCGGGCGCCATCATGGCGGTCTTGGTGATGTGGTCGGGGTGCTCGGTCTTGGCGAGCATGATCCCGCGCAGGTGTCCCACCCGGCTCAGCTCGGCCAGGTCCTGCTCCCAGTACGGCGTGGTGATGTCGTTGATGCGCACCCAGGCGCTCGCACCGGCCTCCAGCGCCTCCACGACGTTGCGCCGGGCCTGGTCCTTGCCGTCGGCCGGGATCGCGTCCTCGATGTCGAAGACGACCGAGTCGGCCTCGGACGCGAGCGCCGCCGGGAAGGCGGACGGGTCGGCGGCGGAGGTGAGCAGCCACGAGCGGGACAGGCGGGCCGGCAGCGCGGCGGCGCGCTGGTTGCGGTAGGGGGCCACGGGAGGTCCTTTCCGGGACGAGGGGCGGAGGACGGAGGGCCCGGCGGTCCGCCTCCTGGTGCGCGGACCCGGACCGCACCGGCTGTCCAGTCTAGGCGGCGCGCCGCGGCCGGACGGCGCTCAGACGGCCAGGGGCGTGTGACGTCGGTCAACCCGCTCCTCGGGGCGCACGGGGCCCGGCGCCGTCCCCCCGCCGAAGGGCGAGCCGCCGAGGGCTTCCCGGCCGTGCGCGGAGACCCAGTTCCGCAGGTCGGGGCCCACCGGCACGATCTGGGACGGGTTGATGTCCTCGTGGACGATGTAGTAGTGCTCCTTGACCTGCTGGAAGTCCACGGTATCCCCGAAGCCGGGGGTCTGGAAGAGGTCCCGGGCGTAGCCCCACAGGTGCGGCATCTCGGCGAGCTTGTTCCGCGAGCACTTGAAGTGGGAGTGGTAGACCGGGTCGAAGCGCACGAGGGTGGTGAACAGCCGCACGTCGGCCTCGGTGATGTGCTCGCCCATGAGGTAGCGGCGGGTGGCGAGGCGCTCCTCGAGCCAGTCCAGCGCCGCCCACAGCCGCTCGTAGGCCTTCTCGTAGGCCTGCTGGGAGCCCGCGAAGCCGCACCGGTAGACGCCGTTGTTGACCTCGGTGTAGACGCGCCGCATGACCTGCCGCATCTCGTCCTCGTGCTCGGCCGGCCACAGGTCCGGGGCGCCCTCCCGGTGGAAGGCGGTCCACTCCTTGGCGAGGTCCTCCGTGAGCTGGGCGAAGTCGTTGGTCACCACCTTCCCGCTCGCGATCTCCACGACGGCGGGCACGGTGATGCCCCGCGGGTAGTCCGGGTAGCGGGCGAAGTACGCCTCCTGGAGCCGCTCGATGCCCAGGACGGGGTCCCGGCCGTCCGGGTCGAGGTCGAAGGTCCAGGACCGGGCGTCGTGCACCGGGCCGGGCAGGCCCACGGAGAGGGCGTCCTCCAGTCCCAGCAGGCGGCGCACGATCAGGGTGCGGTTGGCCCAGGGACAGGCCCGGGCGGCGACGAGCCGGTAGCGGCCGGCCTCGACCGGCCACGCCTCGGCGCCCTCGCCCACCGGGGCGCGCCCCGGGTCGCGGACGATCCGGTCCTCGATGTAGGTGGTGTCCCGGGTGAACTCCTCCCCCGGGTGCACGTAGGCGCCGGCGGTGCTGTGCTCGGACTGCTGGGTGCTGCGTGGGGACATGGTGGCTCCTCGGGGCTGCGCTGCCGGACGGCGGGTCACCGGCGGACCGGTGGCGGGAGCGGCCACGGGGTCGCTCCCGGTTTTGATGATATGTCCATGACCGAGCGGGCACCAGGCCGGGTCCCGTCGGAGGTGAGGTCTACAGTAGAGCCGTCCAGCACCCCACCACCACGGGACCCCGCCCATGAGCAGCCACGGCCACGAGCCCGAGTACGGGCAGCGCATCCCCCACCGGGACGTCCCGGTGCCCGTCCCGCCCCTCCGCACTCCCCCGGCCTCGCCGCGGGCGACCCGCCGGATGGCCCGGGGCCTCTCCTTCACGCTGATCATGCTGGGCGTCCTGCTGGGCGCCGGGCTCGCCGCGCAGGGCGTGGCCTGGGGCTGGGCCGTCGGCGCGCTGCTGGCCCTGCCCGGAGCCGCCGGGTTCGTCGCCGTCCAGGCCCAGCTGCACCCCGCCCTGCGGGACCCCGCGGCACCGCCGCTGCGGAGCCGCTCGAGGTGGTGGCTGATCCCCGCGGCCCTGCTGGCGCTGGGGCTGCTCCCGCTCGCGGGGGTCTTCGTGGTGGAGCCCGCGCTCGCGGGCACCGCGCGCGCCGGCCTGGTCGACGAGTACGTCAGCGTCCTGGTCGTCTCCGGCATGACCCTGGTGGTCTCGGCGGGCCTGGGCTTCGGCCTGGTCGCCATGGCGACGTTCACCCCTCCCGACGACGACGACTCCCCGCTGCGCCCCACCGGCTACGCCGAGCGCCTGCGGCGGGGCGACCCCCGGGAGCACTACGACTCGGACTGGATCCGGCGCGGCCGCGGGCCCCGGTACGGCCCCGACGGCGGCCCCGCCCCCGGAGGCCCGCCCCGCCCTTGACTTTGGTTGACATGTCAATATAAGCTGGGGGATCCCGCACCGTACGAGAGGATCCCCGCATGAACACCCCGGAGCCCGCCGAGGTCGACTGGCTGACCGACGAGGAGCAGCGCGCCTGGCGGAGCTTCCTGGCCCTGAGCCGGGGCATGCAGACCGCGATCGACCGCCAGCTGTCCCGGGACAGCGCGCTGTCCGGCTCGGAGTACGAGGTCCTCGTTCCGCTCTCCGAGAGCAGCACCGGCGTGCTCCGGTCCCGCGACCTCATGAACGCGCTCGGCTGGGAGCGCAGCCGGCTGTCCCACCTGCTCTCCCGGATGGCCCGCCGCGGCCTGCTCGAGCGCCTGCCCTGCGACAGCGACGCGCGGGGTCTCGACGTGCGGATCACCCCGGAGGGCCGCCGCGCCATCGAGGCCGCCGCCCCCGGCCACCTCGAGATGGTGCGCGCGGCGTTCGTCGACCACCTGACGCCGGAGGAGATGGACACCCTGCGCCGCGTCTCCGGCAAGGTCGTCCCCCGGCTCGAGGAGCTGGGGCTGTGCTGACGCCGGCCGTCTGACCCGGCAGGGCGTCGCCCGGGGAGACCGGCTGCGGCGCGGACAAGGGACAGGCCCTGCCGCATGGGGGGATCGGCAGGGCCTGTCGGGCGTCCCGATCGGGGGGAATGGGACGCCGGTCATCGGCAGGAACCATCCGGGCGCCGATGGGGGGATCGCGCCCGGGCCATCGCCGACGACAGATTCACTTTAGACCCAGTGATCTGCATGGGCAAGCCGATTTCGGGGTGTGCATCCGGAAAACGCACTGGTCGCCGCGGGGCGCGCCCGCGGACGGGGTCCCCGGGGTGCCGTGGCGCCCCGGCGGCCCGGCCCCGTGCTCCGCGACACGGTCTCGCCCGGGCGGGCTACGGGGCCGCGACGGGCCCGGAGCAGAGGTCGGCGACGAGGTCGAGGAAGCGGTGCAGCAGCGCGGACCGGTCCTCGCGCCGCCACGCCACGGCCAGCTCGAGCTCCGGGGCGTGCTCGATCTCGCGGTACACGACGCCGGCCAGCTGGGCGGCACGCGCGCCGGAGGGCAGCACGGCGACGCCGACGCCGGCGGCCACGAGGGACAGCAGCGCGGACGTCCCGCCCGCCACGCGGGCGATCCGGGGCTGGAACCCGGCCTGGCGGCAGAGGTCCGCGCCGGCCCGGTAGAGCGCCGAGTCCGGCGGGCAGGCGACGAAGTCCTGGTCCTGCAGCCGGTGCGCGGCCACGGGGCCCGCCTCGTCCAGCGCGCCGCCGGAGGGCGCCGCGACCACGAGCGGCTCGCGGGCCACGACCCGGTGCTCGAGGTCCGGGGAGGCCACCGGGGGGCGCAGCAGCGCGGCGTCCAGCGTGCGCCCGCGGAGCCCCTCCTCCATGGCGGGGCCGAGCATCTCCCCGTGCAGCGCCAGGGACATCCCCGGCAGCACCTGCGCGGCCCGCCGGACCAGGGTGGGCATCGTCCCGTAGGTGGCGGAGCCGCAGAAGCCGACCCGCAGCACCCCCGTGGTGCCCTGGCCCACCTGGTGGACGTCCGCCTCGAGGGCCTCGATCTCCCCGAGGATCCGGCGGCCCCGGTCGAGCAGGACCTGACCGGCGGCGGTGAGGTCCACCCGGCGGGTGGTGCGGTCCAGCAGGCGCACCCCGAGCTGCTCCTCGAGCTGGCGGATCTGCTGCGACAGCGGCGGCTGGGCCATGTGCAGCCGCTTGGCGGCCCGGCCGAAGTGCCGCTCCTCGGCCACGGCGATGAAGTAGTTGAGCTGCCGGAGCTCCATCGTGGACGGCCGTCCTTCCGCTCGTGGCGCGGGGATCGTCGTCGACCCCCGGGCTCCCGTTCTCCCGCAGACTACCCGGGGAGGACGCCGCGGTGACAGCACGGTGCGCCACGGCCCGGGCCGCCGGCCCGGGCCCGGACCCGTCCGTGACCGGGGCGGGCCGGGGTGGTGGAATGGGCGCATGCGCACCGACATCCCCGCCGACCGGCACGGCTCCTTCGCCCGGGCGGTCAAGTCCCTGGTCGTCCCCCGCCCCATCGCGTGGGTCAGCTCGCGGTCCGCGGCGGGCGTGGACAACCTCGCCCCGCACTCGTTCTTCACGGTCGCATCCAGCACGCCCACGATCGTCCAGTTCGTCTCGGTCGGGGAGAAGGACAGCCTCCGCAACATCCGGCAGACCGGGGAGTTCGTGGTGAACTTCGCGCCCGCCGGGCTGTTCGAGCAGATCAACGCCACGGGCACCGACTACCCCCCGGAGGTCAGCGAGTTCGACGCCGTGGGGCTCACCCGCGAGCCGTCGCTGACCGTGGGCGTGCCCCGGGTCGCGGAGTCCCCCGCGGCCATCGAGTGCCGGCTGCACGCGGAGCCGATGCCGATCGGCGACTCCTTCCTCGTCTTCGGCGCGGTCACGCACGTGGCCGTGGACGGGGCGGCCATGGACGGGCGGGGTCCGCTCGTCCAGGCCCTGCAGCCGATCGCCCGGCTCGGGCGGGACGAGTGGGGGGAGCTCGGCCGGATCCGCTCCGTCCGCCGGGTCCCCTACCGGGAGGCCGACCCGGAGGCGGACCTGCCCTGAGCGCCCGGCCTCAGAGCCGCACGCCCGTGCGCTCCAGCTGCCGACGGACCTCCCGGCGCTGGACCTTGCCGAGCATCGTGCGCGGGAGCTCGTCGACGGCCACGATCCGGCGGGGCACCTTGTAGCGGGTGACCTCGGCGTAGCAGTGCTCCCGCAGGGCCCCCTCGTCGAGCTCGCGGCCCGGGGCCAGGACCACGGCCGCGACGACCACCTCGGTGCCGCGCGGGTCGGCGAGGCCCACGACGGCGGCGTCCTCGACGTCCTCGTGCCGGCGCAGCGCGTTCTCCACCTCGGTGGGGGCCACGTTGAAGCCGCCGGTGATGACGACCTCCTTGAGCCGGTCGACCACCCGCAGGAAGCCGGCGTCGTCGACCGTGACGATGTCCCCGGTGCGCAGCCACCCGTCCGCGCCGAGCGTCCGGGCGGTCTCGTCGGGGCGCTTCCAGTACCCCTGGAAGACCTGCGGTCCCCGCACCCACAGCTCGCCCTCGTGGCCGCGGGGGACGTCCTCGAGGGTCTCCGGGTCGACGAGCCGGATGTCGGTGGAGGGGAAGGGGACGCCGATGGACCCGGCGCGGCGGGAGTCGTTGAGCGGGTTGCACGCCACGAGCGGGGAGCACTCGGTGAGCCCGTAGCCCTCGATCAGGATCCCGCCCGTGGCCCGCTCCCACCGCTCCACGAGCGGGACGGGCAGGCCCATGGCCCCGGAGACGGCCACGGAGATGCCCTGCAGGTCGGTGGGCCGCTCCTGCGCGGCGTCGAGCAGCTTCTCGTAGACCGGCGGCACGGCGGGCAGCACGGTGGGCCGCGAGCGCTTCATCGCCCCGAGGACGAGGTCGGTCCGCACGGTCGGGAACAGGACGAGCTTCGCGCCGAGGGACATCGCGAAGGTCACCCCCAGGGTCAGGCCGAAGGCGTGGAAGAGGGGCAGCACGCCGTGCACCACCTCGTCCTCGGTGGAGTCGAGCCAGTGCCGGCCCATGAGGGCGTTGGACTCGAGGTTGCGGTGGGTGAGCATCGCCCCCTTGGGCAGCCCGGTGGTGCCGGAGGTGTACTGCAGCAGGGCGAGGTCGTGGGCGGTGGGCCGCGGGTGGTCGACGGCGATCGGCGGCGCGGCCAGCAGCTCCCGCCACGGAACCGTGCCCGGGGCCGGCCCGGTGAGCTGGGCGCGGGAGGCCCGGGCCGCGGGCAGCGGCAGCCGCAGGGCGAGCCGCTGCGCCCGGGGCATGGCGGCGGTGATGTCCACGGCCACGACCGTGTCCACGGGCAGGTCGGCGCCGAGGGACCGGACGCGCCCGGCCGCACGGTCCCACACGATCGCCACGCGCGCGCCGTGGTCCTCGAACTGGTGGCGCAGCTCGTGCTCGGTGTAGAGGGGGTTGTGCTCCACGACGACGGCCCCCAGGCGCAGCACGGCGTAGAACGCCACGATGTGCTGCGGGCAGTTCGGCAGCACGATCGCCACCCGGTCCCCGCGCCGCACGCCGAGCCGGCGCAGGCCCTCGGCCGCCTGCTCCACCTGCCGCCCGAGATCGGCGTAGCTGGTCCGGGCGCCGAAGAACTCGAGTGCGGTCTTCCGGCCGTGCCGGGCCACCGACCGCTCGAGCATGTGCGCGAGCGAGGTCTCCGGCAGGTCCAGGTCCGCGGGGACCCCGGCGTCGTAGCTGGCGGTCCAGGGGCGGGCGCGCAGGAAGTCGCGGGTGGATTCGGCAGGCATGGCCCGTACCCTACTCGGCGGTCGGTGCGGACTCCCAGTCCCGGCGGCGTCCCCGCCCGTAGACTCCGATGACATGACTCCCTCCTCGACACCCGGCTCGCCCTCCGCCGACGACCCGATGCCCTGGTCGGACACCGGTCCGCACGACGCCGACGACGGCGCCACGCGCCCGCTGCCCCCGGTCAGCCGGTTCCCCGCGGCCGGCCCTCCCGGCCGCGGCGCCGCCCCGCAGGACGGGGCGGCGGGTGCCGGCTCCGGGGGCGAGGACGAGGACTGGGCGTGGTACGACGACGACGACACGCAGCACACCCGTCCGCTGCCGGCGGTGAGCGCCCAGCGCCCGGTGCCGGAGGACCCGCCGCGGGCGCCCGAGCCCGGTCCCCGCACCGATCCGACGCCCACGGTGGGCACCGGCGGGGCCGCGCGCCCGTTCCCCGGCGACCCCGCCGCGGAGCACCAGGCCCCCGGCTACCCGGTCTCCGGCTACCCGTCCCCCGGTGCCGGTCCGCTGCCGGCCGACCCCGCGACCCGCCACGCCCGGCAGCGGGAGCGGTTCGGCGGCCTGCAGCTGGTCCCCGGCTTCTTCGGCTGGCTCAGCGCCCTGGCCCTGACCTGGTTGCTGCTGGCGCCGGCGGGGCTGGCCGCGGCCGCCCTGGGCGTCCGGGTCGACAGCGGCATGGGCGGGGTCGTCGACGACCTGGCCGCCGGCTCCGCGGCGGCCTGGACCGGGGCGGCGGTGCTCGGCCTCGTCGAGTTCCTGGCCTTCCTCGCCGGCGGGTACGCCGCCGGCCGGATGGCCCGCTTCTCGGGCGCCCGCCAGGGGGTGTCCGTGTGGCTGTGGTCCCTGGTCGGGCGGTCCGTGGCGACCGTGGCCGGGCTGCTGTGGGCGGACACCGTGGGCCTGGCCCCGGTCGGCGTCTCGGCCCAGGCGCTCATCGGCGACCTGCTCGTCCCGGGCCTGCTCGCCGTGGCCGCCGTCCTGCTCGTCGACCTGCTGGGGGCGGTGCTCGGCGGGATGTGGGGCATCCGCTACCACCGCCGGGTCGACCGCTGGGGGGACACGGGAAGGTAACGTTTGCACCCGGAACCGTGTCGGTTTCGCTTCCCCCGGGGCGAGGGGGGACAATCGGAGCACCTCGGTGAGATCCGTCACCCCCACGCAGAAATCTGCGGACCGGCCCACCGAGCAGCACCCGGAGGAAACACCCATGCCGTCCACCCTTGTCGCCGTCGTCGATGACCACGAGGTCGTCCGGGAGGGCGTCCGTCTCGTCTCCATGACCTCCCAGGCGGACGTGAAGCTCGTCGGATCGGCCTCCAGCGTGCCGGACCTGCTCGACCAGCTGGGCCGGGACTCCGAGAACCCGGCCCTGACCGCGCAGGGCGCGAAGCGGATCGAGTGCGAGGTCGTGCTCCTGGACCTCTCCCTGAACGACCTGTCGCGCCCCGCCGCCAACGTGGAGCGGCTGCGGGCCGCGGGCATGAAGGTGCTGATCTTCAGCATCGGCGAGAACGCGGCCCTGATCCGCGAGGCGCTGCGGGCGGGCGCGCTGGGGCTCGTGCGCAAGTCGGACCCGCTCGAGCACGCCATCGAGGAGGCCCGCAACATCGCCGAGGGCAAGCCGGTGATCACCAAGGAGCTGGCCGCCGCGATCGACGGCGACGTCGAGTTCTCCCGGGCCAGCCTCTCCCCGCGCGAGCAGGAGACCCTGCGGCTCTACGCGTCCGGCTTCGCCCAGGTCCAGGTGGCCCGCCGGATGGGGATCAAGCAGAGCGCCGTGAAGACCAACATCGACCGGATCCGCGAGAAGTACGCGCGCGTCGGACGCCCGGCCCCCACGAAGATCGACCTGCGCATCCGGGCGATCGAGGACGGTCTCGTGGAGCCGACCGCGGACATCACCACGGCGGAGAAGCACCTGTGAGCCGCCCCCGGCTCCGCTGAGGACCGCCGTTCCGTGAGCCACGACGCGCCCCGGTCCCCGCTCGCCTACCGGAAGGTCCCGGCCCGGCGGCGCCGCACCAGCCTGCTGGTGCCCGCCTCGCCGCAGGAGCTGGGGATGAACTCCTACCGGCTCCTGCTGCTCGCCAACATCTGCCACGGCCTCGTGGCCGTCGCGCTGTTCCTGGAGTCCCTCACCGTCCTGGAGGACCAGCTGCGCTCCTTCGACCGGTGGCACCTGGTCTTCCTGGTCGCCCTGCTGCTCAACGCGTGCGTGCTGCTCCTGCAGTCGGCCGGGCAGCGGGTCCGCACGTGGCCGGTGCTCGTGGTGCCGGTGCTGGTGGCGCTCGCCGTCGTCACGCTGCCGCTGGCCTGGACGGGCGAGGCGCCGCCGCAGGACCCGTGGGTGGAGCCGTTCATCCTGCTCGCGGCGTGCGCCACCGTGGTCGTGTGGAGCCTCGAGCTGGCCGTGGCCTACCTGACGTCCGTGACGGTCCTCTACGTCCTCGTCATGATGCGGACCGCCGCGGCGCCCGACGTCATGGACGTGCTCTTCGACGCCACGAGCCGGATCGCCTTCGGCGTGGTGCTCGTGGTGCTGATCGGCTTCGTCCTCCGGGGCGGGAGGAACGCGGACCAGGTCTACGCGGACGCGATCGCCCAGGAGCTGCAGCTCACCCGCTCCCGCTCCCAGGCCGAGGAGCAGGAGCGGCTGGACCGCCTGATCCACGACAACGTCATGGCGGCCCTGCTCGACGCCGGGCGCGCCACGGGCCCGGTCCAGCGCCGCACCCGGGAGCTGGCCCAGCGCGCCCTCGACGTCCTGGCCTTCGAGGAGCGCCGCGCCCAGGGCAAGGACACCACGATGGTGCACACGCTGCTGGACGACCTGCTGGAGTCCCTGTCCCCGTGGCGCAACCGGGTGCGCTTCAACAGCATCACCCCCTACATCCGCCCGCCCGGCGAGCCGCGGCCCCTCATCCCCGTGGAGACGGCGCAGGCGCTGGTCCAGGCCATCACGGAGGCGGTCTCCAACAGCGCCCGGCACTCGGGCACCGAGGTCACGTTCGTGACCATGGACGGCGCGGCGTGCCCGCCCACCGCGATCAACCCCGAGGGCTTCTACCTGCGCTTCCAGGTGGTCGACCGGGGCCGGGGCTTCCAGCCGCGCAGCGTCGACTCCCGGCGGCTCGGGGTGCGCGTGTCCATCCTGGGCAGCGTGCGGCAGGTGGGCGGCGACGTGGAGGTCGACTCCGCCCCCGGCCGGGGCACCGCCGTGACGATCCTCTGGCCGCGGGACGCCCGCCCGTGATCTCCCGCGCGCTCTTCCATCCCCTGACCCTGGTGGCCGCCGCGGTCTTCTTCCTGATCCCCGTGGTGCTCGGCGTCCTGCAGACCCAGAGCATGGACAAGCCGGAGCTGATGCAGGCCGCGCTCGTGACCTACGTGATCGCCGTGGCCCTGGCCGTCTACCCGTACGGGCGGCGGCGGCTGCCGGACCTGCCCACCGCCCTGGCCGTGCTGCTCATGCTGGTCTCGATCCAGCGCTCCTACGACGCCCTGGACCCGCGGGCCGAGCTGTTCGGCGGGCAGTGGTTCACCCTGGGCTTCGACGGCTTCGTCGTGGTCCTGGGCATCCGCCGCCGCGGCGGCTGGGGGTGGGCCACGCTGGGGCTCGCCGTGGCCGTCTCCATGACGTGGGGCGCCCGCTCCGCGATCGGGCTGTGGGACGCCGCGCTGAGCAACGCGGCGACCGCGGCGCTGCTGCTCGCCAGCCAGCTGATCGCCCGCGAGTACGACCGGGCCTCCGTCGCCTTCGCGGAGGCCCGGGACATGGTGATCTCCGCCCGGTCCCACGACGAGGCCGAGCAGGACACCGTCAACGCCTCCGTGCTGCGGGTGCAGGAGGTGCGCCGGCTGGCGGGCGGGCTGCTCGAGCGCATCGCGCACGACCCGTCCCCGGTCTCCGACTACGAGATCGAGCAGTTCCGGCTCACGGAGGCGCAGCTGCGGGACTCCATCCGGGGCCGCTCCGTGGCGACCCCCTACCTGCTCGAGGTCACCCGGGCGGCGCGGGCGCGCGGGGTGCAGGTGGACATCCTGGACGAGCGGGGCAGACCCCTGCCCGCCGCCGTGCTGCGGTCCGCGACCCGCCAGTCCATGGAGGTGCTCAACGCCGCGACGTCCGGGTCGGTGACGATCCGGGCCTTCCCCGAGGGGGACCCCACCGCCGTGTTCATCGTCCACGACGGCAACGCGGGGGACGAGGAGCCCGTGGCCATCGAGATCGCCGACGTGACCGGGGAGGTCTCCCGCTTCTGAGCCCGACCGCCGCGGGCACCGTGCCGGCCCCACTGCACCGGCCCGCCGGCACCGGCGGACCGGCGCGGGCCGTCCACACCCGGGTGCCCGGCGGGCGGCCCCGGCGCGGCCGCTCCTACGGTGGGGGCATGGACACCGCTTCCGCCGGGCACGGCCCCGTCCCCGCCCGCACCCCCGAGCACCCGGCCCCCGCCGGTCCGGCCCGCGCCGCGGGCGTCCCGCACGGCGCCGGCTCCCGTCCCGACGACGTCTTCCGCGCCGTGCTCTGCGGGGACGGCCGGCGCCGCTGCCCCTGGGCGCCCACCGGACCGGCCGTCCTGGAGGAGCACGACCACCGCTGGGGCGCTCCTCCCGTGGACTCCCCCGGCTGGTTCGAGGCGCTGAGCCTGGAGATCTTCCAGGCGGGCCTGGCCCGGTGGAGCATCGCCCAGCGCCGGGACGGGCTGCGGCGGGCGTTCCGCGAGTTCGTCGCCGAGGACGTCGCGGGGCTGACGGAGGACGCCGTCGACGGGCTCCTGCTCGACCCGGCGGTCATCCGCAACCGCGTCAAGATCGAGGCCGTGGTGCACAACGCCCGGGCGTGCGCGGGCCTCGCGCCGGCGGACTGGGCGGAGCTGGCCGGCGACCCGCCGGAGGGCGCGCAGCCGCCCCGGACCGTGCTGGAACTGACCCGCCGGTCCCCGGAGGCCGACCGGCTCGCCGCCCGGCTCAAGGAGCTCGGCCTGGTCTTCGTGGGCCGCACGACCGCCCACGGGTTCCTGCTGCGCACCGGGGTGCTCCCCGGTCACCTCGCGCAGTGCTTCAGGAGCGGGCCTGGAACCGCAGGATCCGGGTGAGGGCCTCCTCGACCTGGGCGGGACCCGCGGCGAAGGACAGCCGGACGGTGCGGTGACCGCGGGCGGCGTCGAAGTCCAGCCCCGGCACGACCGCCACGGCCTCCGCCTCGAGCAGGCGGCGGCACCACTCCAGGGAGCTGCCGTGGCGCTCGAGCTGCTCGCCGAGGTCCGCGTAGAGGTAGAACGCCCCGTCCGCCGGCGCGCTCCCGCCCCAGCCGAGCCCCGGCAGGGCGTCCAGCAGCAGGCGCCGGGAGCGCGCGAACTGCTCCACCGCCCGGTCGGCCTCGGCGTAGGCCTCCTCCGAGAACGCCTCCACGGCGGCGTACTGGGCCGCCGCCGGCGGGCAGAGGCTGAGGTTGCCGGCGAGCGCGTCGACCGGGGCCACGAGCTCGCGGGGCAGCAGGGCCCAGCCCAGCCGCCACCCCGTCATCCCCCAGTACTTGGAGAAGGAGGAGATGACCACGGCCTCGGGGTCGTGCTCCCAGGCGCTGGTGCCGCGGTACGGCGCCCCGTTGCGCGGGCCGCTCCCCGCGGGGACCGTGTGCACGATGCCGTGGTAGATCTCGTCGCTGACGAGCCGCGTCCCGTGCTCGGCGCACCAGCGCGCCAGCGCCGCCAGCTCGGCGGGCTCGAGCACGGTGCCGGTCGGGTTCGCGGGACCCGCCACCACCAGGCCGTGCAGCGGGCCGTGCGCGTCCACCGCGGCGTCGAGCATCGCCGGCGTGGGGCGGTAGCGCGTCGCCGCGCCGCAGTCGAGCTCGACGACCTCCGCGCCCAGCGCGGCCAGGGTGTTGCGGTAGGCCGGGTAGCCGGGGCGGCAGACGGCGACCCGGTCCCCGACGTCGAAGGCCGCGAGGAAGGTCAGGACCAGCGCGCCGGAGGCGCCCGTGGTGACGGCGACCTGCTCCGGTGCGACGTCCAGGCCGTACCACCGGGCGTAGTGCCCGGCCACGGCGCGGCGCAGCGGCTCGATCCCGAGGGCGGGGGTGTAGCCGAGCCCCTCGTTGCGGGCGTGCACGCGAGCCGCCGCGCGGGCCACGGCCTCCGGGGCGCCGCCGGAGGGCTCACCGGCGCAGAGCGAGACGACGTCCCGGCCGGCGGAACGCAGCCGTTCCACGTCGGCGAGGATCTCCATCACCCGGAAGGGCGGGACCGCGGAGCGTGCGGACGGGCGGGGCGGCGGGTGCGGCAGCATGACCCCAGCCTACGGCCGCGGTCCGCGGCCGGACTCGGCGGTCCGCGGCCGTCCGTTACAGAGAGGGCCCGGCCGGAAGGGCCCGGACCGGGTGCCCCCGGCGGAACATACACCCGTCCGGGCGCGGCCGGCCCCGGTGCCCTTCGGCGGACGGAATTCCGTCCGGGCGGCCGTCCGCGGCCGGGGCGGGTGCACATCGGGGGACAGACTTTCGTCCAGGTCGGCGGCCATAATGGATGCAGTCCTGGACCCCGGGGGACCGCGCTGAGGCGGTCCGCGGGGGACGCGGACCAGGTCACCGGTGGCAGCACCGGGGACCGATCGGGCAGGTCGTCACCGCGGCCGGCGTCGCACGAGTGATCCGTCGTGAATGAGATGTGTGATTGTGTCTGGGGGGATTTCAATCACGGGTCCACGCGTGCTGCGGCGCCGCGCGGTCGGCGGCGACCACCCCGTTCCGCGTCCGCGGGACGCCGGGCACCCGCCCGGCGGGGAGAGCCGCGATGCGTGGAGGCGCGCTCGTCGACGACGCAGCACACGGCCCCGCACCGATCGGTGCGGGGCCGTTGCCGTGCCGGCCGGTCCGCGGCGCCGGCGGCCCGTGGCTCAGTCCAGCAGCAGCGCGGGCTCCTCGAGGATCCGGGCGACGTCCGCGGTGAAGCGGGCGGCGAGGTCCCCGTCGACCACCCGGTGGTCGAAGGAGCCGCCCAGCGTGGTGACCCAGCGGGGCACCACGGCGCCGTCCACCACCCAGGGCTTCTGCTTGATGCTGCCGAAGGCGACGATCGCGACCTCTCCCGGGTTGATGATCGGCGTGCCGGTGTCCAGGCCGAGGGCCCCGATGTTGGTGATGGTCAGGGTCCCGTTCTGCATGTCCGCCGGCTGGGTGCGCCCGGCCCGGGCGGTGCGGGAGAGCTCGTCGAGGGCCACGGCCAGCTCGCGCAGGGACAGGTCCTGGGCGTCCTTGATGTTCGGGACCATGAGCCCGCGCGGCGTCGCGGCGGCGATGCCCAGGTTCACGAACTGCTTGACGAGGATCTCCTCGTCCGTCCACGTGGCGTTGACCTGCGGATTGCGGGCCACGGCCCACACGACGGCCTTGGCCAGCACCAGCAGGGGCGTGACCTTGACCCCCTCGTAGTCCGGGGCGGCCTTGAGCCGCCGGACGAACTCCATGGTGCGCGTGGCGTCGAGCTCCACGAACACCGAGGCGTGCGGGGCGCTGAACGCGCTGCGCACCATGTTCTGCGCGGTGGCCTTGCGCACGCCCTTGACCGGGATCCGCTCGACCCGGTCCTCGGCGGCGGGCGGACGGCGCCGGCTCCCGGCCTCGCCGAGCCGGGCCACGTGGGCCAGGAGGTCCTGCTTGGTGATCTGCCCGGCGGCCCCGGTGGCGGGGACCTCGGCGAGGTCGACGCCCAGGTCGCGGGCGGCCTTGCGGACGGGCGGCTTCGCCAGCGCGGGACGGCGCGGCACGACGGCCGGACCCGCCGCGGCCGGGACCGAGCCCGCCGGGACCGGGCCCGTGGGGACCGCGCCGGCCGGGGCCGCGCCCGCGCCGTCGGGGCGGGCGGGCCGGCGCCAGACGCCGCTGTCCTCGGCGAGCCGGGCGGCGCGGTCGGCGATGCCCTGGGCGGCCGTGCCGATCCCGCCGCCGAGCCCGGTGCCCAGCGGGCCGCGGCCGAGCTTCTCGGCCCACCCCGCCGGCCGGGCCGGCTCGGGGGTCCGCGCGGCCGGCTCCGGGGCGACCCGGCGGCGCCGGCGCACGGGGTCGGCCTTGGGCCCGGAGCCCACGAGGGGACGGTCGCCGTCGGCGTCGGTCGCCGGCCGGGTCTCGGCGGGCACCCGGGTCTCCCCGAGGATCCCCGGTGTCCCCTCCGGGGCGGGGCCCGTGCCGGAGGCCTCTTCGGGGGAGCCCACGGCGATGATCGGGGTGCCGACCTCCACGGTGCGGCCCTCGGGCACCATCAGGTCCAGGACGGTGCCCGCGTACGGGGACGGCAGCTCCACCACGGACTTGGCGGTCTCGATCTCGACGAGCACCTGGTTGACCGTGACGGTCTCCCCCGGCGCCACGCGCCACGCGAGGATCTCCGCCTCGGTCAGGCCTTCGCCGACGTCGGGCAGGTTGAAGATCTGCGGCATGTCAGTACTTCCTCTCTCGCGCGGCCCCTCCGGGTCGGCGACGGCGCCGCCGGCCCGGAGGGGCCGGCGGCCGGGGTCGGCGGGTCAGTAGGCGAAGGAGCGGTCCAACGCCTCGAGGAGGCGGTCCAGGTCCGGCACGTACTGGTCCTCGACGGCCGCCACGGGGTACGGCAGGTGGAAGGCGCCCACACGCAGCACCGGGGCCTCGAGGGAGTAGAAGGCCCGCTCGGTGATGCGGGCGGCGATCTCCCCGCCGAGGCCGCCGAAGGTCGGGGCCTCGTGGGCGACGACCAGGCGGCCGGTCCGGCGCACGGAGTCCTCCACGGTGTCGAAGTCGATCGGCGACAGGGACCGCAGGTCAATGACCTCCACGCTGCGGCCGTCCTCCTCGGCCGCCCGGGCCGCGGCGAGCGCCACCGGCACGAGCGGGCCGTAGGCCACCACCGTGGCGTCCTCCCCCGGCCGGACCACCTGGGCGGTGAACGGGTCGGCGGCGGGGCGCTGCGTGTCGACCGCGCCCTTGAGCCAGTACCGGCGCTTGGGCTCGAAGACGATCACGGGGTCGTCGCAGGTGATCGCCTGCTGGGTCATCCAGTAGGCGTCCTGGGCGCTGGACGGCGTGATGATGCGCAGCCCGGCGGTGTGGGCGAAGAGGGCCTCCGGGGACTCGGAGTGGTGCTCCACCGAGCCGATGACCCCGCCGTAGGGGATCCGGATGGTGACGGGCACCGTGACGTCCCCGTTCGTGCGGTTGCGCATCTTCGCGAGCTGCGTGGTGATCTGGTTGAAGGCCGGGAAGGAGAAGCCGTCGAACTGGATCTCGCACACGGGACGGTACCCGCGCAGGGCGAGCCCCACGGCGGTGCCCACGATCCCGGCCTCCCCCAGCGGGGTGTCCATCACGCGGTGCCCGCCGAAGTCCTTCTTGAGCCCCTCGGTGACGCGGTAGACGCCGCCCAGGGAGCCGATGTCCTCGCCCATGAGCAGCACCCGGGGGTCCTCCTCCATGGCCCGGCGCAGGCCGGCGTTGACGGCCTTGGCGATCGTCAGGTCGGGAGCGGTGTTCATGCGAGGTCCTCCTCGGTGCCGGCGGAGCGCTCGTCGGGGGTCCCGGTGACGGGATCGGCGGCGACGGTCAGGCCCGAGGCCTGCGTGCCGCGGTCGGGCCCGGCGGTGCCGTCGCCGCCGGGGGCGTCGTCCTCGAACCCGGCCTGGTAGGCCGCGTACCAGGCGCGCTCCTCCTCGATCAGGGGGTGGCGCTCGGCGTAGGGCCTGTCGAAGAACTCCTCGAAGGAGGGCGGGGCCATGGACAGGACGTGGGCGCGGGTCTGGTCGGCGAACTCCTGCGCGGCGGCGGCGACCTCGGCGAAGAAGGCGTCGTCCGTGCCGTGGTGCCGGCGCAGGTGCGCCTCGAGGCGCAGCAGCGGGTCGAGCTCGGCCCAGCGGCGCTCGTCCTCCCGCTGGCGGTACTTCGTGGGGTCGTCGGCGGTGGTGTGGGCGCCCAGCCGGTAGGTCTCGGCCTCCACGAGCACGGGGCCGCGCCCGGCGCGGGCCTGCTCCATGGCGTACCGGGAGACGGCCAGGACGCCCAGGACGTCGTTGCCGTCCACCCGGATCCCCTCGAACCCGTAGCCGGCGGCCCGCTCGGCCAGCGGCAGCCGGGACTGGGTGGAGAACGGCACGGAGATGGCCCACTGGTTGTTCTGGACGAAGAAGACCACCGGGGCGTCGAAGGAGGCCGCGAACACCATGCCCTCGTGCACCTCGCCCTGGGTCGAGGTGCCGTCCCCGAAGTACGCGATGGTGGCGGCGGGCTCGACCTCGCGCCCCTCCTCCTCGGCGGCACGGCGGTCCAGGTTCATCCCCATGGCGTAGCCCACGGCGTGCGGCACCTGGGAGCCGAGCACGATCGAGTAGACGTTCATGCCGTGCTCTGAGGGCTTCCAGCCCCCGGCGGCGTGCCCCCGGAAGACCATGAGCAGCTCGGCGGGGTCCACGCCCCGCTCGATCGCCACCGCGTGCTCGCGGTAGGTGGGGAAGATGTGGTCGGTCGGGCGCAGGGCGCGGGCGGAGCCCACCTGGGCGGCCTCCTGCCCGCGCATCGGCGCCCAGAGCACCAGCTGGCCCTGCCGCTGCAGGTGGGTGGCCTCCTCGTCGAACCGGCGCGCGAGCGCCATCGACCGGTAGAGGTCCCGCAGCTGCTCGGCGCCGACGTCGGCGACGAACGGCGAGAAGACCGGGTCCTCGGCCAGGGCGCCGTCCCGGTCGAGGAGCCGCACCAGCCGGGTGCGGGGCTCCGGGATCGGCGCGCGGTGGGCCGGCGCGTGGGCGGCCGGGGAGAACGGGGCGGCATCCATGGTCAGGACGTCCTTTCGATGTGCTCGGGTCGGAGCGGAGCGCTCGTGCCCGGGGTTCAGAGCACGGGTGCGTGCGGGAACTGCGCGCAGAGCTCGAGGAACCGGGTGTTGGCCTCCGGCTCGCCGACGGTGACGCGGACGCCCTCGTCGCCGAAGCGGCGCACGGCCAGTGCGTGGGCGTCGCACAGCTCGGCGAAGCGCCCGCTGTGCTCGCCGAGGTTCAGCCACACGAAGTTCGCCTGCGTCTGCGGGTACGGCCAGCCCAGCGCGTCGAGCCCGGCCAGCACCCGCTCCCGCTCGTCGACGACCCGCTGGACGCGCTCGGCGACCTGGTCGTAGTGGCGCACGGAGGCGATGGCCGCGCGCTGGGCGAGGTCGGTCACGGAGAACGCGGGGGCGCTCTGGCGCAGGTACGGGGTGATGCCCTGGCCCGCCACGGAGTAGCCGATCCGCAGTCCGGCCAGCCCGTGGGCCTTGGAGAACGTCCGCAGCACGACGACGTTGGGGTGCCGCCGGTAGAGGTCGATGCCGTCGACGAGGTCGTCGCGGCGCTGGAACTCCTGGTAGGCCTCGTCGACGACCACGAGCACGTCGCGGGGCACCGCGGCGAGGAACTCCTCGACCTGGGCGGTGGTGAGGCTCGGGCCCGTCGGGTTGTTGGGCGTGCACAGCAGCACGACGCGGGTGCGGTCGGTGACGGCGGCGGCCATGGCCTCGAGGTCGTGCGAGCCGTCGCGGCGGTTCGGCACCGGGACGCTCAGCCCGCCCGAGAGCCCGATGCTGATGGGGTAGGCCTCGAAGGAGCGCCACGCGTGGACCACCTCGTCCGGGGCGCCGTCCTCGCCGGTGCCCACGAAGGCGCCCAGCAGCTGGTTGAGGGCGCCGAGGCTGCCGGCGCCGGTGACGACGTCCTCGGCGGGCACGCCGAGGAACTCCCCCAGCACCTCCCGCAGCTCCGCGGAGGTCGTCTCGGGGTAGCGGTGCACGGCGTCCCAGCCGGCGAGGACCTCCCGGACGGCCGGGACGGGCCCGAACGGGTTCTCGTTGGAGGACAGCTTGTAGGAGGGCAGCCCCTCCACCACGAGCGGCGGTCTGCCGGCCACGTAGCGGGGAAGCCGGGACAGAGCCGGGCGCGGACGGACCGCCGGGGTGGTGGCGGGGGCCGCGTCCTGCGCCGGGGCGTTCCCGGCCAGGGTGCGCGTGGCGTCGCTGGTACTCATGGGGGCCATGCTATCCCCGCTCCCCCGGGGTTCCCCGGTGGATGACGCCCTCCGGACGACCCGGTAACTTTTCCGCGCGAAAGCTACAACCGGGTCCCGCGAAAGTTGGCGGCCGGCGACAATCCGTCCGCCCGGGCCGGTCCGGGCGCCGTGGGAGAATGTGCCCATGCCCCACACCGATGCCATCCTGTCCTCCGGGCGCGCCTCGCTGGCCGCCGCCGTTCCGCCCGTCGCGCTGGGCCCGCTCGACGGCCGGTACCAGCCGGCCGTGGCCCCGCTCGTCGACCACCTCTCCGAGGCGGCCCTGAACCGCAACCGCGTGCACGTGGAGGTCGAGTGGTTCATCCACCTGGCCGAGCACGCGGTGCTGCCGGGCCTGGCGCCCCTCGGCGAGGAGCAGAAGTCCGGGCTGCGCCGGATCGTCACGGACTTCGACACCGACGCGGTGGCGGAGCTGGCGGAGATCGAGGCCGTGACGGTGCACGACGTGAAGGCCGTGGAGTACTACATCGGCCGCCGCCTGCCCGCCCTGGGCCTCGGGCACCTGGTGCCGCTCGTGCACTTCGGCTGCACCTCCGAGGACATCAACAACCTCGCCTGGGCCCTGGGCGTCAAGGACGCCACGACCGACGTGTGGCTGCCGGCCGCCCGGGCGCTCGTGGCCGACGTGGCGGGCCTCGCCGAGTCCGCCGCGGGCACGCCGATGCTCTCCCGCACCCACGGCCAGCCGGCCACGCCCACCACGCTGGGCAAGGAGATGGCGGTGGTCGCCCACCGCCTGGGCCGCCAGCTGACCCGGATCGAGCGCACCGAGTACCTCGGCAAGATCAACGGCGCCACGGGCACCTACGCGGCGCACTACGCCTCCGTCCCGGACGCGGACTGGACCGGGGTCTCCCGCGGCTTCGTGGAGGCCCTGGGCCTGACCTGGAACCCGCTGACCACCCAGATCGAGTCGCACGACTGGCAGGCGGAGCTCTACGCCGACGTCGCCCGGTTCAACCGGGTCCTGCACAACTTCTGCACGGACGTGTGGTCCTACATCTCGATCGGCTACTTCCAGCAGATCCCTGTGGAGGGGGCCACCGGCTCCTCGACCATGCCGCACAAGGTCAACCCCATCCGGTTCGAGAACGCCGAGGCGAACCTGGAGCTCTCCAACGCCCTGCTCGACGTCCTGGGCGCCACCCTGGTGACCTCGCGGTGGCAGCGCGACCTCACGGACTCCTCGTCCCAGCGCAACATCGGCGTGGCCTTCGGCCACTCCCTCCTCGCGGTCTCCAACGTGCGCAAGGGCCTGGCGCGCCTGGACGTCGCGGAGGACGTGCTGGCCGCCGACCTCGACCAGAACTGGGAGGTCCTGGCGGAGGCCGTCCAGATGGTCATGCGCGCCGAGGCGATCGCCGGGGTCGAGGGCATGGACAACCCCTACGAGCGGCTCAAGGACCTGACCCGCGGGCGGCGGGTGGACGCGGACCGGCTCCAGGAGTTCGTGGCGGGGCTGGGCCTGTCCCCGGAGGCCGCCCAGCGGCTCTCCGCGCTGACCCCGGCCACCTACACGGGGATCGCCACCGAGCTCGTGCGCTACCTCTGAGCCCCGGCCGGCGGCGCGGGGGCTCAGACGGAGGGCAGGTCGTGCAGGTTGTTGCAGGCGGTGTCCGCCGGGGCGGCCCACAGGCGCTTGCCGCAGCCCGCCGGGACCACGCGGACGCTGAGCCGGCCGGTGGTGCCGGGGACGGAGTAGTCGTGCACGCCGCTCTCGATGTCCCGGATGACCCGGGTCGTGGAGCGGGGGGACCACCCCTCCGCGGGATTGCACAGGGCGACGATGTTGCCGAGGGGGTCCGTGCGGACCCCGGTGACGGTTCGATGGTCGGTCATCGGAGGCACTCCTGGGTACGTGCCCGGGCCGGCGGCGCCGGTCCGGGGATCAGCCTGGTCACACTGTCGTGGTGCGGCGCGGACCCCGAGGCGGTTCGCGCACGTCGGCCCGGATCGGTCGTTTGCTTTCGACGACATCCGGTCGTTCACTTTTGACTCACGGCTCGTTCGCCGGGATCATCGGTGCTGACCCCTCTCTTCCGGCGGCGCCCGATCCGGCGCCGCGGGAGCGGAGGGAGGACGTCCCGCCCACGGTCTTCGGGGGAAGACCGGCAGGGCGCATCGGGGCACTCGGCTCATGACAGTGGGGGATCATGGCAATGGATGGGGCACACTCGATCACGCTGCGGCTGCTGGGCAACGTCGAGGTCGAACTCGACGGCTCGGTGCTGGCTCTCGGCCACCGGCAGCAGCGGCTGCTGGCGGCCCTGGCCGTCCTCGGCCCCAAGCCGCGCCGCTTCCTCGGCGAGCTGCTGTGGCCGGACCGCACGGCCGAGCGCGCCATGGGCAGCCTGCGCACCACCGTCTTCAACCTCTCCCGCCAGGTCCCCGGGGCCGTGGGCACCCGCGGCAGCACCATCGCCCTGGCGGACCCGGTCGTGGTGGACGTGCACGAGCTGCGCCGGTCGCTGCACGAGGCGGCCGCCGCGACCGAGCCGCCCGCCCAGGACCCGTGGTTCCTCGACCCGGCCGGCGCGCAGCTGCTGCCCGGCTGGTACGACGGCTGGGTGATGGCCGAGCAGGACCGGCTGCGGGCGCTCTACGTCACCGCCGTGGAGCACCTGGCGCGGCTGTCCCTCGAGCACGGGGACTTCTACCGGGCGCACCTGCTGGCCGCCAACGTCCGGGCCCTGGACCCCCTGCGCGAGAGCGCGGTCCGCGTCCTGATCGAGGCGGATCTGGGCCTCGGCAACAACGCCCCGGCCCTGCAGACCTTCCGCAGCTTCTGCAGCACGATGGCCGACGAGCTCGGCGCTCCGCCCTCCCCGCAGATCACCCAGCTGATGGGCTACATGCGCAGCGCCTGAGACCGTCCCGCCCCGGTGGGCACGGTGTCCCCGCGACCCGGGTCGCGGGGACACCCGTGCGCCGTCCACGGCCGGCTCAGCGGCCCGTGGTGAGCGCCGCCGAGGCGGAGCGCACCGGGATGCCGCGCCAGTTCGTGCGGGGCAGCAGCTGCTCGCCCTTCATCACCAGCGAGAGCCCGTCGACCGAGGCGCCGGCGCCGACCGTGGTGTCGTAGAGCACGATGGAGCGCGCCCCGACGCTGGCGCCCTCGCCGATCTCGACGTAGGACATCTTCATGACCCGGTCCTCGAACAGGTGCGTCTGCAGGGACACGTCCGTCGAGACGGCGGCGTCGTCCCCGATGTGCACGAGGTCGAACTCCGTCAGGTAGGTCGTGCCGATGTAGGTCCGCCGGCCGATCTGCGCGCCGAACAGGCGGAGCACCGGACCGATCAGCGGGGTGCCGACCAGACCGCCGACGAGCGCGGGGACCGCGGCGGACTCGTAGACGCCGGTGACGAACTCGCTGCGCCGCACGAAGTTGTCCCACAGGGGCTCGATCCGCTGCCGGTACCGGCCCACGACCGCCCACTTGAGGACCACGACGGCCAGCACCACGGCGAACCCGGTGGCGAGCGCGATGAGCGGCAGCACCGCGACGAAGCCCAGCAGGCTCAGCTGCGGCACGAGGCTCACCGAGGCCAGCAGGCCGAGGTAGCCGAGCAGGCCCACCAGGGCCGGGGGCACCGTGATGCGCAGCGCCTCGATGACCAGGCGGGCGGCCACCTTGCCGCGCGAGGGCCGGTAGGTGAGGCTTTCGTCGTAGTTGCCGCTGTCCTGCCGGCGGGGCAGGAACATGGCCGGCGAGCCCAGCCACGAGGTGCCCTCCGGCACGTCGGCCGGGGGCACCGAGGCGACGCCCACGAGGGAGCCGTCCCCCATCCGGGTGCCGGACGGGACGAACGCGGCGTTGCCCACGAAGGAGCGGTCGCCGACGACGGTGCGCTCCATGTGCAGGTGCCCGTGGTGGTACACGGCGCTGCCCACGCTGGCCATGTCCGCGACGAAGCTGCCCTCCCCGAGGGTGAGCAGGTCCGGGTCGATGTGGCCCACCGTGGACACCTCGGAGCGGGGACCGACCTCGGCGCCGAGGACGCGCAGCCAGGGCACGGTGTACAGCGTGGCGTACAGGGCGTTGGTGCTCTCCAGGCTGGTGCTCAGCAGCTGGTCGGCCATCCACTTGCGCACGCCGAGGCCGCTGCGGACCGGGTGGATGCCCGTGGGGGTCCGGCGCAGGACGATCGCCCGTCCCCCGGCCACCACGGCGCACACCGTGAGGACGTAGACCACGCCGACGGCCGGGGTGAGCGCCAGGCCCACCGGCAGGCCGAACTCGATGGCCGCGATCCAGATCATCAGGAAGGACGGGAGCACTAGGACGAAGGGCAGCACCTCGAGGGCGGCCCAGCCCAGCAGCAGGGCGGCCACGAGCGGCGCCGGCCAGCGGCCGCCCGGCAGGGGGCGGCGCTCCATCCGCTCGAGCAGCTCGTCGTCGCCGTCGGCGGGCCGGGAGGGCGAGCCCAGCCAGTGCTCCCCGGCGGGGATCACCTGGTTGCGCGCGGCCAGGGACTGCTCCGCCAGCCGGGCGCCGTCCTCGACCCGGGAGCCGGGCTGCAGCAGGGCGTTGGCGCCCACGAACGCGTCGTCGCCGACCCGCACCCGGGCGATGCTCACCCAGCCCTCCTCGACCTGCGCGGTCTGCACGGAGGAGCCGTAGCCGATGCTCGCCCGGGAGCCGATGCTCACCAGGGAGGGCAGGCCCACGGCCGCGGTGCCCACGTGGGCGCCCGCGCCGACCTCGGCGCCCAGCAGGCGCAGGTAGCCGGCGGCCATGGGCGTGCCGGTCAGGAGGCCGAGCGGCGAGAGCCGGGTCAGGCCGTCGACGCACCACAGCAGGAAGTACTGCCTCCCCCAGAGCGGGTGGTGCCCCGGCCGGACGAAGCGGCCCAGCACCCGCGAGCCCAGCAGCGGCAGGAGGAAGCGGGCGAGCACGGAGATCAGCACGCCCACGAGCAGCAGGTCCCACATGAGCGGGTAGCTGAACTCCCCGCCGTAGGAGTACAGGACCGCGGCGAGCGGGGAGCCCACCACCATGGCGGCCAGCACCATGGTCGTCACCTGGGCCGCCCCGCACAGGGCCACCCGCCCGCTCGTGTGGTGCAGGGCCGTGGGGCGGTCGTCCGGGTCGGCCACCGACGGGACGGCCGCCGGGGCGGCGTCGAGGTGGCGGGCCAGGTCCCGGACGGTCGGGTAGGTGTAGATGTCGGCGATGGAGATGTCCTGGTCGGGCAGCTCCCGGCGCAGCTCGGAGGTGGCGGTCGCGGCGAGCAGCGAGTGCCCGCCGAGCTCCAGGAAGAAGTCCGCCTCCGCGGAAAGCTGGTCGACCGGGATCCGGAAGACCCGGGACCAGACCTCCGTGAGCTGCCACTCCGACTCGGTCCGCGGCGGGACCAGGCCCACCGTGGTCACGAAGCGGGGCGAGCTGGGCTCGGGGAGGTTCTTCCGGTCCACCTTGCCACTGACCATCATGGGCATGGCGGGCAGGATCTCGTAGAAGGACGGCACCATGTACGGCGGCAGGGCCGCGGTCACGGAGTCGTGGAGCAGCTCGAACAGGGCGCGCTCGTCGCGGACCTCGCCGCGCAGCGTGAGGAACGCCGCCACGTCGTCGCCGCCGGAGACGAGCTTCACGGCGGCGTCCGCCACCGCGTCGTCGCGCCGGAGCACGTTCTCGATCTCCTGCAGGTCCGCGCGGTGGCCGCGGATCTTCACCTCGCTGTCGGCGCGGCCGAGGTACTCGATCTCGCCGTCGGGCAGGATCCGGCCCAGGTCGCCGGTGCGGTAGATCCGCCCGGCCCGGGGCCCGTCCGGGTGCGGGCGGAAGCGCTCCTCGGTGACGTGCGGGAGGTTGACGTAGCCGCGGGCCACCCCGGGCCCGGCGATGCAGATCTCCCCGGGCTCGCCCTCGGGCACCTCGTGCATCGACTCGTCGAGGATGCGCACCTCGTAGGTGGGCAGGGGCTTGCCGATGGTCACGGGCCGCCCGGGGGTCAGCTCTCCCCAGGTGGCGGTGACGGTGCCCTCGGTGGGCCCGTAGGTGTTGAGCATCCGGCGCCCGGGCGTGGACCAGCGCTCCACGAGGTCCGCCGGGCAGGCCTCCCCGCCCACGAGAATGCTGCGGATGCCGGGCAGGTCGTGCTCGAGGGTGGCCAGGACGGTCGGCACGCAGTACAGCACGGAGATCTCCGTGCGCTGCAGGAACTCGACCAGGCCGCGGCCCAGGCGGGCGTCGTCCGTGGGACCGGCCACGAGGGCGGCGCCCACGGCCCAGGTGGGCCAGATCTCCTCGATGGAGAAGTCGAAGGCGATGGTCATGCCCTGGTAGACCCGGTCCTCGGGACGCACGTCGTAGACCTCGGGCACGATCTCGATGAAGTTGCAGATGCTCGAGTGCGCGACCTCCACGCCCTTGGGGCGGCCGGTCGAGCCCGAGGTGTAGATGATGTAACAGGTGGGGTCGCCCTCGTGGCGGACCTCCGGCCGGTGGGCGGGCGCCGCGTCGAGCTGCCCGCCGATCCGCCCGACGTCGACGACGTCGGCGGCGGCGTCCTCGACGAGGGGCACGAGCTCCTCCGAGGTGAGCAGCAGGGCCAGGTCCGAGTCCTCGGCGATGAACTGCACGCGGTCGGCCGGCAGGTTCGGGTCGATCGGGACGAACGCGGCGCCCGCCTTGAGGACGGCCAGCAGCGACGCGTACAGCATCGTGGAGCGCTGGAGGAGGATGCCCACGCGGTCCCCGGCGGCGAGGCCGTAGCCCGCGATCAGGTGGGCCATGCGGTTGGCCAGCTCGTCCAGCTCCGCGTACGTGTAGACCTGCCCGTCGACCTGCAGGGCCTGGGCGTGGGGCGTGCGGTCGCAGCTGCGCTCGAAGAAGTGCTGGAGCCGGCCCGGCCTCGTCCCGGCGCCCCGGGCCTCCCGCGCCGAGGAGTCCGGCCTCGACCGTCCTCCGGCGGCGTCCCCCTTCACCGCGGCCTCGCCCCACAGCACTCGCTCTGCCGACGACCCCCCGTCGTGGCGGTGTGAGCGTTGTGGTGCTGAGGTCATGTCCGACTCCTTTCGACGCGCGAACACCGGTGTTACCGGCAGGTCCGTTCTACGCAGGAGCCCGTTATGCCTTCCTCACGCCGCCGTCACCGCGGCGTTATCGATGCGTTATCAATGGGTCGTCGCCGGATCGCTCCCGGGCGCCGGCAGGGGCCGCCGGGCCGGGATGCCGGCCGGACGTGGGCGAGATCACAGGGCGCGGGACCGTCCGTCGAGTCGTTCTCGACTGCAATCGCGCGGATCCCGGGCCGGCGTCCGCCGGCGGGAGCACGTCGCGGCACGGGCCGGGCACGGCGGGCACGTCCTCGGGTCCGGTCGGCGCGCACGACCTCCGGGAGGACGGAGCATTCCGCCGTGTTACTTTTCGTGAACGCGCGTGCGGGCGCGCGGCGGTCCCACCCGGGACAGGCCCCGCCCGGATCGCGGCCCGGGTCCCGGCGCCGGTCAGGCCGCCGCTCGGCCCGTCCGCCCGGGCCAGCCCGGGGTCCGGAGCCGGCGCCGGAGCGTGCTGCCGGGCCGTGCGCCGGTGAACTCGCCCTCCGCGCCGCACGCCGCGACCCAGCCGGGGGCGTCCGTCCCGAGCACGTGGGCGGCGCGGGCGTAGGCCTGGGCCTCCACCGCGGTGCGCGCGGCCACCGCGACCCGGCCCCACGGGCTCTCCGCGGCGGTGCCGGTGACCGGGTTGACCACGGTGGCCCCCGGCCGGGGCAGCACGGCGAGACCGCGGTGGCCCGCGGCGAGGAGCGCGGTCCAGGCGGCGGCGTCCAGGGCCGGGTCCGGTGCGGGCCCCCGTCCGGGCCCGGGGGACGCGGCCAGGGCGGCGGCCCCGGCGGGAGGGCCGGCCACAGCCAGCACTCCGCCGGCGCGGACGACGAGTCCCTGGTCCGGGAAGGTCTCCGCGAAGAGCAGGGCCGTGCGGTCCGCGGTCCAGGCCTCGGCGACCTCGGTGAGGTCCAGGACGGTGCCCTGCCGCATCCGCAGGCGGCGGGCGGGCAGGTCGAGGTCCAGGTGGGCGATCCCCGGGGCCGGACGGGCCGGCAGGCCGTCCTGGGCGCGCCAGGCGGCGTCGCCGGTGGTGGGGTCGACCAGTCCGCTGGTGAGGCGGGTGGTCCGCAGCGCGGCGGCGAGGACCTGTGCGAGCACGGGTCCGAGGACCACGTCCACGTCCTCGTGCTCGGCGAACCGGTTCAGCAGGGACAGCTCCGAGTCGATGCGCTCGGGCGCCACGGCCGCGGAGACCTCGCGGTGGACGCGCTCGGCCAGCCGGCGGGCCTCCTCCTGGAGGTCCGGGGCCGGGGCGCGGACGGTGTCCGGACTCGGCGCCCCGGGCGGGATGGGGGTGGACATGGCCGTCTCCTGGCGGTCTCGTGCCGGCGCGTGCCGGAGGACGCGGACGGGCCTGCGGGACATCCGGCAGGTGGTGCCGAGCTTACGCGCGGCGGGGCGCTCCGGACGGCGACGTGACCGCTCGTTACCTGACCGTCATCGCGACGGACCGGACCGGCCCCGGTCCGGCCGCCGGCATCGGCACGCCGGCGGGGATCCCGGCCCCGTCCCGCCCGCCGGCCGCCGCGGTCCAGCGCAGCACGTCGGCCGGGCGGTTGGAGGTCAGCTGCTGGACGCCCAGGGCGCGGCACAGGTCCACGTCCCGCGCCGTGTCGATCGTCCAGGCCCGCAGCACGCGCCCGTCGGCGGCCCACCGGCGCACCAGGTCGGGCCGGGCGCGGACGAAGTCGATGCCGGGGCCCACGATGTCCACCAGACCGGCCGCGATCACGGGCAGCGCCGGGGGCACCACGAGCCGCATCCCGGCGTGCAGCACGGCGGCGGCCGTGCGGTTCACGCGCAGGCTCTCCCGGACCGTGCGGCGGGTGGTGGTCTCCACCAGCTGGCACACGTGCCGGGCGGGCACGGTCTCGAGGAGGTGGCGGACGGCGTCGGGGTGGAAGCTCATCAGCGAGACCGTGACCTGGCCCAGCCGGCCCGTCTCGGGGTCCCACCCCTCCCGCATGAGCACGTTCAGGACCTCCTCCTCGAGCCGGTGGCCGTACGGGCTGGGGTGCTTGGTCTCCACCGCCAGGCCCACGGGCCGCCCGGCCCCGCGCAGCAGGTCCAGCAGCTCGGGCAGGGTCAGCAGCTGGCGGTCGCGGGGACCGTGCCCGGGCGGGATCGCCACGCCCTTCCAGGAGACCCAGTCGAGGCGGCGCAGCTCGGCGAGGGTGCGCGCCGAGACGGGCCCGCGGCCGTCGCTCGTGCGCCCCAGCTGGGCGTCGTGGTGGAGGACGAGGTGGCCGTCGCGGGTCAGGTGGACGTCGCACTCCACCCCGTCGGCCCCGTCGAGCAGCGCCTGGACGTAGGCGGCCCGGGTGTGCTCCGGGTAGGCGGCGCTGGATCCCCGGTGGGCGTAGACGATCGGTCGCACGGCGCTCCCTCGGCTGCTGGCGGGGCGGTGGCCCCGCTCTCGGCGCCAGAGTAGGCAGGCGCGGTGAACGGGCCACCACGGCCGGGCGGATGGGCCGTGAACGACGACGACGCCCCGCCGGAGGGCGGGGCGTCGTGGCGGCGAGGGGCCGGGTCGGCGGCTACTTCTCGCCGGAGATCTCGCCGTGGGCGGGCGTGTCCGGGGCGCCGTCCCCGCCGCCGAACCGGGGGGCCCGCTCGGGCAGGGCGAGCTCGGCGGGGAAGGTGGCGGGCAGCGGCCCGAACGCCTCGCGGGTGGCGGCGATGACCTGCCGGGACATGGCCAGGTTGGCGCCCCCGCCGACGATCGCGCCCACGCCGAACGGCAGGGCACGGCCGAACACGGCGCCGGTCTGCTTGAGCAGGAAGCGCTTGACGAACATGTTGCGGATGATCCGGCTGACGTCGAAGGTCTTGGAGTCGTCCTTGCCCATCATCAGACCCCAGGACGACATCATGCCCTTGCCCTTGGTGCCGCTGGCCAGGATCTGGTTCATGACCTGCCGGCCGTCCTCGCCGAGCATGAGGGCCATGATCATGGTGCGGGTCCGCTCGGGGTCCTCGGTGTGCACCCCGTGCAGCTCGGCGATCGCCTGCGCGTAGAGGGCGGTGGCCTCGAGGTAGCCGACCACCGCGAAGGAGGACAGCCCCAGGGAGGCGACGGTGCCGACGCCGGGGACCACCGCGGTGGCGCCGACCGCGCCGCCCTCGACGGTGGCGGAGCGGACGTAGATCTTCTCCAGGCGCCGGGCCAGCTGCTCGGGGGACTCGTCCGGGTACTTGGCGCGCACCTTCTTCACGAACGCGAGCACGACCGGGCGCTGGGCGCGCAGGACGGTGTCCAGGAACTTGTTCATGGCCGGCTTGGGCTTGCCGTGCTCGTCGAAGGCCGAGCTCAGGGGGTTCAGGTCCATGGGGTGCTCTCCTCGTGGAATGCCGGGGCGGTGGTCTGCGGCCCACTATATGCTCAGCCCACTGAGCAGACGCCGGGATTCGCCGACGGCGGAGGTGAGGGCCGCTCAGTCCGCCGGCAGCAGCGGGACCGAGGGGTCGACCCGCTGGAAGGAGTCCGGGAACTCGGCGCGCAGCCGGACCAGCTCGCGGGCGAAGGCGTCCAGGTCCCGGTCCTCCTGGCTCACCGGGTGCCACTGCCGGGCGGGCAGGGCGTGCCCGGCGTCGTCGAGGGCGACCATGACCATGAGGCAGTTGGTGGTCAGCCGGAGCTCACCGGTGGCGGGGTCCCCCGACCAGCAGTTGACGGAGATGTGCAGGCCCCGGGCCGCGGTGTGGATCAGCCGCGCCCGGACCTCCACGAGGTGGCCGATGTGCATGGGGCGGTAGAAGCGCACCCCGCCCGCGTAGACGGCGATGACCGGGCGCCCGGCCCACCGGGACCCGCACACGAACGCGGCCTCGTCGATCCAGCGCATGGCCGTGCCGCCGTGCACCTTCCCGCCCCAGTTGATGTCCGTGGGGGCGGCCAGGAAGCGCAGCACCGTCTCCTCGGCCGTGCCCTCGTCGGTGTGCTTCTGCTCCGCCATCAGCGACTCGATGCTGTTGCGCAGCTCGATCCGCCGCTTGGTCACCGCCTGCTGCCGGCGCTCGTGCTCGGTCTCGGGCGTCCACTGCGGGACCGGGGTGGGGCGGCCGTCCCCGTCGACGGCCACCATGATGATCAGGCAGGTGTCCCGCAGGGTCACCCCCTGCTCGCGCGGGTCCGCCGAGGCCACCTCGACCCGGATGTGCATCGAGGAGCGGCCGGTGTGCACGATCTTCGCGGCGACCTCGACCATGTCCCCCACGCTGACCGGGCGGTCGAAGTGGATGTTGCCCACGTAGGCGGTGACGCAGTAGGCCTGCGACCAGCCGACGGCGCACGCGTACGCGGCCTTGTCGATCCACTCGAGCACGCGCCCGCCGTCCACGGTGCCGGTGCGCCCGGCGTCGGTCGGGGCGGCGAGGAAGCGGAGCACAGCGGTGTCACGGGCGGCCATGGCACCAGTGTGGCACGCCCGCCCCGGGCCGGTGCTCACGGGGCGAACGGCGCCCAGGCGTGGAGGCGGCGGAGCATGTCCGACTTCTTGTGCGCGTGCCCCTCCATGCGCACCAGGATGTCGTCGAGCGCCTCGATCGCGTCCACCACGAACGGCCCCTTGTTGAGCATCACGCACTCGGCGCGCTGACCCATCGCCGCGTCGGTGACCTCGGCCCGGGAGGGCAGGCCCTTCTTGGCCAGGGACTCGAGCACCTGGGTGGCCCACACGACCGGGACGTGCCCGGCCTCGCACAGCCACAGGATCTCCTCCTGCACCTCGGCGAGCCGTTCGAACCCGGCCTCGACCGCGAGATCGCCGCGGGCGATCATCACGCCGACGTCCTGCCAGCGCATCGCCTCCAGGAGCATCAGCGGCAGCGCCTGGAAGCCGCCCACCGTCTCGATCTTGAGGGTGATGTCCAGCTCGCGGCGGCCCACGGCCTCCAGCTCCTCCAGCAGGTCGCCCACGTCCTGGCGCGAGCGCACGAAGGACATGTTGACGGCGTCCGCGTGCTCGGCCACGAAGGGCAGGTGCGCGCGGTCCTCGTCGGTGAGCGCCGGGATCCGCAGGTCGGTCTCGGGCAGGTTGATGCCCTTGCCGGCCCGCAGCTTCGTGCCCCCGGGCGCGGCCTGCAGCACCGCGAGCTCGATCTCCTCGGGGGACACGGCCGTGATCCGGCACCGGATCCTGCCGTCGTCGAGCCACACGGGCTGCCCCTCCCGGGCGTCCGTGAAGGCCTCGGGCAGCGAGCAGCCGATCCGGTGCGGCCCCTGCGCCCGGACCGGGGCGGGGGTCATGTCCCGGGTCAGCACAAGCACGTCGCCGGTGTGGACGCGCAGGAACTGCTCGAGCGCGGGCAGCTCGCCGAGGACGCCCTCGGTGCCGTCCTCCGCCTCGACGGCCAGGCCGGTGGCGAAGTAGACGGTCTTGGAGCACTCCGCCAGCACGCCCGGTCCGGTCGCCTCCAGCACCCGCAGCGTCCGCCCGGAGCCGCGGGCGTCCTTCAGCCGCAGCCGCTCCCCCGGCACGCGCGCCGCCGTCCAGGCGGGGTCGGCCACGGGGACGGCGGGGGCGTCGTCGTCCACCCCCGGGTCCGGGTCCCCCAGCCAGAGGTGGGCCGGGACGGTGACCCGGCCGCGGCTGTCCCGGACCGGCTTGATCTTCTCGACCTGCGGGCCCGGCTCGACCGGCCCGGTGCGCAGCTTGGGCCCGGCGAGGTCCATCGCCACGCGCACCTCGTGCCCGGTCGCGCGCTCGGCCGCCCGCACGTGCCCGATCATGGCCTCCCACTGCTCGGGGCCGTCGTGCGCGCAGTTGATCCGGGCCACGTCCAGGCCGGCGCGGACCATGGACTCGACGAGACGGCGGTCCCCGGCCGCCTCCGAGGGCAGGGTCACCATGATGCGGGTGCCCCGGTCCTCGCGGCCCGGTCCCAGCAGGGCGGCGGTGTTGCGGCGCAGGACCTCGGCCCCGGGCAGCTCCGGCTCCTCGAGGCCGATCCCGGGGTCGGGGGCGGCGAAGACCTCGTCGGTGCGGGCCGCGAGCACCTGCAGGGTCTCCACCACGGCGGTCAGGTGGGTCATGACGCCCGCCTCCATCCGCCCGAGCGAGGACAGGCCCAGGGCGCTGAGGTCCCGCTGCAGGTCCCGCACGTCCTGGCTGCGCACGGCCACGTAGTCCACGAGGTTCAGGGCGGAGCGGCGGTGGCGGGGGGTCACCCGCTCCAGCTCCGGCACCGCGGCGCGGCGGGCCGCGGCGACCACCTCGACGAGGGCGAGGACGCGGTCGAGCAGCTCCGCGGCGCGCTCCTGCCGGGCGGTCATCGCCGGCCTCCGGGGACCACGTCGACCCACACGGGGCGGTGGTCGGAAGCCGGGAAGGGGTGCTCGCCCGTCAGCTCGGCGCCGGGGGCGCCGGGGACGGGCCAGAACACCCCGGCACCGGTCACCCGCAGGTTCCGGGAGGGCAGCACGTAGTCGGCGCGCAGGTTACCGGGGGCGGGGTCGTCGGTGAAGTCCGCGGTGTCGTGGGCCGGGTCGGAGCGGTGGGCCCGGTTCGCCCCGCCCTGCCGGGCGGCGGCCTCGGGACCGCCGGCGGAGGCGGGCAGGGGGTCCTGCACGCGCGGGTGCGCCAGCAGCTGCTGGATCGCCCCGGGCCACGAGTCGCCGTCGAGCGGGTCCGCGTTCTGGTCGCCCATCACCACGAACCGCTCCCCCGGGCGCAGCCCGCCGCGCCCGCCCTCGTCGTCGTAGACGTACGACGACGCCGCGGGGCCGCGCACGTAGTCGGCCCAGAACCGGATCTCGTCGGCGTTGCGCCGGCCGTTGCGGTCCTCGGGCCCGTCGAAGGTCGGCGGGGTCGGGTGGGACGCCAGCACGTGCACCGTCGTGCCGCCGATGCGCACCGGGACGTCCCAGTGGGACTTGCTGGACAGGCGCAGCTGCTCCGCGTGCCCGGGGGCGTAGTGCCCGGCGGGCAGGCGGCTGCCGGGCATGTCCGCCCACCGGAAGTCCCGGAAGGTGCGGATCCCGTCGGTGTCGAGCGGGTGCTTCGAGTAGAGGACCATGCCGTACTGGCCCGGGAAGAGCCCGAAGCCCCACGCGTCGTCGGGCCCGCCCACGACCCCGTCCCGGTTCAGGTCCAGCCCCGAGGGCTCCCCGGTGTTCACCGGGGCGGTGTAGACGTACGGGTAGTGCACCGGGTCCTGGCCGCGCTGCGGGACCTCCAGGTAGTTCGTGCGGAACAGCTCCGCCGAGCGGCCCGCCGCGTCGTGGTCGAACTCGTTGAGCAGCAGCACGTCCGGAGCGGTCCGCTGGACCAGCTCGGCCACCGCCCGGGCCTGCGCGTCGTCCGGGGTGGCGAGGTCCTGCTGCAGCCGCCCCGGGGCCGAGCGGTGGAGGGACGCGTTGTACGTCATGAACCGCACCGGTTCCTGCGCCGCCATGGCCCGCTCCCTCCCGTGCCCGGGGGCCCGGCCGTGGCCCTGCGCCCGGGCCGGGCCCTCTCCCGCGGCGGCCGGCAGGCCGGCGCCCATCAGGAGCACCGCGAGCCCCACCGCCGCCGTCGATCTGCTCGGTCCCAATGATCCTCCTCGTCCGCCCGGCTGTCAGGCCCGACCGTAGCGGGTCCGGGCGAACAGCGGTTGAACGGGGAGCGGCCCGGGCCGTGCGGGCGGCTGGGACTGCCCGGGCGGCGCGGGCCGCTCAGGCGGCGCGGGCGGCCGGGGAGCGGCGCAGGCGGTAGCCGTGGACCGGGACGAGCCGGCGGGCGCCGGTCCCCGTCTCCAGGATCCAGAGCAGGCCCAGGTGCGGGGCGGACTGGCCCACCGTGCCCACGTGGCGGAGGGCGCCCTGCTCCCACACCTCGATCCGGTCGCCGGACCGGATCAGGGCCGGGTCCCGGACCCAGTCCTCGTCGGCGGGGGTCAGCTCGGCAGGGGGCAGGTCGGTGGGAGAGACCCCGGGGACCGCGGCGGTGCCGGGGCCGGCGGGGACCGTGGCGGGGATCGTGGCGGCGGCCGTGGCGGTGGTGGGAAGAGCGGTCATGGTGCACGTCCTCTCGGGGCCGGTCTGGTGGGAGCCGGGGCCCTCGACTGCGGGTTCGTCGGACACCCCCAGGATCGTCCGCCGATGTGGCCGGGACGTTTCGCTCCGGTTGACGGGCCGTGCCGTCACGCCGGGAGGCCTGTGAGATCCGCCACCGGCCGTTAGGCTCGTGCGGACGCCGCGCCCGTCCCGGCGCCGGCCCGCCACCGGAAGGACCCACCGTGAGCAGCCCGCAGAACACCGCTCCCGAGCACACCGGCTCGGAGACGACCAGCGCCGAGACGACCGGCGCCGGGAGGACCGGCCCGGAGCGGATCAACTCCGAGAACATCAGGACCTATGTGGAGCGCATGGCCTCGGACGCGCCCGCCCCCGGCGGCGGCGCCGCCGGGGCCCTGCAGGCGGCGCTGGGCGCGGCCCTGCTCGGGATGTCCGCGCGCTACTCCACCGGCTCGGAGCACGCGGCGGACGCGGCCGCCCGCACCGAGGAGCTCATCCCGGCCGCGCTGCGGCTCGCCGACGCGGACGCGGAGGCCTTCGGGGAGCTCTCCGCGGCCTTCGGGCTGCCCCAGGACACCGACGAGCAGCGGGCCGCGCGCTCCCGGGCCGTGCAGGAGGCCACCGCCGGCGCCGCCCGGCCCCCGCAGGAGCTGATCGGCGTGGCCGCGGAGGTCCTGGACCTGGCCCGGGAGCTGACCGGCTGGTGCAACCCCAACGTGCTCAGCGACGTCGCGGCGGCCGTGGAGGCCGCCCGGGCCGCCGTGGCCACCGCGCTCGTCACCCTGGAGATCAACGTGCGCTCGCTGAAGGACGAGGACGTAGCGCAGCGGCTGCGGGCCGAGGTGGCCCGCGGCGAGCGGGCCGTCGAGGACGCCGCGGAGCTCAGCCGGCGGATCCGGGAGCGGGTTCAGGACTGAGCGCAGGCCGGCGCACCGCGAAGGACCCGGCCACCGCCAGCAGCGAGATGATCCCGCCGCACAGGAAGGCGCTGTGCACGCCCGCCTCGGTGGCCTCGGGCGCCGCGGCCCCGGAGGCCGCGGCGCCGGCGGCGCCCAGGGTCAGGACGGTGACGAACAGGGCCGTGCCCGCGGCCCCCGCCACCTGCTGCAGGGTGCCCACCATGGCGGAGCCGTGCGAGTACAGCCGCTCCGGCAGGGAGCCCAGGCCGGCGGTGAACAGCGGGGTGAACATCAGGGCCAGTCCCGTGCTGAGCACCACGTGGGCGAGCAGCACCATCGGCACCGGCGTGGCCGCCGACGTGGACGCCAGGTACCACAGGGACCCGCTCAGCAGGATCGAGCCCGGCACGAGCAGCACGGTGGGGCCCGAGCGGTCGTAGACCCGCCCGACGACGGGCGCGAGCAGGCCCATGACGAGGCCGCCGGGCAGCAGCAGCAGGCCCGTGCCCAGGGGGTCGAGGCCGTGCACGGTCTGCAGGTAGATGGGCAGCACGATCAGCGTCCCGAAGAGGGCCATCATGCTGACGGCGAGCACCGCCGTGGACGCCGTGAACACCCGGGACCGGAACGTCCGCAGGTCCAGGAGCGCCCGGTCCGCGCGCTGCAGCCGGGTCTGGCGCCGCACGAACACGGCCAGCGCCGCCAGCCCCACGACCAGGGGGACCCACGCCGGGACGGCGGCCTCGCCGCCCTCCCCGAGGGTGCTCAGGCCGTAGACCAGGCCGCCGAAGCCCAGCGCCGAGAGCACCACGGAGACCACGTCCAGCGGCGCCGGGCGGGGCTCGGTGACGTTCTGCATCCGCCACGCGCCCAGCAGCAGGGAGCCCACCGCGATCGGCAGCACCAGGATGAACATCCACCGCCACTCGAGCACGCTGAGGATGACGCCCGAGATGGTCGGCCCCACCGCGGGGGCGACCGAGATCACGATGGAGATGTTCCCCATGACCCGCCCGCGCCCGACCGGCGGCACCAGGGTCAGGACCGTGGTCATCAGCAGCGGCATCATGATCGCGGTGCCGCAGGCCTGCACCACCCGCCCGACGAGCAGGGTCCCGAACCCGGGCGCGACCGCGCAGACGAGGGTGCCGAGGCTGAACAGGGTCATGGCGGCCAGGAACACGGGCCGGGTGTGCAGGCGCTGGAGCAGGAACCCCGTCACCGGGATGACCACGGCCATGGTGAGCATGAAGGCGGTGGTCAGCCACTGGCCGGCCACCGCCGTGACGGAGAGGTCGGCCATGAGACGGGGCAGGGCCACGCCCATGATCGTCTCGTTGAGGATCACCACGAACGTGGAGACGAGCAGCAGCCCGATCACCAGGCGGTTGCGGGCGGAGTGGTCGGTGGCGACCGCGGGGGCACCGGTGTCCGGGACCCCCGCGGTGGGCGCGGGGGCGGGGACCGGCGTGGTCTCGGACACGGGGAGGTCGGGAGTCATGGGCAGGGGATCCTTCGGGACGCAGCAGGGGTACACCGGTGCAGCCGCCGGGCGCGCCGGTTCATTCCCGCCGGGGACGTGACAATGGGCTCATGCGCAGATATCTCAAGGACGCCGGCGTGCACGCCGAGATCCTCCCGGACGGCTTCACCGAGGGCGGGTTCGTCCTGTCCATCGGCGGGGCCGAGCAGTCCCACGTCAACCTCGCCCACCCGGAGGAGATCTTCTACGAGTACCTGCGGCGGGTCGCCAACGTCGTCGACGTCGTGGCGGCGCCGGGCGCGCCGGTCACCGCGGTGCACCTGGGCGCCGGGGCGCTGACCCTGGCCCGCTACGTGGCGGCGACGCGCCCCGGGTCCCCGCAGGCGGCCGTGGAGCTCGAGCGGGAGCTGCCCGCGTTCGTGCTCGACGCGCTGCCCCTGCCCGCGGGGGCGGACGTGCGCGTGGTCGTCGACGACGCCCGGGCCGCGCTGCCGCACGTCGTCGCCCCCGGGACCGCCGACCTGGTCGTCCTCGACGTCTTCTCGGGCCGGGACGCGCCCGGGCACCTGACGGAGCCGTCCTTCTACGCCGAGGCCGCCGGGCTGCTGGCGCCGGGCGGCGTGCTGGTCGTCAACGTGGGCGACGACCCCGGGCTGGGCTTCTTCGCCGGTCAGGCCCGGGCCGCGCGCTCGGCGTTCGCGGACGTGTGGTGCCTGGCCGAGGAGCGGCTGCTCACCGGCCGCTACCCGGGAAACCTGGTCCTCGTGGCCGGGCGCCGCCCGCTGCCCCGGGACTGGGCGGAGGCCTTCGCGGCGGCCGGCCCGCACCCGGCGGGGGTGCTGGACGGGCTGGGCCTGGAGGAACTGCTCGCCCGCCTGTAGCCTGGCTCACACCGCCGAGCCGAGGAGCGCGCCGTGAGCAGCACCGAGAACACCGTGCAGGGCCCCGCCGGGAGCGGCACCGCGGACGGCTCCGCGGACACCGCCGTCCTGGAGTCCTCCCCCGCCGTGGAGGGCGAGACCTTCTCCCGTGTGGCCCTGACCCCGGCCGCCGTGGAGCTGCTGGGGACGCTGCGGGAGCGGCACGGGCGGCTGATGTTCCACCAGTCCGGCGGGTGCTGCGACGGGTCGGCGCCCATGTGCTACCCGGCCGGGGACTTCCTCACCGGCCCCGCGGACGTGCTCCTGGGCGTGTTCCGGCTGCCCGGGGACCCGGCCACGGCCGAGCTGGAGTTCTGGATGTCCCGGGAGCAGTTCGAGTACTGGAGGCACACCCTGCTCACGGTGGACGTGGTGGTGGGACGCGGCTCGGGCTTCTCGGTGGAGGCCCCGGAGGGCAAGCGGTTCCTCATCCGCTCCGCGCTCATGCCGGACCCGGCCGCCGCCTGAGCCGGCCCTGCCCGTCGAAGGACGGGCCCCGGTCGTGGACCGGGAAGGTGGCGAAGGCCGGGACCTCGTAGGGGTGGGCCCCGGCCATCGCCCGCAGCACGCGCTCGCGCTCGGCCGCCGGGTAGAGGGTCTCGATCCGGACCTCGTCGACCTGCTCCGGCCGCCCCACCTCCCCGATCGCGGGATCGGCCCCGGGCAGCGGCGTGAAGCGGCCGGTCCCGGGGCTGACGAAGGCCACGTGGGAGTAGTGACCGGCGCGGCCCGCCCCGGCGTCGCCGAGGGCCTGCAGGACCTGCTCCGCGTGCGTGGCGGGGACGTAGACCACCAGGCAGTGCTGCTCGGCGCTCGGGGGCTCAGGAGTCATGGGGCGCGCACACCTCCGGCTCGACGTGGTCGGCGGGCTCCAGCTGGATCGTGGAGTGCTGGACGGAGACCGGGAAGTGCCCGGCCACGCAGCGCTGGATCCGGCCCAGGGCCTCGGCCGATCCGCCCGCGTAGAAGTACTCCTCCTCGAGCACCACGTGGGCGGTCAGCACGGGCAGGTCCGAGGAGATCCGGGAGGCGTGCAGGTCGTGGACCTCCACCACGTGGGGCAGGCCGAGGATGTGCTCCCGGACCTCGGCGAGGTCGAGGCCGGGGGGCGCGCTCTCCAGCAGCACGGACAGGGACTCCACGAGCAGCCGGATGGTGCGGGGCACGATGAGCAGCCCGATGAGCAGGGCCACGACGGCGTCCGCCTGCACCCAGCCGGTGAGCGCGATGACCACGGCCGCCACGATCACCGCCACGGACCCGAGCGCGTCGTTGAGCACCTCGAGCATCGCCGCCCGCAGGTTGAGGTTGGAGCGGCGGCCCCCGAACAGCACGACCATCGCCACGAGGTTGCCCAGCAGCCCCAGCACCCCGAAGACGATCAGCTCGGCGGAGGCCACCGGCTGCGGCTCGACGAAGCGGCGCACCCCCTCCACCAGCACGAACAGCCCCACGGCCAGCAGCACCGCCGCCTGCAGGGCCGCGGCCACGATCTCGGCGCGCCGCCAGCCCCACGTGCGCCGGGCGGTCGGCGGGCGCAGGCCCAGCTGCGCGGCGACCAGTGCGAGCAGCAGCCCCCCGGCGTCGGTGAGCACGTGCGCGGTGTCCAGGAGCAGGGCCAGGGAACCGGTCCACAGCGCGCCGGCGAGCTGCACGACGAACAGGGCGGCCGTGATGCCGAACGCGGTGGCGATCCGCCACCGGTCGGTGCCCGGCCCGGCGTGGGAGTGCCCGGGCCCGTGCTCGTGCCCGTCCGCCGCGTGCCCGCGGGCTCCGGTGTGGTCGTGCGCCATGCCTCCATCGTAGAACGGCGCGGACGGACCTCCGCCGCGGCGGGGCCGGGGGCTCAGCCCGTGACGAAGGCGCGGAACTCGCCGGTGGCCGGGCCGTAGTGGGAGTCCACCTTCATGACGGCGCCGGGCACCTCGCGGCCGTGCAGGCCCCGGAGCAGGTCCCGCACCGCCCGCCGGGGGCCCTCGGCGATGATGCCCACGGTGCCGTCGGTGTTGTTGACGGCCGAGCCGACCAGGCCCAGCTCCTCGGCCCGGCGGGCGGTCCACCAGCGGAAGCCGACGCCCTGCACGGCGCCGTGCACCACCGCGGTGAGCCGCAGCGGCTCGTCGACGTCCAGCTGGTCCGGCTCGCGCCCCGCGGCGGCGCCCGGGTGGATCGGCGGCAGGCTCACAGGTCCACCACCGTGGACTCGCCGGGGTCGATCTGCTCGCCGGTGGCCCGGGCCTTCGCCCAGCGCAGGGCGGTGGCCACCGTGCCGGGAGACCGCCAGTGCTCGGCGGTCTCGGTGCGCACGCGCAGCACCACCAGCCCGGGGGTCGAGGGCCCGTCCGGGTAGTAGGCCCGCAGCGCGTCCGACCACAGCCCCTCGATCACCGCCGGGTCCTCGACCACCTCGGCGGCGCCGGCGATCGACACCCACTCGTGGTCGCCCACGAAGGCGACGTTGACGGCGTCGTTGGCCCGCACGTCCCGCACGGCGGAGGTGTCCCGGCTCGTGAAGAAGTCCAGGTCCTCCCCGGGGGCGACGTCGACCACGGTCATGGGCCGGCTGACGAGCTTGCCGGTGGGCTCCCGGGTGCCGAGCATGCCCACCCGGGTGCGGTTGACGAACTCGACGATGTGCTGGATGTCGTCCTGGTGCGTGCTCATGAGCCCAGCGTAGGCAACGACCGCGCTCCGGGGCACGGCCGGGCGCGGGAGTTCTTCGTGGGCGGAACCGGATGCCGGCCGCCGGGCGGCCGGCGCCGGGGCGCGCCCGGACCGTTCTCCCGGGCACGCACGACGAGGGCGGTCCTCAGCCGCTCAGCCGAGCACCTCGAGGGCCTCGGAGATCAGCGTGTCCCCGTCGGAGAAGTCGATCTTCCGGCCCACGGTGGAGGGGTCGTCGAGCACGGCCCCGACCACCAGGGCCACGTTGGCGCGGGAGGTCTTCCGCTCGCCGTCGCGCTCGCCGGCGGAGACGTCGATCTTGCCGCTGGCCTCGTCCTCGGTGAGGGCGCCGGGGCCCACGATGGTCCAGTCCAGCGCGGAGGCCCGCAGGTGGTCGTCGGCGTCGGCCTTGGCCTGGGCGTAGGCGTGGAAGGGGTCGTCCTCCGGGATGCCGTGGTCCTGGCCGGCCCCGAAGTAGGAGACCATCACGAAGCGCTTGGCCCCGGCCACCTCGGCGGCGTCCATCGCGCGGATCGCCGCGTCGCGGTCCACGGCGTAGGTGCGCTCCGGGCTGCCGCCGCCGGCGCCGGCGCTCCACACCACGGCGTCGTGGCCCTCGAGCAGGTCCGCGATCTGCGCGACCGACAGCTGCTCCACGTCGGCGACCACGGGAGTCGCCCCGGTGTTCTCGACGTCGTCCGTGTGGTCCGGGTTGCGGAAGATGCTCGTGACGTCGTTGCCGCCCGTCTTGAGCAGCTGGGAGAGGATGAGTGCGACCTTGCCGTGGCCGCCGATGATGGCTACGTGCGACATGGGGGTGCTCCTTACGGTGCGGAGGGAGTGCGTCGTCCTCCTCCGACGCTAGCCGCGTCCGCACCGCAGGGACACGGCTCACGCGCAGGGCGAAACCGGGAATGCGCGGCCGCCCCGCCGCGGGACCCCCGGCTCGGGTAGCCTCGGTGCGGCCACCGTTCCCGACCGAAGGCTCTCCGTGCTCATCTTCCAGGTCCTGCTGTCCACGATCGCCCTGGTCCTGTTGGTCGCCGCGCTGATCGACGGCGCGGCGATCCTCGCGCTGATCGCGGCGATGATGCTGATGGTCGCGCTGTCCGGCGTGTTCGTCGCCTACCGCCGGGAGAGGCACCTGGGCCGTCGCTGACCCGGTCCGGGCGCCCGCCGGACGCCAGGACGCGGGACGGCGGCCGCTACTCGGCGGCGTCCTCGATGCCCGTGACCGCGGTGAGCAGCAGGACCGCGTCCTCCAGGGCCTCGACCGCGTGCCGCTCCACGGGCAGGACGTGCAGCTGCCCGGCCTCGAGGACCAGGTCCTCGCCGGATCTGACGCGGATCCGGCCGTGCAGGATCTGCAGGCTGCCGGCGTACGGGGCGTTGTGCTCGGCCAGCACCGTGCCCTCCTTGAGGGCCACCAGGGTCTGGCGGAGCACCTTCTGGTGCAGCAGGCGCTCGGAGCTGCGGCCGTGGCCGTTGTGGCGGGCCTCGTTGAGGTGCTGCAGGGCGATCTCGTTCAGGTGCCGCATGGTTCTCCTCCTGGGTGGGTGATCCGGTCGCCGTCGACCACGGCGACGTCCCGCGGCGCCGCCTGGTCCCCGGCCGTGGACGGTGTGCGCTGCCATGCCCCCAACCCTACTGACCGTGTCCCTGGAGCTCCCCGGGGCCGACACGGCCGGCGTCGCGGCCCGTGCGGCTCCGGCCGCCGCGGAGGCCTCACGGCCCGGCCCCGGTCCAGCGGGCCGAGCCTCCCGGGGTCCGCCGGCCCACGACCGCCGGGGAGTTCCACGCCGCCGGGTCCACCACCGGGAAGCGGCGTCCCGTCACGGCGGCCGGGACGATCCGCACGAACCGGTCCTTGACCCCGGCCTGCCATGGGAACAGCGGCAGCTCCAGCGCGGCCATGAGGGCGTGGCCCCGCGGCACCTCCTCGGCCGAGCCCTTGAGCACCACGCTCCACGCCGTGGAGGTCGCCGGGTCGTGCCCGTCGACCTCGAAGGCCACCGGGGCGGCGGCCATCGCGGCGGCCGTCTTCGTGCCCGCCGCGGAGCGCAGGACCACCGACTCCCCGTCCACGGCGTAGTTGACGGGGAAGACCTCGGGCGCCCCGTCCACCACCACGGCCAGCCGGCCGACCCCGGCCGTGCGCAGCAGCTGCCAGCAGGTCCCGGCCGGGAGCTCCTCCACGTCCTCGCGGTACCGCTCCATCGCCGCCTCCTGCCCCTCGTGCGCGTCCACCGTGCCCGACCTGCCGCGCCTGTCCGCGGCGCCGCCCCCGGGGGCTCCCCCGGGGCGCCTCTCCCGCGGTGCGCGCCTGGTCCCAACCTATGCCCGGGCGGGCGCGGAGGGAACGGCGTGGCGCACCGGCCGGTCAGGGGTGCGAGAATGGCTGCCATGAGCGTGGTGATCGCGGGATGCGGAGACCTGGGCACGGAGATCGGGCTGCGGCTGGCCGACCAGGGGCACGAGGTGCTGGGGCTGCGCCGCCGGGCGGAGCTGCTGCCCCCGCCCCTGACGGGAGTGTCGGTGGACCTCGGCGCGGAGGTGCCCGAGCTGCCCGGCGACGTGGAGCTGCTGGTCGTGGCCACGGCCGCGGACGGGCGCACCCCGGAGGCCTACCGGGCCGCCTACCTCGACGGGCTGCGCCACCTGTTCGACGGGCTGCGCGCCGCCGGGTCGCTGCCCCGCCGCGCGCTGCTGATCTCCTCGACCGCCGTGTGCGGGGACGCCGAGGGCGCCGAGGTCACCGAGGACGACCCCCCGGCCCCCGCGAGCCCCACCGCGCAGATCCTGCTGGAGGCCGAGGAGCTGTTCCACGAGCAGTTCCCGCACGGCACGGTCCTGCGGCTGTCGGGGATCTACGGGCCGGGCCGGACCCGGCTGATCGACAAGGCGCGCTCCGGGGACACCGCGGCCGGGGCCGCCTGGACCAACCGGATCCACCGGGACGACGCCGCCGCGGCCGCCGTGCACCTGCTGACCATGGAGGCGCAGCCGCTGACTCTGTACCTGGGCACGGACGACGAGCCCGTGCCGGAGCGGGAGGTCCTGGAGTTCCTGGCCCAGGAGCTCGGCGCCCCGCTGCCCGAGGACGTGCCGGAGGCCGACGCGCCGCGGCGGGGCTCGAAGCGGCTGTCCAACGCCCGGCTGCGGGCGTCCGGGGTGCAGCTGCGCTATCCCACGTACCGGGAGGGCTACCGGGCGGTGCTCGCCGGGGAGGGCTCGCGCCACCCCTGACCGGAGCCCACCCGCAGCACCACGTCCCGCACCTCGTAGGCGGCGATGAGCTCCACCCAGGACACCCGGGGCGGGTGCGCGAACTCCAGGGGCAGCCGCAGCAGCCGCTGCAGGAAGACGTCGGTCTCCTGGATCGCGATGAACCCGCCCGGGCAGCGGTGGGCGCCGTCGCCGAAGGACATCGCCTCGGGGCGCACGCCCTTGGGCCGGGGTCGCTCCGGGCACAGCTGCCGGGCGTCCTCCCCCAGCTCCTGCGGGTCGGCGTTGGCCTGCCGGACGTAGAGGTCCAGCAGCGCCCCCGCCGGCACCTCGTGGCGCTCCTCGCCGTCCTCCAGGACGAGGTCCTGGGTGGTGCGGCGGTAGAGGTGGCCCACCACCGGCTCCAGGCGCAGGATCTCGTGCAGGATCCCGTGCCGGGCCGGCTCCTCGGCGGCGAGGTACTCCGCGCGCAGCCCGTCGTCCTCCAGCAGGTGCCAGGCCGCCACCGCGATGAACTCCCGGGTGGTGGCCATGCCCGCGGCGGCGTAGGTGAGGCACTCCACGAGGATCTCCCGGTCCGTGTACCCCTGCTGGAGCAGGTGCGAGATCACGTCCTCCCGCGGCTGCCCCCGCCGGGCACGAATGGCCGGGCGCACGTCCCGGAACCGGAAGGCGCTCATCGCCCACACCGGCCGCACGGCGCCGACGACGGCGCCCAGCCGCCCCGGGAGCCGGCGCGTCGGGGCACCGGAGGAGCCGGTGACGGGGCCGCTGAAGAAGCGCTCCAGGCGTCGGGACATCCCGTCGACGTCCGACTCCGTCAGCCCCACCACCTGGGCGGCGACCTCCACCGAGTAGCGCAGCGTGACGGCGGAGAGCTCCGCCCCGCCGTCCCGCCGGATCCGCTCGACCAGCTCGTCGGCCCGCTCCTCCATGAGGTCCCGGTAGCGCCGGCGCACGGTGGCCGGGGTGAAGAACCGGGCGGTGGCGCTGCGCTGGCGCCGGTGCTCGGGGCCGTCCGCGTAGAGAACCGGCGGGTGGTCGCCGGTCAGGCCCTGGCGGGCGGTCTCGGCGCTGAACCCGGCCTGCACGGTGGCGTCGGCCTCCCGCAGCACCTGGCGCACCAGCGGCAGGGCGCGGACGTGCCAGACGCCGTCGTGCACCTCCACCCGGGGCGTGGCCCGCTCCCCGGGCGGCGCGGTCCGGCGCCGGTCCGCGTGCGGGTCGCCGTGCGGAACGGGGCAGCGGGCGTCGTGGTCGCTCATGGAGCCATGCTACCGGCGGGGGTGACGCCGCTCACGGCGGAGCGACGACGAGCGCCGGGAACACACCGTGCGTGGGCGCGTGCACGGCGAGCGATGGGTCGAGGACGTCGGTCCGGGAGACGGGTCCCGTGCTGCCCGGCCGGGGCGCCCGCTCCCCGGCGAGGGGCCGGGCGGCGGGCCGGGCCTCAGATCCGGTCGGCCCGGTCGTTCTCCACCTGGGCCAGGCCCGGCAGGATCAGGGAGGAGGCCGGTCCGGCGAGCACCACCAGCAGCACCCGCAGCTCCGTCTCCGCGCGGTAGGTGCCCACGATGCGGTGGTTCGAGTCCAGGACCACGAGGTTGTCGTCCGCCCGGTAGACGGGCAGGGCCAGCACCACGGGCTCGCCGTCGTCGTCGGCGAGCTCCTCGCGGATCCGGTCGAGCTTCGCCTGCCGGCCCTCCGGCCAGCTGGCGTCGGCCGCCTGGGCGACGGTCAGCGGCCGGTGCTGGGGGTGCGACCACTCGCCGGGGTTGCCCTCGGGGTCCACGTGCCACACCGTGTAGAGCCTGCCGATGTCCTCCCGGGACGAGAGCACCAGATCCTCCACCTGCGCGTTCTCGTCGTCGAGCGCGTCCCAGTCGAGCCAGGTGCGGATGCTGTCCCCGAAGAGCGTCTTGAAGTCCGATACGTCCATGGCGCCATCTCAGCAGACTCACGGTCCTGCCGCCACAGCCCGGCGCGCCGCGGGGCGGGCCCGCCCGGGTGCGCGCGGTCGTCGGGACGTCAGCCGTCGGCGCCGCGGCCGTTGCGCGGCACGTGCTCGGCCCGGACGTTGAACGCCGAGGCCGAGCGGTCGCCGGGCTCGAGCGGGAAGACCGCGTGCCCCTCGGTCCAGTGGTGGCGCGCGTAGTCGTGCAGCCGCTCCGCGAAGGGTCCTCCTCGCCACTCCAGGTAGGGCATGTCCTGGCTCGCGTCGAGGAGGTAGTAGCTGCTGAAGGCCCGCACGACCTCCGGCGCGGCCGGAACCGGTCCCGGGACCGCGCCGGCCTCCGCCGCGGGACCCTCCGCCGGGACGGATTCCCCGAGGACCAGGAACAGCGGTGCCCCCGGCAGGCCGTCGTGGACCCGCACCGCCAGGCGCTCGGCGACCACGGGGTCGGTCTCCCCCAGCACGCGGAGCTGGTGGACCAGGGTGTCGAAGCTGCGGCGCAGGTCCATCGGCGAGAGCCCGTAGTGGTGGCGGATCTCCCGCAGCCGGGCCGCGAGCGCCGGCGACCGGGGGTCCAGGACCAGCAGCCGCACCCGGACCCCGGCGCGGAGCGCGCGGTGGATGGCGTCGAGATCACCGGCCAGCGTCAGCGGGAAGGTGTCCATCCACCACAGCTCCTGGCCGGGGCGCACGCTGCGGAGCACGTCGACGACGTCGAGCTCCTCGCGGACCCCCACGAGGCCCAGCTGGTCACCGCGGGGCGGGCCCGGCTCGGCGGCCGGACGGGCCGGCACCTCGGCGGGCGCGGCCGCGGACCGGCGCGCCGGCGCGGCGGCAAGCAGCAGGCCCACCCCGCCCACGGTCAGCAGCACGATCCCGGCGTCCCGCAGGACCCCGGGCCACGACGGCCCGCCCAGTGCGGCGCCCACGACGAGCGCCGCGCCGAGCACGGCCAGCATCGCCGGCACGGTGACGGCGGACTGCTCCCGGCCCGTTCGCCCGGCGGACCGCCGGGTCTCGGCCGCGGCCCGGTCCTGGGCGGCACCTCGGATCTCCAGCACGGGGCTCCCCTTCCTCGAGCGGATGTGCTGACAGGTTCGCACGCGCCCTGACCAGCGCGTTAGCACCGCCGGCTCCCTGAACGTTTGTGACAGCCGGCGGCCCGGCTGGCGTGCGGCGCCGGGTTCCGTAGACTGGATACCAGGTGAGCCGGGAAGTCTGGTCGGCACGAACATGTTGCCGCCCGATTGACGGAGGAACCCCGTGTCCGCTCACGATCCCACGGTCCGCCCGGAGGACCACCCCGAGAACCGCGCCCGGAACCACGGCGACGACACGCTGCGCCGCGGCAGCTACCGCGAGGTGCTGCGGGTCGGCGAGATCCTGCGCAAGGAGACCGTCGGCGGCCTGCTGCTCGTGGCGGCCGCCCTCGTCGCGATCGTCTGGGCCAACTCCCCGTTCGCGGACAGCTACTTCGCCCTGCGCGACCTCGAGGTCGGCTACGAGCCCTGGCACCTGAGGCTCAGCCTCGGCGCGTGGGCGGCCGACGGCCTGCTGGCGGTCTTCTTCTTCCTGGTGGGCCTGGAGCTCAAGCGCGAGTTCGTGGCCGGTGACCTGCGGGAGTTCCGCAAATCCGTCGTGCCGATCACGGCGGCGGTCGGCGGTGTCGTGGTGCCGGCCGCCGTCTACGCCGCGATCAACCTCTCCGACCCCGAGACCTCCGGCGGCTGGGCCATTCCCACCGCCACCGACATCGCCTTCGCCGTGGCGGTGCTGGCCATCATCGGCTCGCACCTGCCCGCGGCGCTGCGGCTGTTCCTGCTGACGCTCGCGGTGGTCGACGACCTGCTGGCCATCACGATCATCGCCGTCTTCTACTCGGAGGACGTCTCGGTCCAGCCGCTGCTGCTGGCGCTGATCCCGTTCGCGCTGTACCTGTTCCTGGCGCAGCGGTACCGGCGGTTCTTCGGCCTCAGGGCCCCGGCCGCCTGGCTGATCCTGCTGCCCCTGGGCGTCGTCGTCTGGGCGCTCGTGCACGAGGCCGGCATCCACGCCACCGTGGCCGGCGTCCTGCTGGGCTTCGCCGTGCCGGTGATCCGCGGCCGCGCCGAGGGCGGGCCCTCGGCCGGGCCGGGCCTGGCCGAGGTCTTCGAGCACCGCTTCCGCCCGCTCTCCGCCGGGTTCGCCGTGCCGGTCTTCGCCTTCTTCTCCGCCGGCGTGGCCGTGGGCGGCTGGGAGGGCCTGACCTCCGCGCTCTCCGCGCCGGTGACGCTGGGCATCGTGGCCGGCCTGGTGCTGGGCAAGCCGATCGGCATCGTGGGCGCCACGTGGCTGGTCACCCGGCTCACGCGCGCCCGGCTCGATCCCTCCTTCCGGTGGATCGACCTGGTGGGCGTCTCCCTCCTGGCCGGCATCGGCTTCACCGTCTCGCTGCTCATCGCGGAGCTGAGCTTCGCCCCGGGCAGCCTGCCGGGCGACCGGGCCAAGGTGGCGATCCTCGCGGCGTCCGTGCTGGCGGCCACGCTGGCCTCGGTGCTGCTGCGGGCCCGCAACACGCACTACCGCGCGATCGAGCGGCTGGAGTCGGTGGACGCCGACCGCGACGGCATCCCCGACGTCTACGAGGAGGACGAGGCACGGGAGGCAGCCGCACGGCAGGACGCGGTCCGGCAGGACGGCCGCCGCTGAGCGGCGGGGCCGCCGCGCCCGGCCCCGCACACGACCAGGCCCCCGCCCGGGATCCCGGGCGGGGGCCTGGTCGTGTGCACGGTGCCGTCAGCCCGCGAAGAGCTTCAGGGCCTCCCGGTTGAACGCCTCGAGGTCACCCGGGTTGCGGGAGGTCACGAGCCGGCCGTCGACGACGACCTCCTCGTCGGCCCAGTCCGCGCCGGCGTTCCTGAGGTCCGTGGCCAGGGAGTGGTAGGACGTGAGCCGCCGGCCCTGCGCGAGCCCCGCCTCGATGAGGATCCACGGAGCGTGGCAGATGGCCGCGATCGGCTTGCCCGCGGCGTCGAACTCCTTGACCAGGCGCAGGGCGTCCTGGTCCACGCGCACGGTGTCGGCGTTGAGGGTGCCGCCGGGCAGGACCAGGGCGTCGAAGTCCTCCGCCGAGGCGTCGGCCAGCGCGGCGTCCACGTCGTAGCTGCCGGCGCGGTCCCAGTCCCCCTGCATGGCGGTGATGCTGCCCTGCTCCGGGGACAGCAGCACGGGAGTGCCGCCGGCCTCCTGCACGGCCTTCCAGGGCTCGGTGAGCTCGGGCTCCTCGACGCCGTTCGTGGCGATGAACGCGATCTTCTTGCCGGTGATGTCGGTGGTCATGCGCATACCTCCTGCTGGATGGACGGACACGGATCGGTGGACGGGGACGGGCGGTCACGGGCGGCCGCGGGGTCGGGGACGGCCGTCCCCGGTGTCCCGCCGGCGGCCGTGCCGGTCCCGCCGCCCGGGTGCCTCCCACCGGTGCGTCCCGCTGGGGCGCACCCGTCCACTCTGGCCGCAACGGCCCGGTTCGGGAAGCTCACCGGCGCTCCGTTCTCGGACGGCGATCAACCGGGTGCCCGGAGGCCCCAGGGGATGCCTGCCGGACCGGCGGCGACCCGCCGCCTGTGCGAGGCTGGGCCCATGGTGAAACTCCTGCTGCTCGCCGACACGCACGTCCCCAAGCGGGCCCGCGACCTGCCGGAACCGGTGTGGCGGGCGGTCGACGAGGCCGACGTGGTCCTGCACGCGGGCGACTGGGTCGACCTCGCCACCTTCGAGCGGCTGCAGGAGCGGGCCGCGCGGCTGGTGGGGGTGTGGGGCAACAACGACGGCCCCGAGCTGCGCGAGCGGATGCCCGAGGTCGCCCGCGAGACCATCGGGGGCGTGCGCTTCGGCGTGGTCCACGAGACCGGTGCCGCGGCGGGGCGGGAGGCCCGCGCGGACCGGGCCCATCCCGGCCTCGACGTCCTGGTCTTCGGCCACAGCCACATCCCGTGGGACAGCACGACCCCCCGGGGGCTGCGGCTACTCAACCCCGGCTCCCCCACCGACCGGCGGCGGCAACCGCACTGCACCTACGCCACGGCCGTCGCCGACGGCGGCCGGCTCACCGGCGTGCAGCTCCACCGCCTCCCGCGGCGCTGAGCCGCTGCCGCCGATCCGGGCCGGCGGCAGCGGGCCCGCCGGTCAGCGCAGGCCCCGCAGCCCGTAGTAGCGCCGGCCCACCACGGTCCCGTTGACCCGGATCGCGGCCCACACCAGCACCAGGAGCAGCGCCACGACCACGACGGGCGCCGGCACGAAGAGCACCCACACCACCAGCGCCATGCCGGGCACGGCGAGCGCGATCGGCCAGGCGTACTGCACCATCTCCACCGCCATGTAGTCCTGCATCTCCCGCAGGACCGGGTCCTGGGGGACCGCGCCCCGGCGCACCGACGTCCGCAGCCCCTTGCTCGCCCGGGCGCGGGCGTCCATCAGGTCGTTGCGGGGGGCGTCGTCGGCGCGGGTCAGGGACAGGACCATGCCGCTGAGCAGCAGGGCCGCCCCACCGGCCCCGAGCCCCCACCGGGCCGGGCCGACCGTGCCGTCCGCCCCGAGCAGCAGCGCCGCCGCGATGCCGCCCAGCAGGCCGGCGACCAGGCTGAGCACGGCCGCCCGGACGACCCGCCGCGCCCAGACGGCGTCGAGCTCCCCGAGCCGCGGGATCTGCACGTGCGGGTGGTCGGCTCCGCTGAGCCGGATCTCCTCGTCCACGGCCGGGCACCGTCCCCTCGTCGTCGGTCTGCGTGCGGACGTCTCCATTGTCGCGCGCCGGGCACTCCGCGGCCCGGCCCGGCACCACCTCGGGCACCGCCGCGGGCCCGAGGTGGTGCCGGGCCGGGAACGGCGCCACCCCCCGGGCCCGGCAGGCTGCCGGGACCGGGGGGTGGCGTGCGGGCGAACGGGCTCAGGCCGCCTGGTAGGTGAGGCAGTCGGCCTCGTCCGCGCCGGCGCCGATCTTCACGTCGTGGGCCGTGCACATCAGGTGGGAGTTGTGCACGCACTCGGCCCGCTGGCAGGCCCCGACCTCGGCGTGGACGGTCGGCAGGCCGCCCTCCCTGCCCAGCGGGATGAAGGTGCCGCAGTGGGCGTGGCCGGAGGAGCCGGAGACGGTGATGGCGTGGGCGGTGCACTCGTGGTCGTGGTTGTACGAGCACTGCCCCACGGTGCAGTCGGAGACAGGAACGAACTCGGTGGTGGCCATGGCTGATCCTCCTGGGGATGTCCACGAGACCGGGCCGGTGGCGACGGCCTCTTCGTGCTTCCAGGATGCGCCGTATCGGCGGCCATGGATAGCACAAATTTCCGTGCCCGAATCCCCGCCGTTGCGCCCCGGGTGCCCGTCCCGGGGCGCCCGGGGCACAATGGCGGGAACCGCAGCACGGCGAGGGCACCGGGCCCGCGACGGAGGCCGCGGGCGCAGAGGGCCCCGCCGGGGCCGGAGGAGGTCCGTTCCATGCACGTCCTGACCGAACTGGGCGCGGCGCTGGCCGCCGGGACGGTGGAGGTCGTCGACCTCACCACCCCGCTGACGCCGCGGACCCCGATCCTGCAGCTGCCCGAGCCCTTCGCCAACACCGTGGGCCTGTCCATGACGCCCGTGAGCGCCTTCGACGACGCCGGACCGGGCTGGGCGTGGAACGACCTGCGGCTGGGCGAGCACGCCGGCACGCACCTGGACGCCCCCGTGCACTGGATCACCGGCCGGCACGGGAAGTCGGTGGACCGGATCGAGCCGGCCCGGCTCGTGGGTCCCGCCGCGGTCGTGGACTTCACCGCCGAGGCCGGGACGGACGCCGACGCCCTGCTCGAGCCCGAGCACCTCGACCGGTGGGAGGCCCAGCACGGGCGGTTCCCGCGGAACTGCTGGGTGCTGCTGCGCACCGGCTGGTCCGCGCGCGGGGAGGACCCCGCGCGGTTCCTCAACGCCGACGAGCACGGCCCGCACGCGCCGGGGCCGTCCGCGGCGGCCGCCCGGTGGCTGGCCGAGCACCCGCACGTGAGCGGGTTCGGGGTGGAGACCGTCGGCATCGACGCCGGCGCCGCGGGCGGCTTCGACCCGCCCTTCCCCGCCCACCACCACCTGCTCGGCGCCGACAAGTACGGGCTGACGTCGCTGCGGGGCCTCGACCGGCTGCCGGTCCTCGGCGCCCAGCTGGTCGTGGCGCCGCTGCCGGTGGTGGGCGGCACCGGCAGCCCCGCCCGCGTGCTCGCCCTCGTCGAGCGGGCCGGGGCGTGAGCGGCACCGTCGCCGAGCTCGTGGGCCGCACGCTGGCGGAGCTGGGGGCCGGTCACGTCTTCGGCGTGGTCGGCAGCGGCAACTTCCACCTGACCAACGCGCTGATCGCGGCGGGCGTGCCCTTCACCGCGGCCCGGCACGAGGGCGGGGCCGCGACCATGGCCGACGCCTGGGCCCGCACGAGCGGGCGCGTCGCGGTGCTGACCACCCACCAGGGCTGCGGACTGACCAACGCGGTGACCGGGATCGGGGAGGCCGCGAAGTCCCGCACGCCGCTGGTCGTGCTCACCGCCGACGCCCAGGCCGCGGCCGTGCACTCCAACTTCCGGGTCGACCAGGACGGCCTCGCCCGCTCCGTGGGGGCGGTGGCCGAACGGGTGCACTCCCCCGCCAGCGCCGTGGCCGACGTCGTCCGGGCCTACCGCCGCGCCCGCAACGACCGCCGCACCGTGGTCCTCAGCGTGCCCCTCGACGTCCAGGCCGCCGCCGCTCCGGACACCTCCGGGGCGCCCGTGGTCCCGCCCGCGCCGCGGGTGCGCCCGCACGGCGACGACGCCGGCCGGCTCGCCGCGCTGCTGGCCGCCGCCCGGAGACCGGTGTTCGTGGCCGGCCGGGGCGCGCGCGGGGCAGGGCCCGAGCTGGCCGCCCTGGCCGAGCGCACGGGGGCGCTGCTGGCGACCTCCGCGGTGGCCAAGGGCCTGTTCGCCGGGGAGCCGTTCGACCTCGGCATCTCCGGCGGCTTCGCCACGCCGCTGGCCGCGGAGCTGATCGGCGCGGCCGACCTCGTGGTGGGCTGGGGCTGCGCCCTGAACATGTGGACCACCCGGCACGGGCGGCTGATCGGCCCGGAGGCCGCCGTGGTGCAGGTCGACCTGGAGGAGACCGCGCTGGGCGCGCACCGGCCCGTCGAGCGCCCGCTGGAGCTCGGGGTCGTGGGCGAGTGCGCGCAGACCGCCCGCGACGTCCTGACCGCGCTGGAGGGCGCGCCCGCGCCGGCGTCGTCCTGGCGCACCCCGGAGCTGGCGGCCCGGATCGGCCGGGAGGGGCGCTGGCGGGACGTGCCGTTCGAGGACCTCTCCACGGGCGGGCGGATCGACCCGCGGGTGCTCTCCCGCGAGCTGGACGCGCTGCTGCCCGCCGAGCGGGTCGTGGCGGTGGACAGCGGCAACTTCATGGGCTATCCCAGCCAGTACCTCTCCGTGCCGGACGAGCGCGGGTTCTGCTTCACCCAGGCCTTCCAGTCGGTGGGCCTGGGCCTGGCCACCGCGATCGGCGCGGCCCTGGCGCAGCCGCACCGGCTGCCCGTGCTCGGCACGGGGGACGGCGGCTTCCTCATGGGCGTCGCGGAGCTCGAGACGGCGGTGCGGCTGGGCCTGCCGCTGGTCTGCGTGGTCTACGACGACGCCGCCTACGGCGCCGAGGTGCACCACTTCGCCGGTCCGGGCGCCGGGGACGTCGCGCTGGACACCGTCGTGTTCCCGGACGTGGACATCGCCGCGGTCGGCCGCGGCTTCGGCGCCGAGGGGGTGGTGGTGCGCAGGGTCGAGGACCTCGCCGCCGTGCGCGCCTGGGCGGACGGGCCCCGGGACCGCCCCCTGGTGGTCGACGCGAAGATCGCCTCCGACGGCGGGGCGTGGTGGCTGGCCGAGGCCTTCCGGGGGCACTGAGCCCCCCGGGGGCCGCGCGGGGTGCGGCCCCCGGTCAGGACGGCTCGGCGTCCGGCAGCCGGGTGATCCGGACCCGTTCCACCCGGCTGCGGTCCACGGCCAGGACCTCGAGCCGGTACCCGTCCACGGGCACGGCGTCGCCGGGGCGCGCCACCCGGCCCAGGCGGTCCATGACGAACCCGCCCACGGTCTCGTAGTGCCCCTCTGGGATGCTGAGGCCCGTCTCCTCCGGCACCTCCTGGATGATCAGCCCGCCGTCCACCAGGACGGCCTCGCCCTTGCGCAGCACCGTGTCCTCGTGCTCCTTCGCCCCGGTGTCGAACTCGTCGTAGATCTCCCCCACGAGCTCCTCGACCAGGTCCTCCAGGGTCACGATGCCGGCGGTGCCGCCGTACTCGTCGACCACGAGTCCGATGTGGTGGCCGCCCTTGCGCATGAACTGCAGGGTGCGCAGCACGTGGTTGGTCTCCGGCAGGAAGGGGATGGGCCGCACCACGTCCCGCAGGGTGCGGGGCGGGGCCTCGATCACGCCGTCCCCGTCGGCGTCGGCCTGCACGAGGTCGCGGATGTGCACGAAGCCGAGCACGTCGTCCACGGTGGCGCCCGTGACCGGGTAGCGGGAGTGCGGCAGGGTCAGCGCCGTGCGGTAGGCCTCGGTGATGGACAGGGTGCCGTCGAGGAACTGCACGTCGGGGCGGGGCCGCATCACCTCGGCCAGGCGCCGCTCCCCGGCCTCGAAGACGTCCGTGAGGATCGAGCGGGAGACGGGTCCGATGCCGCGGGTGTCGACGACCATCTCGCGGATCTCCTCGGCGGTGACCTCCTCGGTGACCGCGTGCGGGTTCCCGCCGAGCAGGCGCACCACGGCGTTGGTGGAGACCGACAGCAGCCAGATGACCGGGCGCATGAGCTTGGCGAAGAGGTTCAGCGGCGGGGCCAGCAGCTGGGTGAACCCGACGGAGCGCTGCATGGCCAGGCGCTTGGGCACCAGCTCCCCGAACACCAGGGAGAGGTAGGCGATCACCAGGGTCATCCCGATCAGCGCCACGGTCTGGGCCGCCGGCCCGGAGAGCCCCGCCCGCTCGATCAGCGGGGCGAGGTCCGGGGCGAGGGTCGAGGCGCCGTAGGCGGAGGAGAAGAACCCGGCCACCGTCACCCCGATCTGCACCGCCGAGAGGAACAGGTTGGGGTCGCGCACGAGCGCCGCGGTGCGCGCGCCCGTGCGCCCGGAGCGCTCGATCCGGCGGATCTGGCTCTCGCGCAGGCTCACGATCGCCATCTCGGTGCCGGCGAAGACACCCCCGATCACCACGAACAGCAGCACCAGCAGCAGGTTGACCAGGGTGTCGGAGTCCATGTCGACCACCGTACCGGCCGGTCCTGCGACGCCAGGAGATCACCGGCGCTTCACCTCGCGTCGGCCGCGCCGTCACCCGTCCCGGCTGGACTGGCCGGGCACCGTCCCCCGAGCTCGAAGGAGCACCCCCGTGTCCGTTTCCCTCGTTCCCGTCCTGCGCGCCGTGACCGCCGGAGCCCTCGGCGCGGCCACCGTGCTGACCGCCGTGGCGCCGGCCGTGGCGGCCCCCGCCGACGCCGACCGCCCGCTCGTGATCGGCCACCGGGGCGCCGCCGGCACCGCCCCCGAGAACACGGTCCCCGCGTTCAAGGACGCCCGCGCCGCCGGTGTGGACTACCTCGAGATCGACGTGCAGCTCAGCGCCGACGGCGTGCCGTTCCTCTTCCACGACGACACCCCGGCGCGCACCACGGACGTGGCGGAGGTCTTCCCGGGCCGGGAGGACGACCCCGTCACCTCCTTCACCTGGGCGGAGCTGCAGCAGCTCGACGCCGGGTCGTACTTCGGCCCGCGCTTCGCCGGCGAGCGGATCCCCCACCTCGACGACGCCGCGAAGGTCGCCACGGTCAACACCGGGGTCTACATCGAGATCAAGTCCCCGCGCAACTCACCGGGCATCGAGCAGGTCGTCGCCGACGCCCTGGCGCAGGACAAGGACTGGTCGAAGCTGCTGGGTGCCGGCAAGGTCACCGTCATCGGCTTCGACGAGGCCTCCAACCGCACCTTCGCCGGCCTCGCCCCCGAGGTCCCCCTCCAGCAGCTGACCGGGTCCGTGCCCGACGCCGCCACGATCGGGCGCTGGGCGGGCTTCGTGGACTCGGTCGGCACCAACTACCGCTCCCTGGACGCGGAGGACGTCGCCCGCGTCGACGCCGCCGGCCTGGACCTGGGCGTGTACACCGTCAACTCCCCGGAGGCCGTCCGGCACGTGATCGACCTCGGGGTGGACATGGTCACCGGCGACTTCCCGATCCAGACCGACCGCCTCCTCGACGGCCTGGACCCCTACCCGGGCGACCACGGCGTGGAGATCTCCGGCGCCGTCAACGACGTGCCCGGCGACGACGTCCGGTTCGGGACCGGCGAGCACGTCCTGCTCAGCAACACCGGCGCCCGCACCGTGGACGTGAGCGGCTGGATCCTGCGCGACGCCGCGAACAACGTCCTGTCCGTGGGCGCCGGCTACGCGCTGGCCCCGGGCGAGCAGCTGCGGGTGTACACCGGCCCGGGCTCCGACACGGAGGCGGCCTACTACAACGGCGGCTCCGCGTCCGTGCTCAACAACGGCGGCGACTCCGTGGCCCTGTGGACCGACGAGGACCGGCTGCAGGACGTCTTCGCCAACTGAGCCGGCCCGGCGCCGGGCCCCGGGCCCGGCGCCGGCTCACCAGAGGTGGCGGCAGGCCCCGTTCTGGCAGGAGAACTCGGGGGCGCGCCCGTCCGGCAGCATCATCGACGGGGACGCCAGTTCGACGTCGCGCGCGGAGTCCCAGTCGTCGGGCATGATCTGGACGTAGACGAGCTCGAAGCCCGTGGCGCCGCAGCGCGGGCACGGCGCGGTCCTGCCGCGCAGGCCGTCGGACGGGGTGGTGCTCATGGCGGGTCTCCCGGGGAGAGCGGGCACCGGGCGCTCCGGGACCGTGGGCCCAGTCTAGGGCCCCGGCCGGGCGCACCGGCCTCAGCCGGGAGGTGTCGGGCTCAGCCGGGAGGGCCGGCCTCAGCCGCAGGAGACGGTGAAGACCCGGGCGTCCCCGGACAGCTCCACGGCGGTGGGGGCGCCCCGGTGGAGCAGCGACTCCCCGCCGCCCAGCGTCCACTCGGCCTCCGGGGTGCGCACCACCGCGCGGTCCCCGACGGCGAGGAGCACCGCGGTCCCGCGCAGCTCGAACGGCACGGTGCGGCCCGGCACGAGCTCGTGGGCGACCAGGGACAGCCGCTCGTCCCACAGGGGGTAGGCGCGGGCGCCGTGCTCGTCGGCCGGGGGCTCGACCACCTCGGGGTCGGACTGCACCTCGGCCAGCACCGCGAGCAGCTCCGGCACGTCCACGTGCTTGCCGGTCAGACCGGCCCGCAGGACGTTGTCCGAGGAGCTCATCACCTCGATCGCCGTGCCGCAGAGGTACGCGTGGACCTGCCCCGCGGGGGTGTGCAGGGCCTGCCCGGGGGCCAGGCGCACGTGCTGCATGCACACGGCCACCAGCAGGCCGCGGTCGTCCGGGTGCCGGTCGTGCACGTACCCGACCAGCGCGGCCACCGGGTCCTGCGGGCCCGCGGCGCGGGCCGCCGCGACGGTCGCCGCCACGGCGTCCGCGGCGGCGTCGTCGTCGAGGGTGAGCACCCGGGGCAGCACGGGCCCCTCGCCGTCGGCGGCCGCGCGCAGCCAGTCCAGGCCGAGCCGGTCGGCCGTGGACCGCAGCCGCTCCGCCGGCTGCACGCCGGTGAGCAGCTCCACCTCCGTGAGCGCCACCACGGTCTCGGGCTTGGCCGAGCGGTCCTTGTAGTTGCGCCGCGGGTCGTCCCGGGGGATCCCTGCCCGCTGCTCGCGCTCGTAGCCCTCCTCCGCCTGCTCCGGGGTGGGGTGGACCTGGATGGACAGCGGGGCGTCGATGGCCAGGATCTTCAGCAGGTACGGCAGCTCGCCGCCGCGCGCGGACACGGGCAGGAAGCCCTCCGGGTCCTCCTGCACGAGCCGGTCCAGCGGGCGCTCGCGGTCGTCGAGCAGGACCACCGACGGCGCGGAGGGGTGCGCCCCGACCCACAGCTCGGCCTCGGGCTCGGGACTCGGCACGGGCCGGCCCCGGAGCCGGGCCAGCACCTCGCGCGAGCCCCAGGCATAGTGCTGGACCGGATTGCGCATGCGGAGGATCTCACCCATGACCGTCATCCAATCACAGACCGCCCGCCCGTCCGGCGGCGACCCGGGGCGGTCGTGGCCTAAGATCGGCGGTTGTGACTATCGATCTCTCAGCTTCGTTCAAGGCCTACGACGTGCGCGGCATCGTGGGCGAGTCCATCACCGCGGAGACCGTCCGGGCCACCGGCGCCGCGTTCGTGGACGTCCTGGACCTCGCCGGCCGGACGGTCCTGGTCGGCGGAGACATGCGCCCCTCCTCCCCCGAGTTCATGGACGCCTTCGCCGAGGGCGCCGTCCGCCGCGGCGCCGACGTGCTGAAGATCGGGCTGATCTCCACCGACGAGCTGTACTACGCCTCCGGCACCCTCGACGCCGCCGGGGTCACCTTCACGGCGAGCCACAACCCCGCCGAGTACAACGGCATGAAGATGTCCAGGGCCGGGGCCGTGCCGGTCTCCTCCGAGACCGGGCTGTACGACATCCGCGACCTCGCGCAGCGCTACCTCGACGAGGGCGGGATCCCGGCCGCCCCGGTCCCCGGCTCCGTGACCGAGCGGGACGTCCTGGCCGGCTACGCGGAGTACCTGCGCTCCCTGGTGGACCTCTCGGGGGCGCGCCCGCTCAAGGTGGTGGTCGACGCCGGCAACGGCATGGCCGGGCTGACCACCCCCGCCGTGCTGGGCGACGCGGTCCTGCCGGCCCTGCCGCTGGAGATCGTGCCCCTGTACTTCGAGCTGGACGGCACGTTCCCCAACCACCCCGCCAACCCCCTGGAGCCGGAGAACCTGGTGGACCTCCAGCGGGCCGTGCAGGAGCACGGGGCGGACCTGGGCATCGCCTTCGACGGCGACGCCGACCGCTGCTTCGTGGTCGACGAGCGGGGCGGGACGGTCTCCCCGTCCGCCGTGACCGCGCTCGTGGCCGAGCGGGAGATCGGGCGGGCCCGGGCCGAGGGCGTCGAGACGCCGGTGATCATCCACAACCTCATCACCTCCCGGGCCGTCCCCGAGCTGGTCACCGCCCGCGGCGGGCGGCCCGTGCGCACCCGGGTGGGCCACTCGTTCATCAAGGCCGTGATGGCGCAGGAGTCCGCGGTGTTCGGCGGCGAGCACTCCGCCCACTACTACTTCCGCGACTTCTTCAACGCGGACACCGGGATGCTCGCGGCGATGCACCTGCTGGCGGCGCTGGGCGAGCAGGAGCGGCCGCTGAGCGAGCTGATGCACCAGTACGACCCGTACGCGGCCTCGGGCGAGGTCAACTCCACGGTCGAGGACAAGGCGGGTGCCGTGCGCCGCGTCGTGGACGCCCTCGCCGACCGGGACGTGGTCGTGGAGACCCTGGACGGGACCACGCTCAGCTGCCCGGACGAGGGCTGGTGGTTCAACCTGCGCCCCTCCAACACGGAGCCGTTCCTGCGCCTCAACGTCGAGGCGAAGGACGCCCCGACGATGGAGCGGGTCCGGGACCGGGTGCTGGAGCTCGTGCGCTCCTGAGCCCGGCCGCCGGCCACGGCCCCGGAGAGCCTCCCGGAGCCCCGCCGCGGCCGGGCGGCGAGCGAGCGGGACTTCTCGGACAGCATCGTTGCCTCCCGGGGTGCCGGTGTCCGACACCCCGACAGCAGCGTGCCAGTTGCTCTACCGGGGCATCGGTGCCGCCGGGACCGCGGGCCGGGCGTCCGGCTCCCCCGGGGGCTGCATCCCCATCGACACGAGCACCGGCCCCACCTGCCGCTCGCTCACGAGATCGCGCACCCGCACGTCGTCGAGCGCCCGGTAGAAGGCCTCCCGGGCGTCCGCGAGGGCCCGTCGCAGCCGGCACCCGTGGTCCAGGGGGCAGTGCCCGTCCGGGGCCTCGCACGCGACCATCGCGGAGCCCCCCTCGAGCTCGCGCAGCAGCGTGCCCACGGGGGCGTCCAGCCCGGCGGGGGTGATGGAGATCCCGCCGGTGCGCCCGCGGCTCGAGGCGAGCAGACCGAGCCCGCTCAGCCGGCCGACCGTCTTGGTCACGTGGTGGTAGGGCGCGCCGACCCCCTCGGCGATGGCGCGGGTGGTGAGCCGCTCCCCCTCGGGAGCCCCGCCGGCGAGCAGGAGGACCCGCAGGGCGATGTCGGAGAATGCTGTCAGCCGCACGGCCGGCCCCTCCCGTTCCTCATGGCGGCTCCTTCCCGGATCCGGGCGCTCCCGGCCGTCCGCGGGAGCTGCCCCATTCTCCCACGCACGACGGAGGGGCCCCCGGTGCGGGGACCCCTCCGTCGTGCGTGCTCCCGGTCGGCGCCTCCCGGGCCGGCGGCTCAGGCCTGGTGCAGACGGTCCTCCAGGCCGGCGCGCTGCTCGAGGATCGACTCGGGCACGTGGCCCAGCCGGTGGAACCACTCGTCGATGCTGGGCAGCTCCGCCGCCCACTCCTCGACGTCGACCTTCAGGGCGGCCTCGAGGTCCTCGGGGGCCAGCTCCAGGCCGGCCAGGTCCAGGTCCTGCGGGGTGGGCACGGTCCCGATCGGGGTGTCCTGCCCGCCGGCGGTGCCGTCGAGACGCTCCGCGATCCACTTGACCACGCGGGAGTTCTCGCCGAAGCCCGGCCACGCGAACCCGCCGGTGGGGGTGCGGCGGAACCAGTTGACGTAGAAGACCTTCGGCATGTTCTCCTCGCCCACGCGCTCCCCGATCTCCACCCAGTGGGCGAGGTAGTCGTTGGCGTTGTAGCCGATGAAGGGGAGCATGGCCATCGGGTCGCGGCGCACCACGCCGACGGCGCCCTTGGCGGCGGCCGTGGTCTCCGAGGAGAGCGTGGCGCCCTGGAAGACGCCGTGCTCCCAGCCGAAGGACTGCGAGACCAGCGGCACCGTGGTCTTGCGGCGCCCGCCGAAGACGATCGCGGACAGCGGCACGCCCTCGGGGTCGTCGTACTCGGCGGCCAGGATGTCGACCTGCTTGATCGGGGTGCAGAACCGGGAGTTCGGGTGCGCGGCCGGACGGCCGGACTCCGGGGTCCACTCGCGGCCCTTCCAGTCGGTCAGGTGCTCGGGCACCTCCTCGGTCATGCCCTCCCACCAGACGCCGCCGTCGTCGGTGAGCGCCACGTTCGTGAAGATCGTGTTGCCCCGGGCGATGGCGCGCATGGCGTTGGGGTTCGTGGGCCACCCGGTGCCCGGGGCCACGCCGAAGAGGCCGGCCTCCGGGTTGGTCACGCGGGCCTGGCCGTCCTTGCCGAAGCGGATCCAGGCGATGTCGTCGCCGACCATCTCCGCCTTCCAGCCCTCGATCGTGGGCTCGAGCATCGCGAAGTTGGTCTTGCCGCACGCGGAGGGGAAGGCCGCGGAGATGAACCGGCTCTCCCCCTGCGGGTTCGTGACCTTGAGGATGAGCATGTGCTCGGCCAGCCAGCCCTCGTCGTGGGCGATGGCCGAGGCGATCCGCAGGGCGTAGCACTTCTTGCCCAGCAGGGCGTTGCCGCCGTAGCCGGAGCCGAAGGACCAGATGGACCGGTCCTCGGGGAAGTGCACGATGTACTTGGCGGGGTTGCAGGGCCAGGGCACGTCCTCCTCGCCCGGGGCCAGCGGGGCGCCCAGGGAGTGCAGGCACTCGACGAAGAAGCCGTTCTGCGCGGTCATCTTCTCGAGCACGGGGGTGCCGATGGTCGCCATGATGCGCATCGAGCACACCACGTACGCGGAGTCGGTGATCTCCACGCCGTAGCTGGGCCGGGCGGCGTCGAGGTGGCCCATCACGAAGGGGATGACGTACATGGTGCGCCCGCGCATGGCCCCGTGGAAGCGCTTGCGCAGCGCCGCCTTCATCACCTCCGGGTCCTCCCAGTTGTTGGTGGGACCCGCACCCTTCTCGGTCTTGGTGCAGATGAAGGTGCGCTCCTCGACGCGGGCGACGTCGTCCGGGTCGGAGAACGCGGCGAAGGAGTTGGGGAACTTCTGCTCGTCCAGGCGCACGAAGGTGCCGGCGTCCACGAGCTCGTCGGTGAGCAGCTTCCACTCCTCCTCCGAGCCGTCGACCCAGTGGATGCGGTCCGGCTGGGTGAGCTCCGCCGTCTCGCGCACCCAGTCGAGAAGGTGTGCGTGGGTGGTGGGCGCGTTGTCCAGCGCGCTCGTCACAGCCTCGTTCAGCCCGGTGGTCGCCGTCGTTGCAGTGGGGTTGTCAGCCATTGACATGTCTCCTCGTTGAGGCCGTCAGCCGACCGCCCGGGGCTCTCGTGGTGGTGCTCGCCTTCGAACACACGACCCGGTCGCACCGGGCCCACAGTGAGCGGCAGGGAGAGGGGCGGCCGGTCTCTACTGTGATGTGGGCTCATCCTATCGTCCGGCCGGGGGCGGCCCCAGCAGGGTTACGTGCGCGGCGGTCCGCGGACCCGGTCAGCCGGCGATTTGGCGCTCCCGCGGCCCGCATGTAGAGTTGTACCCGGCTTGAACGGCGGTGACGCCGGGAAGCCGATGCGCCTGTAGCTCAACGGATAGAGCATCTGACTACGGATCAGAAGGTTGGGGGTTCGAATCCCTTCGGGCGCACCATCCACGAGAACCCCCGCCGGCTCCTGCCCGCGGGGGTTCTCGTGCATCCGGAACCGGACGGTTCCATTTCACCTGCCGGGAATTCCCCTTTCTTTGCGAATTCCTTGATTTGCGGTCGCTATCCATTATTCGCGGCGATGCGCTCGGCCCGACGCCGAATTCACCCCTTTCGACCCCGTACGGCACGGACCGGATCCGACCGCGCCCCAGGACTGCTGCGCGACGGGCGGGCGCCAGACCGGCCCGCTCCGCCTCGGGACCCGACGCGGCACCTGAGGCGACCGCCACCTGGGCCGTTGCTCGTGCCGGCCCCGAGTGCCCTCCGGGGACCGGGACGCGTCCGCGCCGTCCGGCCCGCCGGAACGAGGAATTTTGCCGCCCATGCCCTCGGTGTTCGCAGCGGTAATTCTTAACGTTGGGAATTTCGCTTGTGCACATGATTGTGCGGTCCCTAGCCTGATCCCACCTGATTCGCGGTGGGAAATCTGGCTCATTCCTGAGGGGGAACACCATGAAAGATCTGCGGCACACTCTGACCGGCGCCGCCCTGGCGGGCCTGCTCGTGGCAGGCGGCTTCTCCGCCCCGGCGTACGCGGCGGACGACCACGGGCACGACAAGGGCGGCCACAGCCACGAGGACGAGCGCAAGAACGGCGAGGTCGACGTCGTCGTGAAGTACCGCCACCACGGCGAGTGGAAGTCCAAGGAGTACGACGACGTCGAGCTCAAGAAGGCCGCCTCCATCGCCAAGGACAAGGCCGGCGGCGGCGACTGGCACAAGTACCACCGCGACGCCAAGTACACGGACAAGACCGACAAGACGGTCAAGACGGTCGACAAGAAGGACGTCAAGGTCCTCTTCAAGCAGGACGAGGACGGGGAGCGCAAGAACGGCGAGGTCGACGTCGTCGTGAAGTACCGCCACCACGGCGAGTGGAAGTCCAAGGAGTACGAGGACGTCGAGCTCAAGGAGGCCGCCTCCATCGCCAAGGAGAAGGCCGGCGGCGGCGACTGGCACAAGTACCACCGCGACGCCAAGTACACCGACAAGACCGACAAGACGGTCAAGACGGTCGACAAGAAGGGGGTCAAGGTCCTCTTCGAGCAGGACGAGGACTAGGACCGCCGCTTCTGCGGCTGAGTCGCGGGTGTGACCGACGAGGGTGCCCGTCCGGTGGACGGGCACCCTCTGCCGTGGCTCATCGCTCCCCGGAGGACGGCCGCGGCACCGTGAAGTCCACGAGCCGCGCGTCGGCGCCGTCCAGCTCGGCCCAGGAGCCGGGGACCTCCAGGACCGCGAGCCCGGACGTGGGGCAGCCGTCGGCGAGGGCCATCACGGCGTCGTAGTCGGAGTCCGGCGTGGCCAGGCGCAGGGCGGCGTCCCGCAGGCCGGGCAGGTGGCCGATGAGCAGCAGGGAGTCCACGGTGTCCGGCACGTGGTTGACGGCCGCGATGATCCGGGCGTCCGGCGCCCCGTAGAGGGACTCGTCGAGCCGGGCGGTCGGGGCGAGATCGCCCAGGACGCTGCACACCCAGGTGCAGGTCTGCCGGGCGCGCAGCGCGCTCGAGCACAGGATCATGTCCGGGACGTGGCCCTGCGCCAGGAGCCAGCGCCCGGCCGCGGCCGCGTCCTGCGCCCCGCTCCGCTCCAGCGGGCGGTCGTGGTCGGTCACGCCCCAGGGGTGCTCGGCCTCCGCGTGGCGCATGAGGACGAGCTTCTTGCGGTCGTGGCGGGTCATCGGTTCATGATGCCACGTGCCCGACCGGCGCGGGACGGCCCCGGCACCCCCGCACCGCGGGAGGGAGCCGGGGCCTGCACGGGCCGGACGGGGCTCAGATGGAGTACTCGGGGGCCGCCCACACGACGACCTCGGGGTGCTCGTAGAAGCGGTAGCCCTGACCGCGGACGGTGCGCACCGTGTTGGCCAGCCGGCCGAGCTTGGAGCGCAGGCGCCGGATGTGCACGTCGATGGTGCGCTCGTTGGGCACCTCCTCCGAGTCCCGCCACAGGCTGTGCAGCAGCTCGTGGCGGCCCACGGTGCGGCTGCCGTTCTCCACGAGGTAGTTCAGCAGCTCGAACTCCTTGAAGGTCAGGTTGAGCAGCCCGCCGTCGAGGAAGACCTCGCGCCGCGAGAGGTCGATGAGCACCCCGGTGGACTGGTTGGTCTTGGTCTCGGGGGCCGGTGCCGGCGCCGCGGGGGCGGCCGGGCGCACCGCGCCGGAGGTCGGGTCGCCGAGGGCGTTGCGCACGACCTCCAGGTCGCTCCCGGCGGTGTTCGCCGGGGCCAGGGCCACGGCGGCGTAGGAGTCGGCCTCCGGGACCAGCTGCTGGGCGTAGGCCCGGATGCTCTGGACCATCTTGACCAGCGAGGTGCCGTTCGCGGCGGCGGTCTCCTCGTTGAGGCCCACGTAGATCACGAAGCCGCGGGCCTCGTTCTCCTGGACCTGCGGGCGCGGCGCCGCCTCCCGCTCCAGACGCGTGGGCAGGGGCGGCTCCCCCGGTGCGGCCGGCATGGTCCCGAGCGTGCTGCGGAGGCTGCGGTAGTCGGCGGGCGCGCCCGGCGCCCGATCAGGAGCCGTGGCCGGACGGCGGGCAGCGCGTGCCTCGCTCGTGCGGGTGCGCTGGGAAATGTGCACGTATCCCGGTGTACCTGGCATCTGGTGCGCCTCGTCTCTGCGTCGTGCGATGGACGTCATCCGTCCACCCGGGCCGCTCCGCCCCTCGGACCGACCCCACCACTCCCAGCTCCCGGATCACCGGCCTCGGACTTCTCGGGGACCGTCCCCGCGAAGCTGATAGATCCCTGGTAGTGGCATCGGTCTCATGGTCCACCAGGCCGCGGGAACTCGCAAGTAATAATCGTGACACTTTCTCACGATGTGAGACACGACCGACGGCAGCCCCCACGAGCCGCCAAAATGAACCCCCTTCATTCGCTGTGCGCCCCCGCTGCGGGGCGCGAAACCCCGCGCACACGGCGTACGGAGCGACTCGATCACCTGTCGAGGACTTCACGCACAGCCGCTGGTGATTGTCAAGAGACCGAATGCGCCCATCCGTCCATCTCAGGATGTGGACACATCCGCCCGGGGACGACGGAGGCCCGTCGACGGGGTCGACGGGCCTCCGGGGTGGCGGATCCGCGGGATCTGCGGGGCGGCGCTCAGTCCACCACGCCGTAGAGGCGGTCACCGGCGTCGCCGAGCCCCGGGACGATGTACGCATTCTCGTCGAGCCGCTCGTCCTTCGCAGCCAGGACGATGTTCACCTCCGAGTCCCCCAGCTCCTCCTCCAGGGCGGCCAGGCCCTCGGGGGCCGCGAGCAGGCAGACGCACGTGATCTGCTCGGCGCCGCGGCGGTAGAGGAACTTGATGGCCTCGCGCAGGGTGCCGCCGGTGGCGAGCATCGGGTCCAGCACGAAGACCTGGCGGCCGGTGAGGTCGTCGGGCAGGCGCTCGGCGTAGGTGATGATGTCGAGCGTGTCCTCGTTGCGGGCCATCCCGAGGAAGCCCACCTCGGCCGTGGGCACCAGGCGGGTCATGCCCTCGAGCATGCCCAGACCGGCCCGCAGGATCGGCACGACGAGCGGCCGCGGCTTGGACAGCCCGGTGCCGGTGGTCCGGGTGACCGGCGTGTCGATCTCCACCGGTTCCACGCGGACGCCCCGGGTGGCCTCGTACGCGAGCAGCGTCACGAGCTCCTCGACGAGCAGCCGGAACACCGGGGAGGTGGTGTTCTTGTCCCGGAGGACGGTCAGTTTGTGCGCCACCAGAGGGTGGTCGAGAACGGTCACTCGCATGCACCAAAATTACCACCGGGGCTCCGCGGCTCCCGCCGGACCCCGGCCCGGCCCGGAGCCCGCGCCCGCAGGACCGCCGGGCGAGGACCGGGAGAGGACCAGGAGAGGACCAGGATGGCACTGCCCCCGCGCACCCGGGACGAGGCCCGCGCCGAGGAGTGGATGCGGCTGGCCCTCGCGGAGGCCCGCGCCGCCCTGAAGACCCAGGACGTGCCCATCGGCGCCGTCGTCCTCGCCCCGGACGGGACGGTCCTCGGCCGCGGCCGCAACCGCCGGGAGGCCGACGGGGACCCCACCGCCCACGCCGAGGTCCTGGCCCTGCGGGAGGCGGCGCGCGCCCGGGGCACCTGGCGCCTCGACGGCTGCACCCTCGTGGTGACCCTCGAGCCGTGCGCGATGTGCGCCGGGGCGATCGTCCTGGCCCGGGTGCCCCGTGTGGTGCTGGGCGCGTGGGACGACAAGGCCGGGGCCGCGGGCTCCGTGTTCGACGTGCTCCGGGAGCGCCGGCTCAACCACTGGGTGGAGGTCACCGGCGGCGTCCTCCAGGCGGAGTGCTCGCGCCTGCTCCTCGACTTCTTCGCCGGGCACCGGCGCGCCGGGCACGACGGCGCCGGAGCGGCGGACCCCGGATCCGCCGGGCCGGCGGGTTTTGGCGCTTGAGCACGCCAGCCGGTACAGTACTGCGAGCTGGTGACGTGTCCGAGCGGCCGAAGGTGCATCACTCGAAATGATGTTTGGTGTAAGAGCCAACGAGGGTTCAAATCCCTCCGTCACCGCCAGTCGAGAAGGGCCCTGCTCCTCCGGGAGCGGGGCCCTTCTCCGTGCCCGGCCGGACACGAGGAAGGGCCCCTCCGCGCCGGGTCGTGACCGGCACCGGCTACCGTGGTGCCGGTCACGGCCCGCCGCCCGGCGGGCGGGAACGGAGAGGCGCGGCATGACGACGTCGGCACCGGCGGTCGGACACCTGGGAACGGACGGGGAGGAGTACCCGGACGCCTACTTCGTGCGGCTGGACGCCACCCGCTTCCGCTCCACCCTGCACGCGCAGGGCGCGTGGAACGCGGCGGAGCAGCACATGGGCGCCGCCTCCGGGCTGCTCGCCCACGCGGTGGAGGTCGACCACCCCCGCGCGGACCTGCTGCCCGCACGGTTCTCCTACGACATCCTCGGCCTCATCCCCGGCGGCGAGGTGGAGGTGAGCACGCGCGTGGTCCGCCCCGGCCGCACGATCGAGCTGGTCGAGGCGACGATGAGCCAGGGGGGCCGCTCCTGCATCCGGCTCAGCGTGTGGCGGCTGGTGCGCGGCGGGACCGCCGCGGTCGCCGGGACGCACCGGGAGGCCCTGCCGCCCGTGGCCGGCGCCCGGCCCACGACGATGACGGGACGGTGGCCCGGCGGCTACATCGCCTCACTCGAGGGCCGCACCGTGCGCGGGCACCGGCCCGGCCGGGCCGCCATGTGGCTGCGCGCGCCGCACGCCGTCGTCGCCGGGGAGGAGGCCTCCACCACGGCACGGTTCCTCACGGCGGTGGACGCCGCCAACGGCATCGCCGTGCGGGTCGGCCCGGACGAGCTGGCCTTCCCCAACGTGGACCTCGCCGTGCACCTGGTGCGGGAGCCGGTCTCGGCCTGGGTCGGTCTGGACACGCACGTCACCTTCGGGGCGACCGGGGCGGGCCTCACCGAGTCGGCGCTGCACGACGAGGCCGGCTACCTCGGCCAGGTCGCCCAGGCCCTGACCGTGCGGCCGCTGCCGGGCGCCCGCTGAGCCCGCTCCCGTCCGGGACGCCCACCGCGCGACCGTACAATGGGCGGCGGGATTTCCGACGTCGAGACCAGGGGCCACCACGCCCCGAGGAGGCCATCGAAGTGAGCAGCATCAACATCACCGTGATCGACCGCGAGGGCAACCGCACCGAGGGCGTCGAGTGGAAGGACTTCGAGAGCCTCATGGAGGCCCTCACCCGCCACAAGTACCCGATCCTGGCCACCTGCGGCGGCAACGCGTCCTGCTCCACCTGCCACTCCTACCTGGACCAGGGCTCCTTCGCCAGGGCCAACGAGATCAACGACGAGGAGGAGGACCTCCTCGACATGCTCGACGACACCCGTCACGACACCTCCCGGCTCAGCTGCCAGGTCGAGTGGTCCGAGGACCTCGACGGCGCCGAGGTCACCATCGCCCCCGAGTGGTGACCCGCCCGTCCCCGCGGGGACGGCACCCCCGACTCTGAAACCAGCCCCCGGACGGACCGGCGTCGCCGGCGCGCAGGAAGTGGACCCATGACCGAGATCCGTGACGACCTCACGACGCGCGCCGCCTACGTCTCCGACGCGTCGATCTACCGGCGGCTGCCGGCCGCGGTGGCCGAGCCGGCCAGCGTCGAGGAGGTCCGCGAGCTGCTGGCGCTGGCGCACGAGCGCGGCTGGCCGGTGGTCTCCCGCGGTGGCGGGACGTCGGTGGCGGGCAACGCGATCGGCGAGGGCCTGGTCATCGACACCTCCCGGCACTTCAACCGGATCCTGTCCATCGACCCCGAGGCGATGACCGCCACGATCCAGCCGGGCGTGATCTGCGACCAGCTGCGCGCGGCGGCCTCCGAGTTCGGCCTCACCTACGGGCCGGACCCCTCCACGCACTCGCGGGCCACGGTCGGCGGGATGGTGGCCAACAACGCCTGCGGCTCCCACTCCGTGGCCTGGGGCACCTCCGCGGACAACCTCGTGTCCCTGAAGGTCGTGCTCGCCGACGGCCGGGAGGTCGAGCTGCACCGGGGCGGGACCTCCGAGCCGGGGATCGACCGGGCGCTGACCGCGATCCGGGACCGGCACCTGGCGATGCTGCGCACCGAGCTGGGCCAGTTCCCCCGCCAGGTCTCCGGGTACGGGCTGCACTACCTGCTCGGGGAGAAGGGCTTCGACACCGCCAAGGCCTTCGCCGGGACGGAGGGCACCTGCGGGATCATCACGGAGCTCACCGTCCGGCTGGTCCGCAAGCCCGCCCACACCGCGCTGGCCGTGCTGGGCTTCGAGGACGCCTTCGAGGCGGCGACGGCCGCCCCGAAGCTGCGGGTGCCCGGGGTGTACACGATCGAGGGCATGGGCTCGGACCTGGTCGAGGCCCTGCAGACCCGCCCGGGCCGGGAGACCTCCGGCTCCGAGCTGCCCCGCGGCGGGGGCTGGCTGTACTGCGAGGTGGGCGCCGACACGCTCGAGGAGGCCGAGGCGGCCGCCCGCGCGCTGCCGGGCCTGGTGCCCGAGAACGTCGTGGACTCGCTCATCGTGGCCGAGGCGCCGCTGGCGCGCGCCCTGTGGGGGATCCGCGAGGCCGGGGCGGGCATCGTGACCCGCCTGCCCGAGGGCGGGGAGGCCTGGCCGGGATGGGAGGACTCCGCGGTCCCGCCGGCGCGGCTGGGCGAGTACCTGCGCGACCTCTACGACCTGCTGCACGAGCTCGGCCTCACCGGCATCCCCTTCGGGCACTTCGGGGAGGGCTGCGTGCACATCCGCATCTCCTTCGACTTCGGCACCGACGAGGGGATGGCGACCTACCGCACGTTCATCGAGCGCGCCGCCGCGCTGGTCCACCGCTACGGCGGCTCGGTCTCCGGGGAGCACGGCGACGGCCGCGCCCGCTCCGAGCTGCTCTCGACCATCTACTCCCCCGAGGCCCTGGCCGCCTTCGCGGAGTTCAAGCGCGTCTTCGACCCGGACGGGTTCTTCAACCCCGGTGTGCTGGTGGACCCGGAGCCCATCGACCAGGGCATCCGCCCCGGCCCCGGCGCCCGGACGTTCGAGCTCACGCCCGTGCACGCGTTCTCCCGGGACGGCGGGTCGTTCTCCAGCGCCGTGAACCGCTGCGTGGGCGTGGGGTCCTGCCGCTCCGACGTCGGCGCGATGTGCCCGTCCTTCCAGGCCACCCACGACGAGGTGCACTCGACCCGGGGCCGCGCCCGGTCCCTGGCCGAGATGCTGCGCGGGGAGTCCATCACGGACGGCTGGAGGTCGAAGGAGACCCTCGAGGCCCTGGACCTGTGCCTGTCCTGCAAGGCCTGCGCCACGGAGTGCCCGGTGAACGTGGACATGGCCACGTACAAGGCCGAGTTCCTGCACCACCACTACCGGCACGGCCTGCTCTCCTTCCTGGGCCGGGGCCGGCGGCCCATGGCGCAGTTCACGATGGGCTGGATGCCGCTGCTGATGCGGATCGTGGAGAAGGTGCCCTTCTCCTTCCGGCTGATCAACCTGCTGGAGTCCCACCGGGCGGTCGAGGAGCTGACCAAGCGGCTGGGCGGGATCGAGCCGAAGCGGCGGATGATCTCCTTCGTGGACCAGCCGCTCACCCGGTGGTTCCGCGGCCGCCCCGCCCGCCGTCCCGGCGACGACGCCGACGGGCGGCCCACCGTGGTGCTGTGGCCGGACACGTTCACGAACTTCGCCGCCGACGCCCCCGGCAAGGCGGCCGTGGAGGTGCTCGAGGCCATGGGCTACCGGGTGCTGCTGCCCATGGACAACGTCTGCTGCGGGCTCACCTGGCACTCCACCGGGCAGCTGGACATGACGCAGAAGGTGCTGCGCGACACCCTCGACGTGATGGAGCCGCTGCTGGAGGCCGGGTACCCGATCATCGGCCTGGAGCCTTCCTGCACGGTCATGCTCCAGGACGAGATCACGGAGCTGCTCCCCGGCGACCCCCGCGCCCGGCGGGTGGCCGAACTGACGACGACGATCGGCTCGTTCGCGGCCGCCCACCTGGCCGCCGGCGGCCCCTGGCCCTTCCGGGAGCTGACCACCGAGGCCGGCCCCGCCGAGGCCGTGTGCCAGGTGCACTGCCACCAGAAGTCCATGCTCGGCTACGGCCCCGAGCTGCAGGTGCTGGCGAAGCTGGGCGTGGACACCGCCGTGGTCGGCGGCGGCTGCTGCGGGCTGGCGGGCAACTGGGGCTTCGAGCCCGGCCACTACGAGGTCTCGCAGACCCTCGGCGAGAAGGAGCTGTTCCCCGCGATCCGCGCCGCGGCCGACGGGACGATCGTGCTCGCCGACGGCTTCTCCTGCCGCACCCAGATCGCCCAGGGCACCGGCGCCGAGGGCGTCCACCTGGCCGAGGTGATGCGCGCCGCCCTGCCCCCGGCGGAGGCCGGCGAGCGGTAGCGCCCGCCCCGGACGCCATACCGGCCCCGGCGCAGGACGCGTCCGGGGCCGGTGTCGGTGGCCCTGCCTAGAATGAAGTCCCTGGGAGGGCCCCCTCCTCAAGGCGTGGCCCGCCACGACGTCCGCACGAGGAGGATATCCCCCCATGTCTTCGCTCTCCCCCGTCGCCCGCCCCGTCCTGGGCGCCCTCGCCCTCGCCGCGGCCCTGGCGCTCACCGCCTGCGGCGGCGGGCCGCCGGAGCAGGTCGGCACCGCCGCCGCCCCCGCCCCCGCCGGGAGCGCCTCCGCGGCCCCGGCCGGCACGGCCCCCGCCGGCGGCGCCCCGGCGGAGGGAACGTCCCCGTCCGGGGAGCCGACCGACGGGCGGGCCGCCACGGCGGCCACCGCCCCGGCCGGCGACCCCGCGGAGCCCACCGGCGGGCCCGCCGAGGGGACGGCTGAGGAGACGACCGAGGAACCGGCCGAGGAGCCCGCGATCGATGCGGCGGAGGAGACCGCCGACGGGACCGGTGGAACCGCGGACGGCGCCGACGACGCCGGCGGCGAGCCCGCCCGGCGCGGCGGCCCGGACCGGTGCGCAACCTCCGCGCTGGAGGTCTCCGCCGCACCGGCCGGGGGCGCCGCGGGGTCGGTGCACGTGGACCTCACCGTGACCAACGCGGCCGCGGAGCCCTGCGTGCTCGCGGGCTACCCGGGGGTGTCCTTCGTGGACGCCGACGGCGCGGCCCTCGGCGCCCCGGCGGTGCGCGACGCCGGTGTCCCCGGGACCGGCGAGGAGCTGGCGCCGGGCGAGTCCGCCACCGCCGCGCTGCGCATCAGCCAGGCCGCCGTCCACCCCGGGTGCGCGGCCCGGGAGGCCGCGGGGCTGCGCGTCTACCCGCCGGAGAACAGGCAGTCCCTGGTGGTGCCCTTCCCCGCCGAGGCCTGCACCGGTCCCGGCATCCAGCAGCTCGAGATCCAGGGCTTTGGCACCTGATCCGGCGCTGAGCCTGTTCACCGAGCACACCCGGGCCTGGTTCTCGGGTGCGTTCGCCGCGCCCACGGCCGCCCAGGAGGGCGCCTGGCGGGCCATCGCCGCGGGGCGCCACGCCCTGATCGTGGCGCCCACCGGCTCCGGCAAGACCCTGGCCGCGTTCCTGTGGGCCCTGGACCGGTTCGTGGCCGAGGCGGCGGCGGGACGGCACGCGGCGACCGGCCGGCCGGGGACCGGGGACACCGCGCCCGCGGCCGGACCCGGGAGCGCCGCCTCCGCGGCACAGGCCGGGACCGCCGGGAGCCTGCGCACCAAGGCCCGCTCCGCGAGCGCCCGGGGTGAGCGGCGCGGCACCCGGGTGCTCTACATCTCCCCGCTCAAGGCGCTGGGCGTGGACGTGGAGCGCAACCTGCGGGCCCCGCTGATCGGGATCTCCCAGACCGCCCGCCACGCCGGCGTCGAGCCGCCGGAGGTCAGCGTGGGGGTCCGCTCCGGGGACACGCCGCAGGCCGTGCGCCGGGCCCTGCTCTCCAGCCCCCCGGACATCCTCATCACCACGCCCGAGTCGCTCTACCTGATGCTCACGTCCAAGGCGCGGGAGACCCTCACGGACGTGCACACCGTGATCGTGGACGAGGTGCACGCCGTGGCGGGCACCAAGCGCGGGGCGCACCTGGCGCTCACCCTGGAGCGGCTGGACGCGCTGCTGGAGAAGCCGGTGCAGCGCATCGGGCTGTCGGCCACGGTCGAGCCGGTCGAGACGGTCGCCCGGTTCCTGGGCGGGCGGGAGCCGGTCTCGGTCGTCGCGCCGCGGGCGGAGAAGCGGTGGGACCTCACGGTCTCGGTGCCGATCCCGGACATGACGGTGCTGGGCGGGCCCGCCGCCTCCCCGTCCCTGGCCGGGTCCGGCTTCGGCGACGACGACCTCGACGCCCTCGCGCCCACGACCACCGCCTCGATCTGGCCGCACGTCGAGGAGCGGGTCGTGGACCTGGTGCTGGAGAACCGCTCGACCATCGTGTTCGCCAACTCCCGCGGCCTGGCCGAGAAGCTCACGGCGCGGCTCAACGAGATCTACGCCTTCCGCCTCGAGCACACGGACCCGGACGGCGGCGCGCCGGAGGACGCGCCCGGGGAGGGCGGCGGCCCGCGCGACGACGCCGCGCCCGGTCCCCCGGCGGGCTCCGCGCCGCAGCAGCTCGGGGACGTGCTGCGCACCGCCCTGGCGGGGCGGGACCCGTCCGCGCCCGGCGGGACCCCCGAGCCCGCGGACCTGCGCCGGCAGACCGGCCGCTACGAGGGCGCGGACCCGGTGCTGGCCCGCGCGCACCACGGGTCGGTCTCCAAGGATCAGCGGGCGGTCATCGAGGACGACCTCAAGACCGGCCGGCTGCGCTGCGTGGTGGCCACGTCCTCCCTCGAGCTGGGCATCGACATGGGCGCCGTGGACCTGGTGGTCCAGATCGAGGCCCCGCCCTCGGCCGCCTCGGGGCTGCAGCGCGTGGGCCGCGCCGGCCACCAGGTCGGGGAGGTCTCCCGCGGCCGGTTCTACCCCAAGCACCGCGGGGACCTGCTCGACGCCGCGGTGACGGTCGAGCGGATGCTGCAGGGCCGGATCGAGCCGCTGGCGGTCCCGCTGAACCCGCTGGACGTCCTGGCCCAGCAGACCGTGGCCGCCACCGCCCTGGGGCCGGTCGAGGTGGAGGAGTGGTTCGACACCGTCCGCCGCTCCTCCCCGTTCCTGACCCTGCCCCGCTCCGCCTTCGACGCCACCCTGGACCTGCTCTCGGGCCGCTATCCCTCCGACGAGTTCGCCGAGCTGCGCCCGCGCATCGTCTGGGACCGGGAGACCGGCACGATCGAGGGCCGGCCCGGGGCGCAGCGGCTGGCGGTGACCTCGGGCGGGACCATCCCGGACCGCGGCCTGTTCGCCGTGTACCTGGTCGGCGAGCAGGACGGGAAGAACTCGAAGCGGGTGGGCGAGCTCGACGAGGAGATGGTCTACGAGTCCCGCGTGGGCGACGTCATCGCCCTGGGCGCCTCCAGCTGGCGGATCGAGGAGATCACCCACGACCGGGTCATCGTCTCCCCCGCCCCCGGCGTCCCGGGCAAGCTCCCCTTCTGGCACGGCGACGGCCCCGGCCGGCCCGTGGAGCTGGGCCGCGCGGTGGGCCGGTTCAACCGGGAGATCGCCGGGGCCGCCGAGGACGAGGCCCGCGCCCGGCTGGGCGCGGCCGGGCTCGACGAGTGGGCCGCCGACAACCTGCTGGCCTACGTGGGCGAGCAGAAGGAGGCCGTGGGGCAGGTGCCCTCGGACCGGCTGTTCGTCGTCGAGCGCTTCCACGACGAGCTCGGGGACTGGCGGGTGGTGCTGCACTCGCCGTTCGGGATGCCCGTGCACGCCCCCTGGGCGCTGGCCGTGGGGGCCCGGCTGCACGAGCGCTACGGCCTGGACGGCTCCGCGCAGGCCGCCGACGACGGCATCGTGCTGCGCGTGCCGGCCATGGAGGACGAGCCCCCGGGGGCGGAGCTGTTCCTGTTCGACCCGGACGAGCTGGACCGGATCGTGACCGAGGAGGTCGGCGGCTCGGCGCTGTTCGCCTCCCGCTTCCGGGAGTGCGCCGCCCGGGCCCTGCTGCTGCCCCGGCGCGACCCCGGCCGGCGCACGCCGCTGTGGCAGCAGCGCCAGCGCTCCGCGCAGCTGCTGGACGTCGCCCGGAAGTACCCGCAGTTCCCGATCATCCTGGAGACGGTGCGCGAGTGCCTGCAGGACGTCTACGACCTGCCCGCCCTCAAGGAGCTGCACCGGGCCGTGGAGCGCCGGGCGATCCGGGTGGTGGAGACCACCACCGACCAGCCGTCCCCGTTCGCCCGGACCCTGCTCTTCGGCTACGTCGCGCAGTTCCTCTACGAGGGGGACTCCCCGCTGGCGGAGCGCAAGGCGGCGGTCCTGTCCCTCGACGCCGCCCTGCTCAACGAGCTCCTGGGCCGCGCCGAGCTGCGGGAGCTGCTGGACCCGGACGTGCTCGAGCGCACGGAGGCGGAGCTGCAGCGCCTCGCCGCCGACCGCCGGCTGCGCGGGCTCGAGGGCGCCGCGGACCTGCTGCGCCTGCTCGGCCCGCTCACCACCGCCGAGGCCGCCCGGCGGCTCCAGGACCCGGACGACCCGGAGGCCGCCTGCCCCGAGGACACCGCCGCCGGGTGGCTGGAGCGGCTCGTGGCCGCCAACCGCGCCCTGCGGGTGCACCTGCGCGGCGTGGAGCACTGGGCGGCGATCGAGGACGCCTCCCGGCTGCGCGACGCCCTGGGCGTGCCCCTGCCCATGGGCGTGCCGCTCGCCTTCGTCGAGCCCGTCGAGGACCCGCTGGCCGACCTCGTCTCCCGCTACGCCCGCACCCACGGGCCCTTCACCGTGGACGAGGCCGCGGCCCGGCTCGGGCTGGGCACGGCCGTGGTGCGGACCACCCTGGAGCGGCTCGCCGCGGACCGGCGGGTCGTCGAGGGCGAGTTCCGGCCGGCGCGCCCGGACGCCGCCGGGGCCGGGCCGGCCCCTTCCGAGTGGTGCGAGGCGGAGGTGCTGCGGCGGATCCGGCGCCGGTCGCTGGCCGCGCTGCGCCGCGACGTGGAGCCGGTCCCGGGGCAGGTCTACGCCCGGTTCCTGCCCGCCTGGCAGCACGTGGGCCGCGGCCACCAGCTGCGCGGCGAGGACGGCGTGCTCACGGTCGTGGACCAGCTGGCCGGCGTCGCCGTCCCGGCCTCGGCGTGGGAGCCGCTCGTGCTGGCGGCCCGCGTGGCGGACTACCGGCCCGAGCTGCTGGACGAGCTCACCGCGTCCGGGGAGGTCCTGTGGTCCGGGGCCGGCTCCCTGGCCGGCGACGACGGGTGGGTGTCGCTGCACCTGAGCGAGGCCGCCCAGCTGACCCTGCCACCCGCCGAGACCCTCGCCGTGGCGGCCGCCGCCCTGGACTCCACCCTCGAGCGCCGGGTGCTCGACGTCCTCGCCCCCGGCGGCGCCTGGTTCTTCCCGCAGCTGCTGGGGCTGCTCGAGGCCGACGGCGCCCCGGTGCCCGCCGGGGAGCTCACCACCGCGCTGTGGAACCTCGTCTGGGCCGGGCTGATCACCAACGACACCTTCCTCCCGGTGCGCTCGCTGCTCTCCGGCGGGCAGGCCGCCCACCGGCACCGGGCCAAGCCCCCGCGGGGCCGCTCCACGGCCCGCCGCGGCGCCGCCCGGCTGCGTCCCGGCGGCGGCGCGTCCCGGCCCGGGACCGGCGGGGCGCTGCGCATCACGAGCGGTGCGGCCACCCTGGAGCGGCACGACTCCCCGCTCGTGGCCGGGCGCTGGTCGATGCTGCGCCCGGAGCCGCTCGAGCCCACGCTGCGGGCCTCGGCCACCGCCGAGCTGCTCATGGACCGCTACGGGGTGGTGACCAAGGGGCCCGTGGCCGTCGAGGAGATCCCCGGCGGCTTCGCCACGGTCTACAAGGTGCTCTCCACGCTGGAGGACACCGGCCGCGCCCGCCGGGGCTACTTCATCGAGGGCCTGGGCGCCGCCCAGTTCGCCCAGCCGGCCACGGTGGACCACCTGCGCACGTTCAGCACCGACGACCAGGTGCGCGCCGAGGAGCCCGTGGCGCTGGCGCTGGCCGCGACCGACCCCGCCAACCCCTACGGGGCCGCCCTCGAGTGGCCGGACCCGGTCGCGGCGACCGCCCCGGACGGCGAGGACGCGCCGGCCGGACGGCACCGGCCCGGGCGCAAGGCGGGCGCCGTCGTCGTGCTCGTGGACGGCGCCCTGGCCCTGTACGTGGAGCGCGGCGGGCGGACCGTCCTCGCGTTCACCGAGGACGCGGACGCCCTGGCCGCCGCCGGCCCCGCCGTGGCCGGCACCGTCCGGCGGGGCGCGGTGGACAAGCTCACGGTCGAGAAGGTCAACGGGGCCCCCGTGCTCGGCCCCGGCCCCCTCGAGACCGCGGTCCGGGAGTCCCTGCTGGCCGGCGGCTTCTACTCGACGCCGCGCGGGCTGAGGATGCGCCGGTGAGCGCGGCGCGCGATCGAGGAGGCCGCCGTGCCCGAGGGTGACACCGTCTACCGCCAGGCGGCGCTGCTGCGCCGCGCCCTGGCCGGTCAGGTCCTCACGCGCAGCGACCTGCGCTTCCCCGCGATCGCCACCGCGGACCTCTCCGGGCGCACGGTGACCGAGGTGCTCCCGCGCGGCAAGCACCTCCTGATCCGCGTGGACGGCGGCCCCGAGGCCCTGGCGCCGCTGACCCTGCACTCCCACCTGCTCATGGAGGGGATGTGGCACGTCTATCCGCGCGGGACCCGGTGGCGGCGCCCCGGCTACCAGGCCCGCGCGGTGCTGGAGACCGCCGCGGCCCAGGCGGTGGGCTTCGACCTCGGAATGCTGGACCTCGTGGCCACGGCGGACGAGGACGAGCTCGTGGGCCACCTGGGCCCGGACCTGCTCGGCCCCGACTGGGACCGGGCGGAGGCCCTGTCCCGGCTGGCCCGGCACCCGCACCGGCCCGTGGCCGCCGCGCTGATGGACCAGCGCAACCTCGCCGGGATCGGCAACGTCTACCGCAACGAGATCCTCTTCCTGCGGCGGCTGCACCCCTTCACCCCGGTGGCCGGCGTCGAGGACCTCGGGGCCGTGGTGGACCTCTCCCACCGGCTGCTGCACGCCAACCGGGACCGCTCCCAGCGCTCCACCGTGGGCGGCCCGGCCCGGCGCGGCGAGCAGTTCTGGGTCTACGGCCGCGGCCGCCAGCCCTGCCGCCGCTGCGGGGCCCCGATCCGGGAGACCCGGATCGACGACGCCGAGCTGGCCCCCGGCGAGGCCCACCCCGGGCCCCCGCAGGACCGGGCGCTGTGGTTCTGCAAGCGCTGCCAGCCCGCCCCGTGACGGCGGGCCCCCGCGGGGTCTTATCCTGGGAGCGCCGCAGCCGCTGACCACCACCAGGAGACGACCATCGACACCATCACGCTCGACACCGCCTACTTCCCCGCGCCCGAGGACGGGCCCGACGGCGAGGAGTTCCGCAGCGCGTCCCGCGCCTCCGCCGCGGCGCTCGACGAGCGCCCGGACGTGGTCCGGTACAAGGGCCGCTTCGCCCTGCGCATCACCGACCAGACCCCCCACGACGTCATGGTGCAGAACCTGCTCTTCCTGCGCCGTGTCCTGGAGGACGCCGGGATTGACCACCTCCTGGTGCGCGGCAACGACGAGCGCCCCGTGGTCGCGGTGGACCTGCACGACCGCGCGCGGCTGCGCGAGGCCCTGGTGGAGGCGGCCGTCGGCGAGCCGTACTACGTCAAGCCCATGGACACGAAGACGCAGACCTCCGAGCTGCTCGCGGACGGGCAGCTCACCCACCGGCGCAACGCCCGCGTGTTCCGGCTCTACCGCCCGCACTACTCGAAGCGCTCGAAGCTGTACTACGGCGCGGCGACCGGCGTGCAGCTCGAGCTGTGGGAGTTCGGCGAGCACGAGATCCGCCTGCCGGTGGAGAACTCCCTGACCCGCCGGACCGTCTCCCGCGCGGAGGCCGTGCGCGGCAGCGTGGAGCGCTTCGGCCTGCAGTGGCCGACCATCGAGAACATGTTCGCCGACCACGCCAGCGACATCGACTTCGAGATCGACATGGTCTTCTCCTGGGTGGACGGCTCCGACGCCGAGTACCGGCGGGTCCGGGCCTCCTACATGGAGGGCGCCGTGGTCGGGGAGGGCGACGACCACGAGGCCCGCTTCCGGCAGGTCGACGAGCTCAAGTACGCCCTGCGCTCGGTGCACATGTTCGCCCCCTGGGTCCGCACCATCTACATCGCCACCGACTCCCGGCCCCCGGCCTGGCTGGCCGAGCACCCCCGGGTGCGCCTGGTGCGCAGCGAGGAGTTCTTCGCGGACACCTCGGTGCTGCCCGTCTACAACTCGCAGGCGGTCGAGGCGCAGCTGCACCGGATCGAGGGCCTGTCCGAGCACTTCCTGTACTCCAACGACGACATGTTCTTCGGCCGCCAGCTCGGGCCCTCGCTGTTCTTCTCCCCCGGCGGGGTGACGAAGTTCGTGGAGGCCAGCACCCGCATCGGCCTGGGCGAGGGGCACCCCGAGCGCTCGGGCTTCGAGAACGCGGCCCGGGTGAACCGGCGGCTGCTGTGGGAGCGGTTCGGCCGGATCACCACCCGGCACCTGGAGCACTGCGCCGCCCCGCTGCGCCGCAGCGTGGTGGCCGAGATGGAGCGGGAGTTCCCCCGGGAGTTCCTCCGCACGGCCTCCAGCCGGTTCCGCGCCGCGGAGAACGTCTCGGTGACCAACTCGCTGTACCACTACTACGCCCTGCTCACCGGCCGGGCCGTGACCCAGGACACCGCCCGCACCGAGTACGTGGACACCACCACCCGGGCGGGGCTGCAGCAGATGGACAAGCTGCTCCGGCGGCGAAGCCTGGACATGTTCTGCCTCAACGACGGCAGCTTCCCGGAGGTGCCGGCGGCCGAGCGGGCCGAGCGGATGACGGAGTTCCTGGAGCGGTACTTCCCGATCCGGGCGCCCTGGGAGAGGTGACCGGGCGCGGGGAGGGGTGTGCCGCCGGAGCCGGTCCCGGTAGCCTCGGGGGCACCCGACCCGGAAGGACGTCACCGTGACCGACCACTACCACTCCCCGGACGACCTCAAGCGCCTGCCCGAGTTCAAGGAGCTCGTCCCGCAGGAGTTCACGGCCTTCGCCGCCTTCGACGGAAC